>DATGDT010000031.1:0-11242 GCA_035310725.1 Gemmatimonadales bacterium
CGCGCGTAGTTCCAGGCGCGCTTGCCGCCGCGAAAGGGGAACACATCCACCTCGACCCCGGCCTTGCGCAGGAACTCCGCCTGTCGCTTGACGAAATGGGTCGTCTGGGGCTGTCCCGGCTGCGGCCATCCGGCCGTAATCATCAGCACGCGCAACGGGGCATCCATTTCATTTCCTTTCATCCACGGCCTGGAGCGCCTGCGCTCCGCCGGATGGTGCTGTCGTGGCTGCGGTGGGAGGCTCGAGCGCCGGAGCGGTGGCGGGCTCGCTGGCCGGGGCGGACGCCGCGCGTCCTCGACGGCGTCGGCCGGCGAGCAGATCCCCAATTCCCTGTACCCACTCTCCGATGGCGGGCCATCGATCGTCGGGCTGCCACGCTTCCGAGCGCGTGCCCGGCAGCTGTCGACCCAGGAGCTCCCGCAGTCCCTGCAGGACCGTGGGATAGCGCCCCGGGTAGCCTGGCGGCGCGCCGCCGAGGATGTAGAGAAACCGTTTGACGTCTCCCCAGACCCAGCGGACCGTCACACCGGTGGCGTAGCTGGTGCGGCGCTCCACCGGGTGCCCGCGCAGAATCGCGGCCCACCACCGGGGGAAGTCCGCCCCTGCGGAAACGGCCAGCTGCAGCGAGCCCCAGAACCGGCCGTTGACCTCCATCAGAGCGGGCGGGTGCACGCCGTCGTCGCGAAACTCGACCATCGCCGGGCCGTGCCAGCCCATCGCCGCGAGTAACCGCTCGGCGGGCTGCAGCAGCCGCGGGTCGAGGGCCGCCGAACGGCGGAGACTGCTGCCGGACCCCGACGGACGGACGTCGCGCAACCGCTCGTGAGCGAACCATGCGACCGGTCGGCCCGATTCGAACAGGGCGAACACGCCCTTGCCTTGACCGGGCACGAACCCCTGGATCACCGGCCAGTGCCCACCTTGGCGGTGCGAGGCCACGGCGGCTTCGAGCTCGCCCGGCTGGCGCACGTAGCTCGTCCCGGGGTCCGGGAGGAATCGCGATCCATCCCAGGCGTTGCTGAACCGCGATTTCACCACGCAGGGGTAGCCGACTTCCTCCGCGGCCGTGCGGGCTTCGGCCAGCGAGGTCGGCACCCGGGTCGGAGGAATCGCGACACCCGCCTGCTGCGCCAGCTCGAACGTCCGTGCCTTGTCGAACGCGAGCGCCAGCAGCTCCGGCGGCGCGCTGCCGACCGTGATCCCGGCGGCCTCCCACGCGGATCGCTCCAGGTTGCACAGCACGCAGGAACGCTCGGTGAGCGGCAGCACGAGCGTCACGCCGCGAGCGCTCGCCCACCGGCGCAGCGGCGCGAACGCCTCCGGCGTCTCATCTTCCAATAGAAATCGGCCGCGAGAAAAACGAGACCAGGACGCCAGCGGTCGGCGTCGCGTCGCCGCCACGAACACGTCTTCGCCCCCGCGGCCCAGCGACCGCACGCACGCCAGGGCCTGGTTCGTCTGCCCGTCGAGCACCAGCGCGCGGTCGGTCACGCGATCGCCTTGAGCAGCGCGGCCTTGGTGCGCTCGAGGTTGTCGTTCGGCAGCCGGAGGGCATTCGGCACCCGATCGAACACGCGCCGGTAGGCGTCGGCCCGGCGGCTCAGGTATTCGATCGTGAACTCGCGCTTCCGCCGGTACGATTCCTCGGGGGTGATGTCGAGGAACACCGGCACCGTGGGACGCGGGGTGAGGCGCTCGAGCAGCCGCGTCCAGGGCCCCGGCCGCCCACTCGTGAGGTCTACGAGCGTGTCGTAGAAGTAGCGATCCATGATCAGCACCCGCCCCTTGGCCCGCTCGAGGTAGGCGCGATAGCAGACGAAAATCGCCAGGTCGATCGGGTACAGGAGGCTCCGCAGGCCCTTGTTCCAGAGCAGGGCCGTCCGCAACCGGCTCAGCGCGCCGCGGACGCCGCGCGAGGTGGGACGCTGCAGCTTCTGCGACTTGGGGTCCGGGGCACCGGGAGCGAGGTCTTCCGCACGCTTCCCCCGCAGGAGATCGCGCAGTCCCCGCAGCAACGCGTACACGCCGACCTGATCGTTGAGATGCAGAACGGTGACCGGCTGGCGCCGGCCCTCCAGCGTGGTAGTCAAGAACGCGATGAGCGTGGACTTGCCCGCTCCATCCAGACCCGAAAACGTGATCAGCACGCCCCCCGACATCCTCCGGTTCGTCCCTCCATCAATCCCACGGATACCGCCTACGCACCCTGCGTGCCTCGCAGGGCGCTCCGGCATCTTCATGTAAGCTATTGATCGACAGCAGGTTATACATGAACCTCATGTGAGAATCTGCGGGTGAAGACCGTTGTGGTATGGCCGCAACAGACGGGACGGCGCCCTATCCCCGACGGCGCCGCCGCAGCTCTGCGGGCGTGGCCATCACCAGGCGTTGCGGATGCGGCGTGAGGTACACCCAGCTGGCCAGGGCGTACGCCAGCAGCACCCATTGCAGTTTGAATTGGATGTAGTTGCCGGTCAGGTTTCCCACCCCGAGCGCCATCATTTGGGCCAGCGGCAGGATTCCTTCGAACCCGCGTCTCGCTTTCCAGGCGGCCCAGAGGCAGAGCCACAATGCGGTGCAATACGGGATCGCCCCGAGGAGGCCCGTCGCCGTCAGCACTTCGAGGAACAGGTTGTGGGTGTCGCGCGTCTGGTGAAGGGCGGGAGGGAGACCCAGTCGCACGGCGAGCGCGTACTGATTTCCCGCACCCCATCCGTAAATCGGTTTGGCCTTGAACATCTGGATGGCGGCAGGGAAGATGATCTCGCGCTTCGCCATGTTCCCCTGGCTTGCCAGCAGGATGCGTTGCTGCATCACCGGCGACTGCCATGCGCCCCAGGCCGCGATGCCGATCGCGAACAGGGCCACGAGCGTGTTCCGAATCCGGATGCCCAACGTGTTCCCGGCGAACGAAAACATCCACAGGCCGACTGCCAGAGCCACGAGCCCGCCCCGGCTCCCACCCAGGATCATCGCCAGCCCGATGACGGCGGCCACGGGCCAGGCGATCCACTTCGGGTGTATCCCGGGCTGGGGGCGTCCGAACACCATTCCGACCAGGATCAGGAGGCCGGCACACAGCATACGGGCGGCGCGATTGGCGTTCTGGCCGAGGACGATCTGCCGTCCCGATTCGGTGTCGTACGCCTTCCCGATGCCGAAGATGGTCATGACGGCCAGGATGGTCACCGCGATCGCCAGCGTCAGCAGCACATGGCGGGCGACGCGCGGATCGCGCATGAGATTGAAGCAGGCGAGGAAGATGATGAGACCCTGGATGTAGAATACGGATGAGTGCACCGCATCAGAGGTGAACTGCGCGCCACCGAAGACGAATGCCATCCAGTAGGCGTACTGGTAGGCGAAGAACAGCCAGAAGACGAGCGGACGCCGCCCGTAGCACAACCCCGGCTGCAGCAGAGTGACGGCGAGGAACGCCGCACCGGTGAGTGTTGTGAGCTCGAGCGGCAGGCGGCCGGGCGCGTCGAAGGGAAGCGAGAAAATGAAGCCGTAGAGCGCCCAGCGGAGCAGGCGACTGGGGCCCGCCACCTGGGGCACGGCCTGCAGCGGCATCGGTTGGCCGGGGGCGATCCCTCCCACCGTGGCGACCGGTGGGCCGTAGAGGTTGCGGCGACTCGATCTGCGTAACATGGCTCTCCCCGCTCAGGCGTTGCGCCGCAGCCCCAGTTGCTCCAATTCGGCGAGCAACCGTCCGGCGGCCACGTCGACCGCGAGGCCGGTGGTGTCCAGGTGGACCATTCCGACTCGTTTCCCCGTGGTCAGGCTGGCCAGGATCTCGCGGTACGCCTGACGATAGCGCTCCAGAAACACCGCGACTTCCGCGTCGCTGCCGCCCTTGATCTGATGGCGCTTCAGCCGGCTCCGAATGCGCTCGGCGAGCACCGCATCCGGGGCGTCGGTCCAAATGACGAGATCGAGCAGGCCGGACCAGCGGTCCAGCTCGGCGTGCCAGGCATCGGCCAGTCGCCCTGCGCCCTGATTCGCCTGCTGGAAGACGCTCAGCCGGGCGAGGCTGAAGACCGGCCCTTCATCGAGCAGGATCGCATCGGCCTCCGCGCCCGCGGCGGCGAGCGTGATCGCTCGTGGCAAGGTGCGGAGCCGCACGAAGTGCAGCAGTCCGTACCACAGCCGTTTCCAGCCCTGGTGCAGGAGCGTGAGGGCGATGGGGAGGACCGCGATGCCGTGCCCCAGCATCTCCCCGAATTGGCGCACGCGGTCGATTCGGACGCCCGCGTGCACGCGGGGGTCGCGGCCGAGCGTCCGAAGCAGCGCGGTCTTGCCGGCGCCCGCGGGACCTACGATCTCCACGATGAGCGGCCGCGTCCGCTTCGCTGTGCCCCCGGCAGGGGTAGGAGGCGCGGATCGGGAGAGCGGCGTGTGGTTCACAGGCAGGCCCACACAGCCTGCTTGACGTCCTGCAGGACCCGCTCGAGCGGTTGGGCCGCGTCGATTTCGACCACACGGGTGGGCGGCGGAAAGCGCAGCTGCCCGACGATCTCGATCTTGCGTCGCAGCTGGTCCAGCGGGGTATCCGGCTTCCGTTGCGACGCGACCTCGACGGGAACGTGCAGCCGCACGATCACGTCAGGTGGAACGATCGTCGCCTCCCGGAACGTCGCCCGTTCCCGTTTCGCCACGGTGCGTCGCAGCCAGGAGGGGGATTCGAGCCAGTGCCCGTACCGGGGCCCATCGTTGAGTCCGGCGAATTGGGTCTGCGGCAGCCGGTCGGAGAGCACGATCATGCCGAGATTCCGGGCCCGCCGCACCCGGGAGCCCCAGCGCCGGCGCTCGCGGGACAGCGTGAGCACCCACAGCAGCTTGCCCAGCAGTCGCACGCCGGCAGGCTCGCCGCCGCCCTTCCGGGGCCGAGTCATCGCTCCCGCGCGCTGCAGCAAACGGCGCGACGTGGAGGCGGAGCCCTTTCCGCTGCCGCCGTACGTCGTGATCACCGCGATTTCGCGGGACAGCCACTCGGCGATCGCCTTGGTGAGCGTGGATTTCCCCGAGCCGTCGGGACCGACGAAGGCGATCGCCAGGCCCCCCTGGGGTGGAGTGCGGGTGGAACGCGTTGGGGCGCGGCGCAGCCAGTTGGTGGCGCGCCACCAGATCCAGGTCCATTCCCGCAGCCACATGCGCCGCGTGGCGCCGGCGCCGGAGTACATGCGATAGCTGGAGAGCTGCGGCACCGCACGACGGCGGAAGGCGCGCAGCTGGGCGATCGAAGGGCCACGGCCCGCGATCATCGCCGGGAGCATGCGCGCCGCCGCCTGGCCGACCAGCGGCTCCGCGCGCTGTACCAGTTCCTCCGAGCGCACCCGGGCGGCGAGCCAGCGAAGCTCCCGCAGCATCCCGCCACGGAAGTACTCGTGCCCGACCGCGGCCAGGAGCGTATCGCGCAGCCGCAGCTTCATCACATGACGCGCGATGAGGATGAGCAGCTCGAGATGCGGCTCCGTGACCCACAAGCCGGACGCCTCGTCCCGCACCCGCGTGTCGAGCACGACGTCTTCCCAGGGGAGTCGATGGCCCTTGAGGAACTTCTCCCCCAGGGTCAGCTGGTAATGCACGTGCAGGTGGCTGAGCTTCCCGGTCGCGCCGTCGAACCCGACGTAGTCCTCGATGCCCGGATAGCCGCGTCCCGCTTTCACAACGAATCGCTTGAACGTCGTCCCCTCGGTCAACAGATGCGTGAGGCGCTGCGCCCCGCTGCGCTCCACCAGCACGTCCACGTCGGTCGCGCCGGTCATGGTCGCTCCGAGATGCTCGGTGCTCTTCCAGTGACAATAGCGGATCTGCTCCTGGTCCAGCCGCTGGAAGAGCTGCGGCAGGATCTCCAGCCGCGGCGCAGCCACGCTGGAAGGAGCGGCCGCTTCGGCAGGACTCGGAGGCGCCACGGTCATTGGATCGACCACGGGCCTCATGCGGCCGCCGGGTGGAATGTCGGCGCGGTGCTCTCCACCCAGGCCGAGTACATGAGCACCGTCCAGAGGTGATAGTCCCAGCGCGTTGTCCCTGACAGGTGCTCGGTCCACTTCTCTCGTACCGGGCGGGGATCGAGACCGCTATCGCCGAGGTGCCGCTCGTCGAGCAACGCTTCGGCCCAGTCCCTGAGCGGTCCACGCAGCCAGTCGGCCACCGGCATGTGGAAGCCCCGCTTGGGCCGGTCCACCAGCTGGCGGGGAACGTAGCGGTCGAGGACCTGTCGCAGGGGCCGCTTGGTGCCCTTCCAGCCCATCCTGATGCCGAGCGGCAAGCGCCAGGCGAACTCGATGACCCGATGGTCCAGCAATGGGACGCGGGCCTCGAGGCTGGTGCCCATGGTGGCGCGATCGAGCTTCACGAGGATGTCGTCGGGGAGCCAGGCGACCGTGTCCAGATACATCATGATCTCCGCGGGGCTGGCACCCAGGTTGGGCCAGCGCGACGGATCAGTGGCGGGGACCAGCAGCTCACGGGCGTCGGGCAGGAGAATGTCGGGATGCTTCCAGTACGACATCATGTAATGATAGAGCGCGATCGGGGATTCCAGCGGCAGGATTTCCGCGGCCTGCCGCGCCCGCTCGACCAGGTTCCGCTTTCCGGTCAGGGCATGCGTGAGGCGACTCAGCGCGCCGCCCAACACGCCGCCACGCGCGGTGCGGGGTGGTGCCAGGAGCGCGCCCAGTGTGCGCCGCACCGGAAACGGGATCCATTTGATGGCGCGCCAGATCGCCGGTCCCAGGCGGTGCCGTCGGTAGCCGCCGAACAGCTCGTCCCCGGCGTCGCCCGAGAGACTCACGGTCACGTGACGCCGGGTCAGCTCCGACACCAGGTAGGTCGGGATCTGCGACGTGTCCGCGAACGGTTCGTCGTACAGCACCGGCAGGCGGGGAATGACGGCGAGCGCCTCGGCCGGCGTGAGATACTGCTCGGTGTGTTCAGTGCCGAGGTGCCGGGCGACCGCCGCCGCGTACCGGGCCTCGTCATGGCGCTCCTCGCGGAACCCGATGGTGAACGTGCGCACCGGCCGGGAGCTGTTCGCCTGCATGAGCGCCACGATGGTGGAGGAATCGAGTCCGCCCGAGAGAAAGGCCCCGAGGGGCACGTCCGCCTCCATGCGCAACTTGACCGCATCGGTCAGGAGCTCATGCAGGGCTTCCGCCGCGTCGTCGGCGCTGCCGCGGAACGGGTTTGCCGCGGCCTGCTCCGCCACTTCGCGCGGCGACCAATAGGGGGTCGGCACTACTCCCGCGCCGAAGCGATCGGGCCGTACCGTCAGCCAGGTGCCGGGCCGCAGCTTCTGGATGCCGCGATAGATGCAGTAGGGGCCGGGGACGTACCCGCGCCGCAGGTACAACGCGAGTGCGTTGCGGTCGATCTGGCCGTGGAAGTCGGGGTGCGCCCGGAGCGCCTTGAGCTCCGAGCCGAACAACAGCGTGCCGCCGGACCAGCCGAAGTACAACGGCTTCTCACCGGCGCGGTCCCGGGCCAGGTGGAGCGTGCGTTCGGCCTTGTCCCAGAGCGCGAAGGCGAACATCCCGTTGCAGCGCTCCAGGGTGCGCCGCAGCCCCCACGCCTCCAGGGCCTCCAGCAGCACCTCGGTATCCGATCGGCCGCGGAATGCCGTCCCGAGCGCGCTCAGCTCGCGGCGCAGGTCCTGGAAATTGTAGATCTCTCCGTTGAACACGATCACGTAGCGTCCCGACGCCGAAGTCATCGGCTGCCGGCCCGTGGGCGTGAGATCGATGATCGCCAGCCGCCGGAAGCCGAGTGCGATCCCCGCCGCTGCGTCGATCCAGGTCCCCGCGTCGTCGGGGCCGCGATGACGGATCGTGTCCGTCATCGCGGTCAGGGTGGTGCGGGCCGCGGCTTCGTGCAGACCCTGCGGTCGCCAGAAGCCGGTGATCCCGCACATCAGATCACCTCCCAGAGCGCCCGCTTCGCCGCCAGCAGCACCGAGGGGAGGGGTTGTTCGGCGTCGAGCTCCACGACCCGCGTCGCAGGTGGAAACCGGAGCCGGCGGACCATGTCGATCCCGGTGTGCAGCTGCTCGGGCGGCGTCTCGGGCTTGCGGCGCGCGGCGACCTCGGGCGACACGTGCAGCTTGAGCACGAGGTCCGGTGGCGTCATCTCCGCCAGCTGGAACGCGGCCTGTTCCCGGCGCGCCGCCGCCTGCAGCGTCGCGGGACCGGTCCCGAGCCAGGGAGCGAGCCGCGGACCGTCGTTCCAGCCGGGGAACTGCGTCTGGGGCAACCGGTCCGAGAGGACGATCATCCCCAATCCCTTGGCGCGCCGTGCGTCCAGTGCACGCCGGCGGCGCTCGCGCGCCAGCGCCACCACCCACACGGCCCGCGCCAGCGACGGCGCGGCCGCGGGATGCCGTGCTCCCGCGTCGAGCCGGTCCGGCGCCACTGCCGTCGGCGGCATCGCGCCCCTGATGGCTCGGCGCACGCCACCCAGATACTGCAGCACGCGGCGGGGCAGAGACGCCGATCCCTTGCCGCTGCCGCCGTAGGTCGTGACCACGGCGACTTCGCGCGACAACCAGTCGGCGAGCGCCGCCGTGAGCGTGGATTTCCCGGCGCCATCGGCGCCGAGCAGGGCCACCGTCAACCCGCCGTGCGGCAGGGTGCGCGTGCTTTTCGTCGGTGCGCCCTGGTACCAGTTCCGCACCTTCCACCAGACCACGCCCAGCTCCCGGGTCGCCATCTGGCGCACCGCGTCGTTCGTGGCGAAGAGGCGATACTCGTCGAGCGATGGCCGAACGCGACGCCCGAACGTGCGGAGCTGGCGGACGCTCGGCTGTGCGTGCGCCGCGAGATCGGGAAGCAGCAGCGCCGCCGGCTCGCCTACCAGCTGCGCGCCGATGTCCTGCAGCCGCCGCCGCTCCACCCGTTGCTGGAGCCAGTGCAGCTCGCGGCGCAGCCCGCCGCGGAAATAGGGCGTCCCGAGGGACTCGATCAGCCTGTCGCGGGCACGGAGCTTCATGACCGCCCGCACCAGCAGTGCCACCAGCTCGACGTGTGGGTCGGCCGTGTACAGCTCGAACTCCCCGTTCCAGACGCGGGTGTCGAGGTACACCTCTTCCCATGGGAGCCGATGGCCCTTCAGGAACTTCTCCCCGAGGGTGAGCTGGTAGTGAACATGGAGGTGGGTGAGGGCGCCCGTGGCCGCGTCGAACCCGACGTAATCCTCGATCCCGGGGTACCCGCGACCGGGCTTGACCACGAAGCGCTTGAAGTTCGTCACGCCCAGGATGCGCGTGAGCGGTACGATGGCGCGGCGGTCGAACAGCACGTCCACATCCGTGGCCCCGGTGAACGACGCCCGCAGGTGCTCGTTGCTCTTCCAATGGCAGTAGCGAAGGCCCTCGGCGTGAAGGCGATCGAACAGATCGTGGAGCACCTGGAGAGTCGGGGCGCCGGGGGCGGTCATCGCGCCCTCCCCGGAAAGCCGTCGGGCTTCCTCGACGCCGGTCAACGCACTTCCTCCACGCGGGTGGTCTCGAATGCCCCGGAGACCTTCTGCCGCTCGCTACCGGCGCGGCCGCGCATCTTCTGCAGGAACGAGCGCAAGGTGCTCACCATCCATTGGCCGTCCTCGCCGAGGAAGATGCTCGGCAGACGCCTGATAGCGACGCCGCAGGCCAGCACGAGGGCGACGCCTGCGCCGCCCAGCACGACAATGGCCGGGGCATTCACGTGACGCAGCCCGGTAGTCGCGACCCATACGAGCGGGAAGGAAACGAGCGTCAGCAGAACGGCCGGACGGTGTGCTCCCCAGAAGTCACGCCACCGGAGGCCGGCCACCTGCTGGCCGAGGGCGGCCATCAGGAAGAAATTCACCGTCAACGCCGCAAGCGCTCCCCATGAGACGCCGACGATGCCCCATCGCGTTCCGATCCACGCGCCGAGCACGACCAATCCACCGTAGATGAGCTGACGCCAGGCTCGGCGGTAGACGGCCCCCGTCGAGCGGGAAATCGAATCGCTCATCTTGTAGCTGGTGCGAAACAGCATCCCCAGCCCGAGCACCTGGAACGGTGCCACCGCGGGCCCCCATTTGGGTCCCAGCGCGATCCGGATGACTTCAGGAGCCAGAAAAATGATGGCTGCACTGGCTGGCAGGACCATGAGGGCGATCAGCGCGACGCCCCGCCGGTAGGCGGCGGCGAGGCGTTTGAGATCGTCCTGCACCTTCGCCATGGCGGGAAACAGGACCTGGTCGAGTACCGTGCCGAACGCGTACGCCGGCGCCGACATCAGCGAATACGCGCGGCCGTAGTAGCCCAGCGGGGCGGCACCCAGAAACCGTCCCACAATCATGTTGTCGCCGTTGACCGCGATGTAGTTGGCCACGCGGGCCATCGTGAAACCACCGCCGAAATAGGCGAGGTCCATGAACGCGGGCTTGTCGAAGATCAGGCGGAGACGGGGTGGGTGCTTCCAGAGCAGCACGGCCGTCCGCCCCAACGACTGACCGATCTGCGCGGCCACCAGCGCCCAGACCCCCCATCCCAGCAGCGCGGTCACGATGCCCACGACGCCGAACCCGATCCCGTAGCTCACGACGTCGAGATTCGCGAGCCACGAGAAGTGGAGTTTGCGGCTCAACAGCGACTGGCCGACGGTCTGCAGGCCGTTGAGAGGGAACACGAAGGACAGGGCCTGCATCACTGGCGTGACTTCGGGCATGCGCAGGAGGCTGGCCGCAACGGGCGCACCGAACCAGAGGATCACCCCGAGCGACAGGCCGAACAGAAACGAGAACGTATAGGCGGTGTCGATGTGGCGGCGCTCCAGATCGGGCCGCTGCACCAGGGCGGGCCCGAGGCCGAGCTGGGAGACGATGGCGGAGAAGCCCGTCACGATCAGCGCGGCGTTGACGACACCGAACGCCTTGGGTGTGATGAGTCGTGCGAGCACACCGAGGACCACCAGCTGCAGCACGAAGAACGCAGCCTTGCCGTACGACATCCACATGATGCCGGCGACGGTGTGCTGCGTCAGGCTAGGTTTGCGTCCCAAATCCCGCTTCCCGGGCATTTCGCACGCTGCGCTGGCGGCGTCAGGCCCGCTCCGGCGCACGGTTCCATGCCACAAATCGTAAGTTCAATTAAGATAATGGCTTAATCATGCGGCCCCAACTCGCGAGCCGACCTGATGCGCTACCGCAACGGTCGTGCCGCGGAGACGGGCGGGCTGTAGCCCAGCCGGCGGAGGGTGTCGTCGATGCGAAGGGA
>DATGDT010000032.1:0-1609 GCA_035310725.1 Gemmatimonadales bacterium
CTACCTGTGGGAGGGGCTGACGGTGATGCTGGCGAACATCGTCATGGGCGTGGTCGCCCTGCCGTTCTGGCGACACCTCGCGCCGTACCAGCAGAGCCGGTTCCTGGCATTCCTCAATCCGGAAGCGGATCCGCGCGCGACCGGGTGGCACATCATCCAGTCGAAGATCGCCATCGGCTCGGGCGGATGGTTCGGCAAGGGATTTACGCACGGGTCGCAGAAGCGGCTGGCGTTCCTTCCCGCCCAGCACACCGACTTCATCTTCCCCATTGTCGGGGAGGAGCTCGGCTTCGCGGGCGTCCTGCTGGCGCTGGCTCTTTTCACGACGTTGCTGGTCACCCTGTTGCGCATCGCCCGGCGTGCCACGGACCCGTACTCGAGTTTCTGTGTCTTCGGGATCGCGGGGATGCTGTTCACCCACATCCTGGAGAACGTCGGCATGGCGGTGAACCTGCTGCCGGTGACCGGCATCCCGCTGCCGTTCTTCTCCTACGGGGGGTCGTTCCTGCTGACCTGCGCGCTGTCGGTGGGGATCGTCCTCCGGGTTGCATGGGAGTCGCGCCAGTCCGGCTATGCCGACCATTAGCAATGAGTTACACCTTGAGGCCTAGCGCGGGGCGGAACTGGCGGCGAGATTGTGCCCTTCCGCACCCCCACGATTCCCGGCATGGCATGGTTCAAAAAAGAGCGTAAACCCCGCACCTCCGAGCGCGTGAGGCTGGAGATCCCGGCCGACGCGTGGGAGAAATGCGACGAATGCGGGCACATCGACATCAAGGAGCGCTTCGCGCGCGCCTTGAACGTGTGCCCGAATTGCGGGGCTCATCGCCGGATCGCAGCACAGGAATACATCGATCTGCTGGTGGATGAGGGCTCCTGGCACGAGCTCGACCAGAACCTCAGGTCGGCCGACCCGCTGAAATTCGAGAACTACCGCGAGCGCATGCAGGCCGCTATCAAGAAGGCCGGTCCGTTCGAAGCGGTCCGGACGGGGTATGGGCGGCTGGACGGCATGGCCATCAACCTGGGCGTGATGGACTTCGCCTTCATGGGCGGCTCCATGGGGTCGGTCGTGGGCGAGAAGGTGGCCCGGCTGGCGCGCCGGTCGATCGACCGGCGGGTGCCGCTGATCATCGTGTCGGCCTCGGGCGGCGCGCGGATGCAGGAAGGGGTCCTGTCGCTGATGCAGATGGCCAAGGCGTCCGTCGTGGTGGCCGAGCTCGGCGAGCGCGGCGTCCCCTTCGTATCCATCCTGACGAACCCGACGACGGGCGGCGTGTCGGCGTCGTACGCGATGCAGGGCGACGTGATCCTCGCCGAGCCGGGGGCGGTCGTAGGATTCGCGGGTCCGCGCGTCATCAAGCAGACCATCGGCCAGGACCTGCCCGAGGGCTTCCAGACCTCGGAGTTCCTGCTGGAGCACGGCATGGTCGATGCGGTCGTGCCGCGGAGCGAGCTGCGAGAGACCACGGCGCAGCTGCTGCGCCATATGGCCGGCCGGGCGCCGGCGGAGGCGGGCGACTGAGTCGCTGGTCCTTCCAGGACGCGTGCCGCTATCTGTTCCCTCGACAAGCCGGACGCATCAAGTGGAGCCTCGAGCCGACGCTGA
>DATGDT010000033.1:0-1741 GCA_035310725.1 Gemmatimonadales bacterium
ACGGCGCAGCTGCTGCGCCATATGGCCGGCCGGGCGCCGGCGGAGGCGGGCGACTGAGTCGCTGGTCCTTCCAGGACGCGTGCCGCTATCTGTTCCCTCGACAAGCCGGACGCATCAAGTGGAGCCTCGAGCCGACGCTGAGTCTGCTCGAGGCCATCGGGCATCCGGAGCGGCAGTTTCCCTCCATCCACGTCGGCGGCACGAACGGGAAGGGATCCACGTGCGCGTTCCTGACCGCGGCGCTGCGGGCGCGTGGGTTTCGCGTGGGGCTCTACACGTCGCCCCACCTGGTTTCGGTGCGGGAGCGCGTGGTCGTCAACGGCGAGCCGATGAGCGAGGCGGCGTTCGCGGAGTGGGCCGCGATCCTCGAGCCCCACATCGAACGCACCGAGGCGAGCTTCTTCGAGGCGATGACCGCGATCGGGTTCGCCGATCTGGCCTCACGCGACGTGGACATCGGGGTCATCGAAGTCGGGCTGGGGGGCAGGCTCGACAGCACCAACGTGATCACCCCGCTGGCGAGCGTGGTGACCAAGATCGCGCTGGAGCACACCGACTACCTGGGTGAGGATCTCGCGACGATCGCGCGCGAGAAGGCCGGCATCGCCAAGCGCGGGGTGCCGTTCGTCACCGGCGAACAGGACCCCGTCGTGCGCCAGGTGCTGGTCGAGGAAGCGCAGCGGCTCGGCGCGCATCCAATCGTCCGGGCGGCCGCCGGGCAGGCGCCCGAGGGCCTCGAGCTCGGGCTCCGGGGGCCACATCAGTGGACCAACGCCTGGGTGGCGCTCGGCGCGCTCAACGCCCTGCCACCGCCGTTCGGGCCGTTCGGGCCCTGGATGCCGGCCAGCTTCGCGGAGGCGTACGTCCCGGGCCGGTTCGATGTGCGCGGTCGCTGGATCTTCGACGTGGCCCACAACCCCGACGGGATGGCGGTGCTGGTCGCGGCGCTGCGGGAATTCGACCCGCCGCGACCGCTGCACGCCCTGGTCGGCATCCGCAACGACAAGGACTGGCCGGCCATGCTCGCCGCGATCCGCCCCGAGGTGGACCGGCTGCTGCTCACGGTGGCCCCGTCGGTGCCGGGTCATCAGCGGTGGGCCGAGCAGGACTTCACCGAAGGACGCCTGCCCGATGCGTCGGTGCGGTTCGAGCCCGACTTCGACCGGGCCCTCGCCAGCATCCAGCAGGGCGCGCGTACGGTGCTTGTGACCGGATCGTTCCACACGGTCGGCGATGCGATGGCGCGCTTGCCCGGCTTCGCGCCGATCGGCTAAATTGTTGTGATGCAAGGGAAAGCGCTGCCCGGCTTTCGCGATTTCTACCCCGATGATCTGGCCCTACGCAACTACATCTTCTCGACCTGGCGGAGCGTCGCGACCCGCTACGGGTTCGAGGAGTACGACGGCCCGCCACTGGAACCGTTGGAGCTCTACACCCAGAAGAGCGGGGAAGAGATCGCGGGACAGCTGTACGCGTTCCGGGACAAGGGGGACCGGGAGGTGGCGCTCCGGCCGGAGATGACGCCGACGCTGGCCCGCATGGTCGGGGCCCGCGCCCAGGCGCTGCGCAAGCCGATCCGCTGGTTCTCGATGCCGCAGTTGTTCCGCTACGAGCGGCAGCAGAAGGGGCGGCTGCGCGAGCATTTTCAGCTGAACATGGACCTGATCGGGGAGCCCGGGCCGCTCGCGGACGCCGAGCTGATCGCCGCGGCGATCGACGTGTTGCGGGCGTTCGGACTGGA
>DATGDT010000034.1:0-1956 GCA_035310725.1 Gemmatimonadales bacterium
CGGATTCGGGGGATCACGACGGCGGGGCTCGCCGTCGTCACCGGCGGCACGATGACGGGACTGGCGGTGGCCGGACTCGCCGTCGTGAGCGGCGGGGGAATCCGGGGAGTGGCGATCGGAGGGGTGCACGTCGAGGGGACCTGGATTCAGGGGCTGGCCATCTCGCCCATCCGGACACGGACCTGGGACATGACCGGCGTGTCGATCGCGGGCTACAACCGCATCAAGGGCGAGCAACACGGTCTCACGATCGGGATCTACAACTACGCGAAGCAGCTGCACGGCGTGCAGCTCGGGCTCATCAACAACGCGCGCAACAACCACGGCTTGCTTCGCGTCCTGCCCCTGGTGAATCTCCACCTCCATTGACCTAGCGGGTCTCTCGTTCGGACCTCACCTTTCAGCCCTCAGTCTGCCCCTGAGGGCCGTCATGCCGCGATTCGGATTCCTCGCCGTCCTGCTCTGTGCTCCCTGCTCCCTGCTCGCCGCTCAGGCCACACCGTATACGCCGCCTCACCTCCCGCCACCGCACGGCTTCCGCGTCTTCATCGTCCCCGACATGGAAGGGATGGGGAGCGCGGTGGACATCCACGAGGTGATCGCCGGCAACGAGGGGGAGCAGTACAAGACGCTGACGAGCCCAGACTACTGGGATCATTTCCGCAGTCTGCTGACGCGTGAGGTGAACGCGACCATCGCCGGGGCGCGCCTGGCGGGCGCCCGCTCGTTCGTCGTGAACGAGGGGCACGGCGGCAATATGTTCGCCAATATCCTTCCCTGGGACCTCGATACCGGCGCCATCCTCGTGCGCGGCTTTCCCAAGCCGCTCGTCATGGTGACGGGGATCGACTCGACCGTGGGGACGCTGATGTTCACCGGCGCCCATGCCGGGCCCGGGCATCCCGGCATCCTGGCGCACAACTTCGCGTTCGACACCTTCACGGTGAACGGCAAGAGTCTGAACGAGGTCGGGATCAACGCGCTGATCGCGAGCGAGTACGGCGTCGCGGTCTCCCTCGTTTCGGGCGACGACGCTGAGATCGCGGAGACGCGGGCGATTCTCGGGAGCGGCTTCATCGGGATCGTGACGAAGTACGCGGTGGGCCGCATGGCGGCGATCACGTTCAGTCCCACCCAGGTCCGGCGCTGGCTGCGCGACTCGGCCACGGTCGCGGTGCGCCGCGCCATGCGCGGGGACTTCAAGCCGTTCCGGCTCGACAAGCCCTATCACGTCGCGTACGCCCTGCGGCGCAGCTATCCGGACGTCGTGGTGGCCCGTGTGGACTCGCTCAACTGGACCGGGCTCGAGAAGACCGGCGAGCGCTCCTACCGCCTGACGACCGACGACGCGCGGCAGATGGGGTATCTGCTCGACGCGATCGAACGGGTGGTGCTGCGGTGAGCGCGCGCCCACTCCGAATGCTGGCGCTGGCGGCCCTGCCGGCGCTGCTCGCCGCCCAGCAGCCTCCCCAGGCCCAGCCGCCGCAGCAACCCCCGCGCGACACCACACCCCCCGAGGCGTACTACGGCGTCACCGAGTACCAGCAGGCCCGCTCGAAGCTCGCCGCGCTGATGGAGCCTACTGGCTTCACGGTGTACATCATCGCCGACATGGAGGGGCTCGCCGGCGTGGTGCGCAACGCCACCGAGATGCGTCCCGAGGCGCGCGGCGGGCACGATCCGACGCACGAGGCTTTTCGCAAGGAGCTGGCGGACGAGGTCAACGCGGCGATCGCCGGGGCGCGGCTCGCCGGTGCCACGCAGTTCGTCGTGAACGAAGGCCATGGCGGGACGCTGTTCCGCAACATCCATCCCGAGGACCTCGATCCCGCGGCGATCCTGGTGCGCGGCTATCCCAAGCCGAACGTGATGGAGACCGGGTTGACCCCGAAGGTGGACGCGCTGTTCAGCATCGGCGCGCACGCGAACGCGGGCACGCCGGGGATCATCGCCCAC
>DATGDT010000035.1:0-2007 GCA_035310725.1 Gemmatimonadales bacterium
CGGACTTCGGCTACGCCACCGACAACGCCGGCTGGGTGCGGAGCGACCGGCCGGTGCTGCTCTGGTCTCCCGACTCGAAGCGGATCGCCACCTTCCAGCAGGACCAGCGTGGCGTGGGTGAGATGTACCTCGTGCGCACGCAGGTCGGCCATCCGGTGCTGGAGCGCTGGAAGTATCCGCTCCCCGGCGACAGCGTGGTCGCGATGATTCAGCGCGTGATCATCGACGTGGACGCGCGCCGCGTGACCCGGCTGCAGCTGCCGCCTGACCAGCATCGCTCCACCCTGTGCGATCACGTGGTGTGCCGGGGCGAATGGGCCGACGTCGAGTGGACGCCCGACGCGTCGCATCTCGTTTTCGTCTCGACTTCACGAGATCACCGCCACGAGTGGCTGCGGATCGCCGACGCCACCACGGGCGCCGTGCGGGACGTGTTCGACGAGTCGGTCGCGACGTTCTTCGAATCCGGCGCCGGGCGCGTCAACTGGCACGTACTCCCGGCCACGAACGAGATCCTGTGGTACTCCGAGCGTAGCGATTGGGGCCATCTATACCGCTACGACCTCGCGACCGGACGGCTGCTGGGCCAGGTGACGAGCGGGAACTGGAACGTGCTCCAGGTGCTGCGCGTGGACGAAGCGGGTCGTACGCTCTTCTTCACCGGCGCGGGACGCGAAGCCGGCGATCCGTATTTCCGCCGTCTCTACAGTATCCGCATGGACGGCAGCCGGCTCACCTTGCTCACGCCGGAAGACGCCGACCACGAGGTGACCTTGGCCCCAGACGGCCGCTATTTCGTGGACAGCTACTCCCGTCCCGACGTTCCCCCGGTCACCGTGTTGCGCGACCAGGCCGGACGCGTCGTGCTCACGCTCGAGCGCGCCGACATCTCGCGCCTCACGGCCACAGGGTGGCGGCCACCGATGCCCATCACGGTCAAGGCGCGCGACGGGAAGACCGATCTCTACGGGCTGCTGTACCGCCCCACGACGTTCGTTTCCACGCGACGCTACCCGATCGTGAACCACATCTACCCAGGACCGCAGACGGGAAGCGTCGGCAGCCGCGGGTTTGCCGCGGCGCGCGGCGACGCCCAGGCGCTGGCCGAGCTGGGGTTCGTGGTGGTGGAAATCGACGCGATGGGCACGCCGCTGCGCTCCAAGTCGTTCCACGCCGCGTACTACGGAAACATGGGAGACAACGGACTCCCCGATCAGGTCGCCGCGATGCGCGAGCTGGCGCAGCGGTATGCCTGGATCGATCTCGACCGCGCCGGCATCTACGGCCATTCCGGTGGCGGCTACGCCGCCGCGGACGCGATGCTGCGCTACCCCGACTTCTTCAAGGTCGGCATTTCCGAGGCGGGCAACCACGACAACCGGGAATACGAGGACGACTGGGCCGAGAAGTGGCAGGGCCTCCTGGTGAAGAACGCCGGCGGCACCACGAACTACGACAACCAGGCGAACCAGCTCCAGGCCGAGCACCTGAAGGGCAAGCTGCTGATCGCCTACGGCACGACCGACAACAACGTCCCCCCCGACAACTCGCTCCTGCTGGTGGACGAGCTGATCAAGGCGAACAAGGATTTCGACCTGCTGGCGCTGCCCAACCGCCGGCACGGCTTCGGCAGCGAGCCGTACATGATCCGGCGGCGCTGGGATTACTTCGTCCGCTGGCTGCTGGACGCCGAGCCGCCGGCGGGATACCGGCTACGGGGGCGCTAAGGCGGTACTCGGTCGTCGGTCATCGGTCGTCGGTTATAGCGTCAAGGGCCGATCACCAATTACCGACCACCCATCACTGACCACCGACCACGAGTCTCTTCGCGAACCAAGCGACCGTCGCCGAATCCGCCGTGACCCACGACTGGTGCCGCAGGAAGCCATGGATCTCATCGGGGATCACGAGATCCTCGTGGGGCACGCCCGCCGCGTCGAGCCGGTCGTCGAGGTCCACCATTTCGGAGAAGTAGACGTTGCGGTCGTCGTCACCCTGGATGAGGAG
>DATGDT010000036.1:0-3799 GCA_035310725.1 Gemmatimonadales bacterium
CATCCAGCGCCGCCACCAGAAGCTCATCGAGGAGGCGCCCTCCGTGGCGGTCACGCCGGGATTGCGCCGGCGCATGGGGGAGGCGGCGACGGCGGCGGCGAGCGCCGTGGGATACTGCGGCGCGGGCACGGTCGAGTTCCTGCTGGCGGCCGATGGAGAATTCCACTTTCTGGAAATGAACACGCGCATCCAGGTCGAGCACCCCGTGACGGAGCTCGTCTACGGCGTGGACCTGGTGCGCGAGCAGCTGCGCATCGCCGCGGGTCAGCCGATGCGGGTGGCCGCCGGCCTGTTGCAGCCACGCGGCCACGCAATCGAATGCCGCATCACGGCCGAGGATCCGTTCGCCGGGTTCCTGCCGGCGACAGGCACGGTGCAGTACCTGCGGGTACCGGGCGGGCCTGGCATTCGCTGGGACAGCGGCGTGGAATCGGGCAACGAGGTCACGCTCTACTACGATCCCCTGCTGGCGAAGCTCATCGCCTGGGGCGAGAATCGCGCGGCCGCATTGCAGCGGATGGAGCGTGCGCTGCGTGAGCTGGTGATTGTGGGGATTCCCACCTCGCAATCGTTTCATCTGCGCGTGCTGGCCGATCCCGAGTTCCGGCGCGGCGAGTTCGACATCACCTATCTCGACCGCGCCGGCGCGCGGCTGCTCGCCGAGCCGGTCAGCGATCCCCTGGTGCGGCCGGTCGCCATCGTCGCGGCGCTGCTCGCCGAGGCGCACCGCAGCGGCGGCGCCGGAGGAGGACCGGCGGTCCGCGGGCCGACTTCTCAGCCTGCCTGGCTGACCGAAGCGCGCCGGGAAGGACTGCAGTGAGTACCGAGGTGGTGGCGGTCTCGGGGATCGCCGCGGGCGGTGACGGGGTGGGGCGGCTGGGCGATGGCCGGGCGGTCTTCCTGCCGCGCACGGCACCGGGGGAGCGGGTGACGGTGCGCGCGGGAAGCCTGCGCATGCATCGCACGTTCGCGCGCGGCGAGGCCGCCGAAATCGTCGAACCCGCGGCGGCGCGGGTTTCACCAGCCTGTCCGCATTACGTCGCCGACCATTGCGGCGGCTGCCAGCTGCAGCATCTGTCGTACGCGGCGCAACTTCAGGCGAAGCGGACGATCGTGGGGGACGCGCTGCGGCGGATCGGCAAGCTCGACATCCCGGATCCCGACATCACGGCGGCGGGCGAGCAGTGGCGCTACCGGACCAAGATCAGCCTCGCGGTGAGGCAGCGGCGGGAAAAGCGCGGGGAGGATGCGGTGCCGCTCGTCGTCGGTTTCCATCCGTACGACAGTCCGGACCGGGTATTTCCCCTGGGCGACTGCCTCATCGCGGATGCGCGGCTGATGTCGTTGTGGCGCCAGCTGCAGTCCCATCTCCCCCTGCTCCCCGAGGGCGCCACGCGCCTGACGCTGCGGCTCGACCGGGAGGGAACGCGGCATCTCGTGGTGGAATCCGCGGGCGAACCGTGGGCGGGGCGCATGGCCGACCAGCTGCGCGCGGCATTGATCCAGGCAGAAGGGAACGGCGAGGTCGTGTGCTGGTGGCACCCGGTGGATGGGGCGCCGCGGGTGGTCGCCGGGCCGGCCACGGGGTTTCCGGCGACGGCGTTCGAGCAGGTGAACCCGGAAATTGGCACGGCGGCCCGTCGTTGGGCGGTGGAGAGACTCGGTGACGTGGGTGGGAAACAGGCGTGGGACCTCTACGGCGGCAGCGGAGATACGGCGTTGTTGCTGGCCGAGCGCGGTGCGCGTGTCGTCAGCGTGGACGCCGACGAGAAGGCCGTGGCCTGGGCGCGTGACAGGTCCGATCTCGTCGCGTTCGGCGATCAAGTGCGCTGCATCGCCGGCCGGGTGGAGGACGTCTTTCCCGGGCTCCCTGAGCCGGACGTGGCGGTGGTGAACCCTCCGCGGTCCGGTTTGCACTGGGACGTCACACTGCGCTTGACGGGCGATCCCGTGTCGAGCCTCGTCTACGTGTCGCGTGACCCGGCGACGCTCGCCCGGGACCTGCAACGCCTCAGCGTGAACTACCAGGTGCGTGCGGTACAGGCGTTCGACCTGTGTCCGCAAACGGCGCAGGTCGAGACGGTGGTGCATCTCGAGGCTGCGCGGTGAAGTACTACGTCCGGATCGGAACCCGCACGGTGGAGCTGGAGGTGGACGGCGGCCGCGTGAACGTCGACGGGGCGTGGCTCGAAGCTCACCTGGCGGCCATTCCCGGCACGCCGCTCTATCACCTGCTGCTGGCCGGGGAGTCGTGGACCGTCGCCGCCCAGCCCCTGCCGGGACGCGGTGAGGGCGGCGGGGCGCGCTGGGCATTGGGGGCCGTGGGGGAGCGGGCCGAGGTGGAGGCCGTGGATGAACGGACGCGGGCGATCCAGGCCCTCACCGGTCGTAAGGCGGGCGGGCCATCCGGGGGTGTGGTACGGGCGCCGATGCCGGGGCTGGTGGTGCGCGTGGAGGTGCTGGAGGGCCAGCAGGTCGCCGCTGGTGCCCCGCTGGTCGTGGTGGAGGCGATGAAGATGGAGAACGAGCTGCGTGCGCAGCGGGCCGGGCGCGTTGTGAAGGTGCACGTCCGGGCGGGGACGGCCGTGGAGAAGGGGACGGCACTCGTGACGTTGGAACCCTCAAGTTGACAGGGCCTTAGCACCCCGGGTATACTGCCAGTCTGTCAAAAATCGGGACGACACTGGCAGCCATGAAGACGTTCACGTTGCGCAAAGAAGACGTCACGCACCACTGGTTCGTGGTGGACGCCGCCGGGCAGCCGCTCGGCCGTCTGGCGAGCCGGGTTGCGCAGATCCTGCGCGGAAAACACAAGCCGACGTTCACTCCGCACCTGAACAGCGGTGATGCCGTGATCGTCATCAACGCCGAGCAGGTGAAGCTCACGGGCCGGAAGCTGGAACAGAAGCGCTATTTCCGGCACACCGGGTACATGGGCCACGAGCGGTTCAAGCCGGTCAAGAACGTGCTGGCCTCGCATCCGGAGCGGGTGATCGAGCAGGCGGTGTGGGGGATGCTCCCCAAGACCACGCTGTCGCGCCAGCACGTGAAGCAGATGCTCAAGGTGTACGCGGGACCGACGCATCCACACGCGGCGCAACAGCCGCAGCCGCTGCTGCTCGAGGGGACGAAATGACTGAGACGCCGGAGCTGCGCTGGCACGCCGTCGGCCGCCGCAAGGAGAGCGTGGCGCGGGTGTACCTGACGCCGGGTTCAGGAAAATGGAACATCAACGGGCGGACGCTGGGGGACTTCTTCCCGCGCGCCTCGCTCGTGTCGCACATTCAGCAGCCGTTCACGGCGACCGACACGCTGGGCGCGTTCGACGTGAAGGGGATCTGCCGCGGCGGCGGCGTCACGGGCCAGGCGGGAGCGATGCGGATGGGGATCGCACGCGCGCTGTGCCTGGCCGACGAGCAGCACCGCAAGAAGTTGCGGGAGCAGGGCCTGCTGACGCGGGACCCGCGGGCCGTGGAGCGGAAGAAGCCGGGCCGAGCGGGGGCACGGAAGCGGTTCCAGTTCAGTAAGCGGTAGACGGTCATCGGTCATCGGTCATCGGTACTTACCGACGACCGTCAACCGAGTACCGAGTACGCAGTCAAATACTCACGTCGCCCGATCTGGCGCGGGGTCCTCGCCTCAGGCGAGGTCGCTCCGGAGATGACGGCGGCGGCGGACCAAAACCCACGAAAGGGAGTGCATGACGCATCCTCAGGTGCAGGATCTGCTGGAAGCCGGTGTGCATTTCGGCCACCAGACGCGACGGTGGAATCCGAAAATGCGCCGGTTCATCTTCGCC
>DATGDT010000037.1:0-25100 GCA_035310725.1 Gemmatimonadales bacterium
GCCGCAGCGCCGGGAGCGCCTTGAGCTGCGCCACCCGCTGATACAGCGCGTCCATCTCGCCCCGACAGGTCGCGCATTCCTCCACGTGCCGGCGCGCCCAGACCGACCCCTCCCCATCGCGCACCGCCACCAGATCATCCATCGTGCAATGCATCATCGTCCGACCTCCGGCTCCGCCGCCAGCAGGCGCCGCAGGCGCGCGTGCGCCCGGGCCAGCTGCGATTTCGAAAAACTCACGGTCCTGCCCATCTGCTCCGCGATCTCCTCGTGCGTGAACCCTTCCACGTCGTGCAGCCAGACCACCGCGCGCGACGTCTCGGAGAGCCGCTCGAACGCCCGCTCCAAATCGATCCGCGCGCCGATGCTGGCCGGCGGCGATCCCGCCGCCTCGTCCACCAGCTCGTCGGTGGCCCGGATCTTCTCGCGCCGCAACCGCATCAACGCCTTCGACGCCGCGATCTGCCGGATCCACCCCCACAGATGCCCCTCGCCCCGGTAATGGCCGATGCTCCGCACCACCTCGAGGAAGGTCTCCTGCACTACATCCTCGGCATCTTCCGGCGCGCGGCAGATGCGGCGCGCCAGGTTGTAGACCGGCGTCTCGAAGGCGCGGTACAACCCTTCGAGGGCCTCGAGGTCTCCGGCCTTGGCGCGCGCTACCAGGATGTCAGGGACGCTCAGAGAGATCGTCATCGGTCGTAAAGTTAGATGCGGTACGGTGGTGGATGGTCGCAGGTGACAAGGCCGGGGAGCGGGAGCGGGGAGCGGTCGATGTCCAGCCAGGGTCGGATCGCAACTGTGGACCGCCTCCGACTGCTCCCCGCTCCCCCGCTCCTCGCTCCGCCCTCGATCCGTAAGCGGTTGTTATCTAGGAAGTTGGCAAGCGGTCCCGTATCTTCTCGCCATGCCGGACTCCGAGCTCAAGACCTGGTTGCACCATTACCAGGACGAATCCGACGCCGCCTTCCTTTATAGCGTCCTGGCGAGCGTCGAACCCGACGCGCGCAAGAAATCCACCTACGAGAAACTCGCTGCCGTCGAGCGGCGCCACACCGAAATGTGGGCCAAGCTGCTCGCCGATCACGGCCATGCACTCCCGGCAGGTGGGACGGCGCCGTCGCGCACCGCGCGGGTGATGGCGTGGCTGGGCCGGCGGTTCGGGCCCGGCTACCTGCTGCCGCTGCTGCTGCGCGAAGAAGGGCGCGAGGTGAAGGGGTACATCGATCTGCACCGCGACTCCTCGGGGGAAGCGGCCCGGGCCGTGTCCCTGACGCTCGCGAAGGAGTCGGCCGAGCACGCGGGCACACTCGCCGGTCTCGCCGGCGGCAGCGCCGAGCCGTGGCATCAGACCGCGTCGGGCGGTTTCCTGCGCAACGTGGTGTACGGCTTCAACGACGGGCTCACCGCCAACTTCGGGCTCGTGGCCGGGGTGATCGGCGCCAGCGTCACGCCGCACGTCGTGCTGATCTCGGGCGTGGCGGGGATGATCGCCGACGCCCTGTCCATGGGCGCCTCCGGATTTCTCGCCGCCAAGAGCGAGCAGGAGGTGTACGCCCACGAGATCGCGATGGAACGGGAAGAAATCCGTCTCATGCCGGAGGTCGAGGCGGATGAGCTGGCGCTGATCTACGAAGCGAAAGGGATCGAGGAAGACCGGGCCCGTCAGATGGCCGCGCAGGTGATGCGCGACCCCGGCCGCGCCCTCGAGGAGAGCGTGCGGGAGGAATTGAAGATCGGCGAGGCCCGGAGCACGCCGCTCAAGGAAGGGTGGGTGACCGGCGTCGCGACGGCTGTGGGAGCGCTCATCCCCGTGGCCCCGTTCGTGTTTCTCTCGGGAGCGGCGGCGGCGTGGACGGCGTTTGCGGTGGCGATGCTGTCGCACTTCGCGGTCGGGGCCGCCCGCAGCTTCTTCACCGGCCGCAGCGTGTTCCGCTCCGGGATCGACATGTTCGTCGTGGGGCTGGGCGTGGCGGGGGTCGGGTACTTAGTGGGAGACGTGATCGCGAAGCTGCTCTGACGGAGCAGGGAGCACGGAGCACGGAGCAGTACCTGCCGGCGCGCCTGGAAGTCCTGCTCCGTGCTCTGTGCGCTGTGCCTCACACTACCAGATTCACCAGCCGGTCCTGCACGTAGACGATCTTCCTGAGCGGATTGCCGTCGACGAACTTCTTCACGCCCGCGTCCGCCAGCGCCAGGGCCACGACATCGTCCTGCGATGCCCCACGCGGGAGCTGCAGCCGGGCGCGCAGCTTGCCGTTCACCTGTACCGCGATCTCGACATCTCCCGCCTGGGCGAGACCCTCGTCATAGGCGGGCCAGCGCTCCTCGAACACCGAGCGGTCGCCGCCGCCCAGCAGCGACCACAGCTCTTCGGCCAGATGGGGTGCGTAGGGCGCGAGCATGAGCACGAGCGGCCGCACGGAGCTCCCGCTCCCCGCTCCGTGCTCCCGCAGGACGTTCACGTATTCCATCATCGCGGCGATCGCGGTGTTGTAGTTGAGCGTCGCCGTGTCGCCGGTGACCTTGCGGATGGTCTGGTGCAGCTTGCGCTCCACCGCCTCCGGAGGGCGGGCGTCCGCCTGCCCCGCCGCGTCGTGGGCGAGCACCCAGACTTTCTCGAGAAAGCGCCGCACCCCCGTGATGCCCTCGTCGCGGAAGTCGCCGCCTTCCTGGAACGGCCCGAGGAACATCAGGTACATGCGGAACGTGTCGGCGCCCCACTGCTTGATGTAGGCATCGGGGATGACCACGTTGCCGCGCGACTTCGACATCTTGGCGCCGTCCTTCACGATCAGGCCGTGGGCCCGGAGCTTCGGGAACGGCTCCTCGAAGGCGACGTGTCCCTGCTCCTTGAGCACCATGGTGATGAAGCGCGAATAGAGCAGGTGCAAAACCGCGTGCTCGTTGCCCCCGATGTAGCTCGTCACCGGGAGCCAGGTCCTCGTGCGCGCCGGGTCGAAGGGCCGGTCGGCGAACTCGGTGGACGGGTAGCGCAGGAAGTACCACGACGAGTCGAGGAAGGTGTCGGAGACATCCGTCTCGCGCCGGCCGGGCGAGCCGCAGTGCGGGCACGGCACGTTGTACCACTCGGTGTGCCGCGCCAGCGGCGAGACGCCGCTGTCGTCGGGCCGGAAGTCCTCGATGGGCGGCAGCAGCACCGGGAGGTCCCGCTCGGGAACGGGGACCGGGCCGCAGCGATCGCAATAGATGATCGGGATCGGCGGGCCCCAGTAGCGCTGGCGCGAGATGCACCAGTCGTGGAGCCGGTACTGGACTCTGGGCGTGCCCACCTGCTGCTCCGCCAGCCAGGCGACGATTCGCTTCCCGCCCTCCCGGCACGCCAGACCGTCGAAGCGCCCCGAGTTCATGAGCACGCCGTCCTCGGTCACGGACGGCAGCGCGGCGCCCTGCTCGCCCTCGACCTGCACCACCTGCCGGATGGGAAGGCCGAACTGCGTCGCGAACGCGTGATCCCGCTCATCGTGGGCCGGCACGGCCATGATGGCGCCCGTGCCGTACTCCATCAGGACGTAATCGGCGATCCAGACGGGGACGGCCTCGCCCGTGGCCGGATTGCGGGCGTAGGAGCCGAGGAACACTCCGGTCTTCACTTTCTCGCCCACGCGGCGCGCCACGACGTCGCGTGATTGTACCTCGCGCTGGTAGGCGCGGACGGCGGCGCGCTGCTCCCCGGCGGTCAACGCCTCCACCAGCGGGTGCTCCGGTGCGAGCACCAGGTAGGTGGCGCCGAAGACGGTGTCGGGACGGGTGGTGAAGACCGTGATCGCCTGGCCGGCGGGCGTGGTGAACACGAGCTCCGCTCCCTCGCTGCGGCCGATCCAGTTGCGCTGCAGGGCGAGGGTGGATTCCGACCAGTCGAGCGTGTCGAGGTTGCGCAGCAACCGCTCGGCGTAATCGGTGATGCGAAAGAACCACTGGTCCAGCGAGCGCTGTTCCACCGGCGTATCGCAGCGCTCGCAGCGACCGTTGATGACCTGCTCGTTGGCGAGCACGGTCTTGTCCTTCGGGCACCAGTTCACCGCCGCGCGCTTCTTGTAGGCGAGGTTCGCCTTGAAGAGCTGGAGGAAGAGCCACTGCGTCCACTTGTAGTACGCCGGATCGGTGGTCGAGAGCTCGTGGCGCCAGTCGAACATCCCGCCGAAGCGGCGCAGCTGGCGCCGGAACGTGTCGATGTTGCGCGGGATGAGCTGCGCCGGGTTCGTGCCGACCGCGAGCGCGTAGTTCTCCGAGTGAATGCCGAACGCGTCGAAGCCGATCGGCTCGAATACGTCGTACCCCTGCAGCCGCTGGAAGCGTCCGTAGATGTCGGCGCCCGTGAAGGCGAACATGTTCCCCACGTGCAGGCCCTCGGCCGACGGGTAGGGGAACATCATGAGGTTGTAGAACGGCCGCGCGGGCCGGTCGAGCTCCGGCTCGTTGGTGTGCCGCTCGGTCCAGCGCTGTTGCCAGCGGGTTTCCACCTCCTGCGGATCGTAGACCGGTGCGTGCGACATAAGTCCCTGAAATTACACAGACTTGCTCCTCCGAGAAACCCGGCATACTTTGCGCGACGAGCCATGGCCACCACTCTCAAGGACCTGCTGCAACGGTTCAGCATGAGCGTGGCGGCGGCCGCGCTCATCGTCCTGTTGGGACTGGGGCTGCTCGCCGCCCGCAGCGCCCGCCGCTCACTCGAGCGGCTCTCCGACCAGCACGGCACGGAGATCGCCAGTCGGACTGCCGACCTCGTCGCGACCTACATCCGAGACCGGCACCGTGAAGCCGACCGGCTCGCGACCAACCCGTTCGTCGTGCGCGCGGCGCTGGAAGCCGGGCAGACGGTCTCGCAGCGCCGCCTCGATCAGGCCGAGCCGGCGACGCTCGAGCGACTGTTCGGCGCCACCCACCAGATCGGCGGCGACCGCAACCTCGAGAATTACTTCAAGCGCTATCCCGAGGGATCGGACTTCACCGATCTCGCCGTCACCGAGCGTCACGGCTTCACCGTGATGGCGTCCAGCCGGCCCGACCTGTTCTCCCACGCGAGCGACCCGTTGTGGCAGCAGGCGATGCAGCAGGACGCCGCGGAAAGCGCTCCGCTGGTCGACTCCGCCTCCCAGTCCGTCACCGTGCGCTATGCCGTCGCGATCCGGCCCGCGGAGGGCGCGCAGGCGGTCGGCGTGCTGGAGGCCCTCTACCAGCTCGATCGCCTCGGTCTGCTGCTGGGGAGTACCGGTCTCGGCGACAGCGTGTACCTGCAGCTGGTGGACGAGCGCGGCAACCTCCTCTTCGGCCCGGACCAGGCCGAGCTGCGCGGCGTGCCACGGGACCGCTCGCTCTTCAACCCGGACCAGCCCCGTCGCATCGTGCTCGACGGGAGCCGCGGGGCGGAGCTCGTCGTGGCCGTACCGGTGACCCGCGGACGGTTCCCGGCGAACCAGGGCCGCTTCTGGGTGCTGTTCCATCAGCCCACCGCGACGGCGTACAGCCTCGCCCGGGCGGTGCAGCGGACGGTGCTGGTGGCCGCGATTGTCCTGTTCGGGCTCGCCGTGGCGGTGATGTTCTGGGCCGGCCGCTGGCTCAACCAGCGCATCGCCGCACCCGTCCGGGCGGCCGGCGAGATCGCGGCGCGCGTGGCCGGCGGCGACCTGTCCGTGATCGACACCGCGGTCCGTTCGGAGACCGGGGAGATCGGCGATCTGACGACATCGGTGCAGCGGATGGTGGCGGCGCTGCGCCAGCTGGTGGGCGCCATCCGCTCCGCTTCCGACGAGTCGGCCGCGATGGCGGCGGAAATCTCGGCGGCCACCCAGCAGATGAGCGCGTCCACAGAAGAAATGACGTCGACCACCCAGGATCTCACGAAGCGGGCCGCGGAGCAGGCGCAGCTCGTGCGGGCCGCCGCCGACGATGCCGGGCGGATTCTCCAGATCGCCACCGCCCTCGCCGCGGGCGCCGAGGATTCCGTACGCCGCAACGCCGAGCTCGCAAGCCTGGCCCGGCACCACCGCGAGCAACTCGACCAGAGCATCACCCAGCTGACGCGCCTCGCCGAGGAGGTCGAGCGCGGGGCGGACGATGCCGACGCGCTCGCGACTTCGTCCGCGCAGATTCAGAAATTCGTGGGCCAGGCGAAGGCGGTGGCCACGCAAACGAACATGCTGGCGCTCAACGCCGCCATCGAGGCAGCGCGGGCCGGGCCGCAGGGCCGCGGATTCGCGGTCGTGGCCGACGAGGTCCGGAAGCTGGCCTCCCTCGCGGCCGCCGCCGCCACCGAGACCGCCGACACCGTCCGCAGCGTGCTCACCCGCGCGCAGGAAACCCGCGACCGGTTGCAGCGCCTGGCGCAGACCGGAGCAGTCGTGCGCGAGACCGCCCAGACGGCGTCGCAGGGGTTGTCGCTGGTCGCGGGCGAAGCCGAGGCGAACGACGCCTGGAGCCAGGAGATCGCCACCTCGGCCGTCGAAGTGCGCCACCTCGTGGACGAAATCGCAGCCCGGCTCGCCGCGGTGGCGATGGGCACCGACGGGCTGCTCGCCTCGGCTCAGGAGATCGCCGCCTCGAGCGAGCAGCAAGCCGCGTCCACGGAGGAGATCGCGTCCTCCGCCAATCAGCTCGCCGAAGCCGCCGATCGTCTGCAAGGGGCGGTGAAGACATTCCGGATCGTGGCGGAGCAGCCGGCCGCGCCCCCCGGGGCCCCGGCTCCACCGCTCGACGATCAACCACTCCCGGGACCCACGCTCGCTCCGGAGGCTGCCACATGAATACGGCGCTTCGCCTTGCGGCCCTCGTAACCCTCGCGGCCTCCCCCGCAGCGGCACAGCGTCCCGGAACCGTCGAGCTCGGCCTCTTCGGCCGGTTCACGCGGTTCGACCAGTCGCTTGGCTTCGACAACACGATCGGCGGTGGTGGGCGCTTCGACGTGTTTTTCGTGCACGACCTGGCCGTCGAAGCAGCCGTCTCGCTGCAGTCCACGACCGCAGTGGGGGGCGACGTCGGCGTGGTCCCGATCGAGCTCCGTCTGCTGTACGCAGCCCCGGTGGCGGCGAGCGCCGCCGTACTGGTCGGTGCGGGATATGCGCACCAGGTGTACCGCAGGAGTTTCAGCGGGTGGGAGGACGGGCTCAGCGGCCTGCTGGGGGTGCGCGTGGAGCTCGGGAACCGGCTGGTCGGCCGGCTGGAAGGAGTGGCCGACTTCTTCCCCTCACCGCTCAACACGGCCGTCGGGGTGCAGGACAACTGGGACTTCTCCATTCAAGCCGGCCTCGGCGTCCAGCTCGGAGGGGTCGCGGTGGGCGACCGGGACAACGACCACGACGGGGTCGTGGACGCCGCGGACTCCTGCCCCGACACTCCGCGCGGGGAGGCCGTGGACGGACGTGGCTGCCCCCTGCCCGCGGACGCCGACGGGGACGGCGTCGTGGACGCGGACGACCGCTGTCCCGACACTCCCGCCGGCGAGCGCGTGGACGACGCCGGGTGCACCCTGCCCAAGGATGCCGACGAGGACGGCGTGGTGGATGCCAGCGACCGCTGTCCGGCTACCCCCGCCGGCGTGCAGGTGGATGCCGCCGGGTGCCCGCTCGACACCGATCGCGACGGCGTTCCGGATATGACCGACAAGTGCCCCACGACTCCCCCAGGGGACCAGGTGGACGCCGTGGGGTGCTCGTTGCCCAAGGACGCGGACCAGGACGGCGTGCTCGATGCCGTGGACAAGTGCCCGGGAACTCCCGTTGGCGAGCGGGTGGACGCGGTCGGTTGTCGGATCCTGTTCGTCGGAGCGGAGCGGACCCTGGTGCTGGAGGGGGTGAATTTCGAGACTGCCAGCTCCAACCTCACCGACCAGTCGCACAACACGCTCGATCGGGTCGCCGCGAGCCTCCAGGCCTACCCCGACCTGCGGGTCGAGGTCGCGGGATACACCGATAGCCGCGGCAGCCTGGCGACCAACCGCCGCCTGTCCCAGTCGCGGGCCGACGCGGTCCGGGCATACCTGATCGCGCGGGGCGTCGATCCGCTGCAGCTCACGGCGCGCGGCTACGGCCCCACCAACCCGGTCGCCTCGAATGCCACGGAAACCGGGCGCGCGCGGAACCGCAGGGTGGAGCTGCATCGGCTCAACTAGCCACGACGGTGGAGGATGGTGAAAGACCGTCCTCCACAACCTTCTTTCGTGTGACCCACCTCACGCGCTTTTGGCCCGGGTGTTTCCGGCGACTCCTGCGCGCGCAAGCGGGGTAATCCCGCCAGTCGTTATTCACCCCAAATGCGAAAGGAGGCCGCGATGCGCTCTCGCATCTCTGCGGCGCTCGTCATCCTGGCCGCTCTCGGGTCCGCCGGACTCACCGCCCAGGATCCCGGCACGCTCGAGCTCGGTGCGTTCGGCCGCTTCACCCGGTTCGACCGCACGCTCGGACTCGACAATTCGTTCGGCGGCGGCGGCCGGCTCGGAGTATTCGTGGCGCCGGGCCTCGCGCTCGAAGGGACCGGCGGCTACCTGCCGACCACCGGACCGTTCGTCGCGGACAGTCGAATCATCCCGCTGCACGCCCGTCTGGTGTACGCCCGGCCCATCGCGGGTCCGGTCGCGGTAATGGTGGGCGGCGGCTACGTGCACAACGTCTATGGAACGACCGGGAACGTATCGGACGATGGCGTGAGCGGCCTCTTCGGCCTGCGCTTCGGCATGGGACCGTCCTTGGCCATGCGCATCGAAGCCATCGAGGATTTCATCCCGTCTCCCAACAACCAGAGCGCCGGCGTGCCCAACAACTGGAACTTCACGCTGCAGGCCGGACTCAGCACGTGGCTGGGGCGCTCCCATCCCAAGGACTCGGATGGGGACGGCATCGTGGACCGGCTGGACTCCTGTCCGGCCACGCCGGCCCGTGAAGCCGTGGACGACAAGGGCTGCGCGCTGCCCAAGGACGCCGACGCCGACGGTATCGTGGACCGGCTGGACCGGTGCGCGGACACGCCGGCCGGCGATCGCGTGGACGCGAGCGGCTGCTCGCTGCCGAAGGACGCCGACGGCGACCATGTCATGGACGATGCAGACCGTTGTCCCAACACGGCGCCCGGCGAGGCGGTCGATGCGGCGGGATGCCCCCGTGACTCCGACAAGGACGGCATTCTCGATTCCGCGGACAAGTGCGCGAACACGCCCGCGGGCGCGATCGTGGATGCGACCGGGTGCCCGCCGCCCACCGATGCGGATCGCGACGGCGTCGTCGACTCGAACGACAAGTGCCCGGGGACCATTGCGGGTGAACGGGTGGATTCTAGCGGCTGCCCCGCCCTGTTCGTCGGCGCGGAGCGGACGCTCGTGCTCGAGGGTGTGAGCTTCGAGACCGGCAAGACCGTGCTGACGGCCCAGGCACGGGGGGCGTTGGACCGGGTCGTGGTGAGCCTCAAGGGGAATCCCGGTCAGCGTGTGGAGGTCGCCGGGTACACCGATAGCCGCGGCACGGCCGGTGCCAACCTGCGGCTCTCTCAGGCCAGGGCCGATGCGGTCCGCGGCTATCTCATCGAACGGGGCGTGCCGCCGGAGCAGGTGGTGTCGCGCGGGTACGGTGAGGACGATCCGGTGGACACCAACGCGACGGCCGGTGGCCGCGCGCGGAACCGGAGAGTCGAGCTGCACCGGGTGAACTAACGGAGGACGGTGGAAGTCGGTGGAGGTTGGTGAAGGTTGGCGGAGGGCGCGACGGCTTACCTCCACAACCTCCGCCGTCTTCCACCGACATCCACCGTCAGTCTCCGAAGTGCGCCACCCGTACCTCGAGGATGTCCGGCAGCTTCTCGAGACGCGCGCGTACTTCGTCCACCGGCGGCTGGTCCACCGTAATCGCGGCGAGGGCCTCTCCTTCGCGCGCATCGCGGCCCTGGTGCCAGCTCGCGATGTTCACGCCGGACTCCCCCAGCATCGTCCCCACCCGCCCGATCACGCCCGGAACGTCGCGGTTCCTGACCACCAGCAGCCATCCCTCCGGCGCCACGTCTACGTGGTACTCGTCGATCCGGATGACCCGGCCGTGGCTTCCCACCAGGGCCCCGGCGACGCGCACGCGTCCGCTGCGCGCCTCGACCTTGACGCCGATCGAGGTCTCGAATCCGGGCTCGGGGGCGCCGCTGCGCCGGGTGAGACGGATGCCGCGTTCCTCCGCCAGCACCGGAGCGTTGACCATGCTCACCGGGCCTTCGCCGAGCCCGGCGAGCAGGCCCTCGAGCGCCGCGACGAGCACCGGCCGGGCCGCTTCCTCGTCCTTGCCCCCGTAGGTGACCTCGACCGCAGTGACGTCCCCCGCGGCGAGTCCCGCTGCCAGGCGCCCCAGCCTCCGGGCGAGCACGAGCAGCGGTGCGGCCCGCCGTAGGACGTCGCCCCCGATGCCGGGCACGTTGACGGCGGTCGAGAGATCCCCCGCGAGCAGCGCGTCGCGCACCGCGACACAGATCTCCTGCGACACCCGGTCCTGCGCCTCGGCCGTCGACGCGGCGAGGTGCGGCGTGAGAATCACCCGGTCGAGCTTGCGGAGCGGCGACTCGGCCGGCAGCGGTTCCTGGGCATAGACGTCCACCGCGGCGCCCCGGATCTGCTTGTTGGTGACGGCCGCGACCAGTGCGGCCTCATCCACCAGCTCGCCGCGTGCCGTGTTGATGAGCACCGCGGTCTTCTTCATCATCGCGAACCGCTCGGCGTTGATCAGATGGCGCGTCTGGTCGCTCAACGCGACGTGCAGCGTGACCACGTCCGCGGTGGCCAGCAGCTGCTCGAGGGGGAGGATCTTCACCTGCAGCTCCGCAGCACGCTCGGGCGGCAGGAACGGATCGTGGCCTACCACGTTCATGCCGAACGCCCGGGCGATCTGCGATACGTGGCCCCCGATGCGGCCGAGGCCCACGATCCCCATCGTCTTGCCGCGCAGCTCGGTGCCCTCGTACTTCTTGCGGTCCCACTCGCCGCGCCGCATCGATTCCGCCGCCCACGGGATGTGGCGCACGAGGGCGAGGAGCAGCGCCATGGCGTGCTCGGCGGCGCTCACGGTGTTCGCCCCGGGGGCGTTCATCACGGCGATGCCGCGGCGCGTCGCGGCCGTGACGTCGATCGTGTCCACGCCGATCCCGGCCCGGGCGATGACCCGGAGCTGCGGCGCGCGGTTCAGCAGGTCGGCGGTGACGCGCGTTTCACTGCGGACGATGAGGGCGTGGCCGCCCTCCAGCGCCCGTTCCAGCTCCTCACGCGGCTTGCCGGCGCAGTTGGCGACCTCGACCCCGGGGGTGTTGGCCAGGAGCTCGAGGCCCACGGGCGCCATCTTGTCGGCGACGACGACCCGGAGCGTCACGCCAGCGCCTGCCCCACGAGCGGCAGCAACTCTTCGAGCGACGCCACCGAGTGGTCTCCCATGTGGCCGATGCGGATGGTCGAATCCTTGAGCGCGCCGTACCCCGACCCGATCGTCCATCCCTGCGCCTTGAGCTTGCCGACCACGTCCTTGGCGCTCTTGCCGGCGGGGAGCCTGAGACAGCTCACCGTCCAGCTGCGGCGCCCCTCGCGCGGCAGGTACGCGATCCCCTGGGCCTGGGCCCAGCGCTCGACCGTCTGGCGCATCGCTTCGTGCCGTTTCCAGCGTGCCTCGATGCCGCCTTCGGCGGCGATCCGGTCGAGCTGGCGGTCGAGGGCGAAGAAGAGCGACAGCGCCGGCGTGTTGGTCGGCTGGAACTTGGACATGGCCTGCTCGAAGCTCGGCAGGTCGAAATAGAGCCCGCGGGCCGGGAGGGTCTTGGAGCGCTCGAGCATCCGTTGCGAGGCGATGCCGAGCGTCAAGCCCGGCGGCAGGGCGAGCGCCTTCTGCGAGCCCGTGAAGGTGAAGTCGAAGCCCCAGGCGTCGGTCTCGACCGGACTGCCGGCCATGGACGTGACCGCATCCACCAGGACCAGCACGTCGTCGAACTCGCGCGCCACCTTGGCGAGCGCGGCGACGTCCTGCAGCACGCCGGTCGAGGTCTCCGAGTGCGCCAGCGTGACGGCATCCACCGAGTTCTTCTTCAAGGCGTCGCGCAGCTGGTCGGGTTCGACCGACTCACCCAGCGGCACGTCGAGGCGCACGCACTCCTTGCCGGCCGCGGTGACGAGCTGCGCGAAGCGCTCGCTGAACGCGCCGTTCACGATCGAGAGGGCGCGCTGGCGGACCCCATTGCGCACCGCCATCTCCATGAACCCGGTCGCCGACGCGGTGCCGATCAGGACGGTGCGCGACGTGCGGGCGAGGGACTGGAGCTGGGGCGCCATCTTCTGCAGCAGCTGCTCCATCGCGCCCGAGCGGTGGCCGATCATGGGGCGCAGCTGGGCGGCGAGGACGTCGGGGTGGACGTCGGTGGGACCGGGGAGAAAGAACTTCCCGAAGGGGACGCTCACGCGCCCGCCTGCGCCAGCTGCTCCACCAGGCCACCGAACACGACTTCGCTCGTCTTCACCAGGCGCACCCCCTCGTCGCCCCATTCTCTCAGCATCTGCTCCCCCACGTCGCGGTCGATCGGCTTCATCGCATCGGTCACCGCGAACAGCCGGATGTGGGGGCGGTGCTCGAGGAATCCCTCGATGGCGTAGCGGTTGCAGACGTCCAGGGCCACTCCATACAGCACGATGTCCTCGGGTGCCAGGGCGTCGACCATGGGCAGGACGTTGGGGTTGGTGAACACGTCGAACCAGTGTTTGTGAAACAGAATGTCGCCTGCGTGACTGCGCATCTGGTCGGCCAGCGACGTCGGCGCCAGCGGCTCGGGCTCGACCACCAGGGCCTCGCGCAGCGCGGTCTCGGGGATCTTCCGTTGACCGGGCGTGCCGCGCAGGCAATGCAGCGGAAAGGTCTCCTTGAAGTCCGGCGTGTCGGACAGTTCCCGGTGCCCCTCGACGTGATCGTCGGCGCTCGCCACGACGCGGATCCCGTGGCCGTGGGCGTAGTCGGTGAGCCGCTTGAGGTTCGGAATAATGTGCTCGGCGTCCGGCACATACAGCTTGCCGTCCGCCCGCATGAAATCGTATTGGGTGTCGACGTCCCAGAAGATGACCCGCGCCATGCCGCTCCTCGTCCAGACCGGTGGAGAAATGCTGCGAAGGGAATCTCTTGGGGAGGTGCGGCGCGTGTCAACCGGAACGCGCGCCGTCACCCTTCACAAATCGAGTGACTCCATACGCTTGGTACGATAGGAGATGGCGAGGTCGAAGCGCTGTGCCAGGTTGGGGCGACCGAACGTCACCGCCTGCAGGGTCCGTCGCAGATCCGGCGGCAGCGTGCCGCCGGCCAGTCGTTGCATCGCTGCGACACGCGCGGAGTCGAGCCCCAGGCTCACCTCCCGCGGATCGAGCACCCACCCGTACCCGATGGCGCGAATGATCTCGTCGCGCGCGGCGAGCGGGACGCCGGAGTCCAGCGCCCAGTCGGCGAGCGCGACAGCGCCCGCCGGCGTCGCCCCGGAGGTGGCGATCAGCGCGCGCACCTGCCGCACCTCACCCAGGCGCCGGTCGAGCGCCGCGAGCATCGCCGGTGCGAGCCGGCGCACCGAGTCGCTCTCCACCAGCCGCCCGTCCCGGTCGATCATCAGGTAAGCGTCGCGCTCCACGCGGATCCCCAGAATCACCAGCAGCAGATCGGAGCGGGTCTGGAGGTCGCGGGCGCATTGGAGCGCGAGCCGGACCGCCGCGCGGGCGCGCACCGGCTCGCCGGACTCGAGCGCCGAGCGGGCGGCCGCCAGGATGGCGTGACCGGGCGGCTGGGACTCCGCCGGTGGAGGCGAACGGTCCGGGAGCGATTCGACGACGACGGCGCGCCCGGCCGCGCGCCAGGTGGTCGACTGCCAGGAGCTCCGGGGGAACGTGTCGCCGAACACCAGGACGGGGCGGCTCGTCGTGCGCCAGCGGGCGAAGGTCCGGGTGGTCAGCGGCGCCGGCGCGGGGAGCAGGGCGGCGAGATCGTAGGTCGACAGCGAGTCGAGAGCGGCGCTCGCCTGGGCAGGGGTAACGGGGGGTTGCGATGGTGGAGTTTCGATGCCGCTCTTCCCGACGACGAGCCACGAGGCGACGCCCAGCACGACCAGCACGCCGCTGCAACCGAAGGCGCCGTAGACGATCTTCTTGTGCGCGTCGGGGCTCACGTCACCCGTTCCAGCCGGGGATTCGGCCGGTAGCTGCGCCCCACCTTGGCGCAGGGCTTTCCGTCCACCCGGACGATGTCGGCCGTGAAGTCGAAGCGTCCCTGGAACAGGCTGGACCCGACGCCGTACATGTCCACCGGGACGCCCTCTTCCTCGAACGCCCGGATCTTCTCCACCGTGAATCCGCCGGAGACGACGATCTTCACGCGCGCGAAGCCCTCCCGGTCCAGCGCCTGGCGCACCTTCCAGACGAGCTGGGGATTCACGCCGGTCGGCCGGAAGGTCCCCATCTCGGGAACGATCGCCTTGTCTACGAGCGTCTCCGAAGTGTCGAGCCGGACGCCGTACAGCCGCTCGCCCAGTGCCCGGGCGACCTTGAGCGACGTCGCGACGCTGTCGTTGTCGAAATCCACCAGCGTGATGAGCCGGGTCTCGTCGTTCATGTGCTCCGCGAACTTGACCGAGGCCCGCACCGTATCGCCCCCGTACGCCGCGATCAGCGCGTGCGGCACGGTACCGATGCCCTCCGACCCCCACCACGACGCCTGCGCGTCGGTGGACACACCGATCGCGCCGGCGATGTGCGCCGCGTAGCCGTCGCCGGTCTGGACCAGCCAGTGATCGTGACGCGCGGGGAAGAACATGACCTGCTTCGGTCGCGCCGCTTCCACCACGCGGCGGGTGTTCGTGCCGACCTTGGTGCGGCGGGCGAGCACGCCGAGGTACAGGGTTTCGAGGTTGGCGAAGGCGTCGTAGGGACCTTCGATCAGCAGGATGGTCTCCCAGGGGGCGACCTCGTCCCCGTCGTACAGGGCGAACACCTCGAGCTCATCCCACGACTGCGCGCACAACTTCAGAATGGCGATGGCCTCGTCCGACCCGCCCAGGTAGGCGTGCGTCTTCCCGAACACCTGCATCGTGACGCGGGGCCGGTGCCGGTCGGCGATGAGCACATCGCGGGCGCGCACGAAGTACTTGTCGGAGTAGTAGCCTTCGCGCATCCGGGCCACCGGCAGGTTGAAGATCGCCGGGTCGAGACGGGGTTTGCGAGGAGCAGAAGGTGGCGGCATGGGAATCCTGTTTAGGGAATCTCTTCGGAGACGCGGTAGCGCAGCTGGCGGCGCTGCATCCAGCGCACCGCGAACGCGTCGGCGAGGGAACGGAATACCCGGTTCCACATTCCGTACTTGGTGCGGCCGCTGCGGCGCGGCCGGTGGCGCACGGGGACCTCGGTCACCGTGCCGCCGCGCATCCTGACCAGCGTCGGCAGGAAGCGGTGCATCCCGGTGAACAACGGCAGCTCGCGCAGCGCCTCGGCGCGAAACGCCTTGAGGGAGCAGCCGGTGTCGCGGATCGTCTCGTGGTTCAGCCGGTTGCGAACCCCGTTGGCGATGCGGCTCTGCACCCGCTTCCAGGCGGAGTCGTGGCGCCGCACGCGGTACCCCGCGACCGCGGACGCGTCGCTGCGCTCCAGCGCCTCGAGCAACGCCGGGACGTCCGCCGGATCGTTCTGCCCGTCGGCGTCCATGGTCACGATCACCGCCCCGCGCGCCGCCCGGAAGCCGGCGGCGAAGGCCGCGGTCTGGCCGGCGTTGGCGGCGAACGAGACGATGTGCAGCTCGGGGTGCGTGCGCTTCAGGGCCTTGAGTGCGTCGAGCGACCCGTCGGTCGAGCCGTCGTCCACCGCGACGACCTCGTAGCGCCGGCCCCCCCGCCCCCCACCCGCCATCGCCGCCGCGATTTCGGCCACCAGTGGCTCGAGGTTGTCGCGCTCGTCGTACACCGGGATGACGATCGAAACGTCAACCGGATCCGGCAAGGTGGAGCTCGGGGGCATCGGGGTGCTTGGCGCGGAGTCGCGCGAGCAGGGCATCGGCGGCGACCACGGTACGCGGATGCGGCGGATCGTACGGAGACACGGCCAGAACGTAGAATCCGCTCCGGGCTTCCACAAGTTGACAGCGCCGAGGGCCGGGGCTAAAACACCACCCGTCCATTCACCACCATATCGGAGTCGTCCGTGACCCAAGACGTTTCGCGCCGCGAGTTCCTCGCGTCCTCGGCGGCCGGGGGGGGGCTCGCCGCCGCCGGGACGCTCGGCATGCCCCATGCGCTGCGGGTGCCGCGCCCGCCGCCTCCGCGACGCGCCTGGGCGGCGCAGCCGGTCGTCATCAGCTCCGCCAACAGCCTGCGGCCGGTCCAGAAGGCCTACGACCTCCTGCTGCAGGGCGCCGATCCGCTCGACGCGGTGGTCGAGGGCGTGAAGATCCAGGAGCTCGACCCGAGCGATCAGTCGGTGGGGTACGGCGGGCTGCCGAACGCGGACGGGGTCGTGCAGCTCGACGCCTCCTGCATGCACGGCCCCAGCAAGCGAGCCGGCGCCGTGGGCGCGCTCGAAGGCATCAAGACGGCCTCCGAGGTGGCGAAGCTCGTCCTCAAATACACGAACCACATCTATCTCATGGGCGAGGGCGCCAAGCGGTTCGCCCTCTCGTACGGCTTCAAGGAAGAAGACCTGCTCACCGACGCCGCGCGGCAGGCGTGGCTCGAGTGGCGCGCCAACCTGAGCCCCACCGACAACTGGCGCGACGTGCCGGGCAACACGCCCATGGTGGTGCACCCGCCGACGGGCACGATCAACTGCAATGCCGTCACGCCGGCGGGAGACATCGCCTCGGTGACCACCACGGCCGGGCTCGCCTGGAAGATCCCCGGCCGGGTGGGCGACAGCCCGATCATCGGCGCGGGCCAGTACTGCGACAACGAGATCGGCGCCGCGGGCTCGACCGGGCTCGGCGAAGTGAACATCATGGTGTGCGGCGCCTTCCTGACCGTGGACCAGATGCGGCGTGGCATGAAACCCACCGACGCCTGCCTCGAGACGCTGCGGCGTGCCGTGCGGCTGAGCGAGCCGCGCCTCCTCACACCGGACGGGAAGCCGCGCTACCAGCTCAACTTCTACGCGGTCAACAAGCGCGGCGAGTTCGGCTCGGCGGCGCTCTACCCGAGCCGCTTCGCGGTGCACGACGGGACGCAGGCCCGGTTCGTAGACACGGCACATCTCTACGAAGGAACGGTCCCGGGTTGAGCGTGCGACGATTGGTGTCATTGCTCGTGGTCGCGCTGGTCGGCTCCCGCCTCGCTGCCCAGACGGCCCGGGAGCCGAGCACGTGGGATTACACGGTCACTCCCTACGGGTACTACAGCGCCATCGACGGCTGGTGGGTGGCGGGCTACGGGCGCGTCTACAGTCCCATCGGGTTCACCGAACGCCCCGAGCAGAACCGCGCCGCGATCACGCTCACCGGCGGGGCCAGCACCAAGGGGAGCTACCTGGTGGAGTGGGATGCCCAGGCGCCGGCGCTGTGGGAGGGGTGGCGCGTGGGCATCACGCTGGACGCACTGCGCGCCAACCGGCTCGGGTATTTCGGCATCGGCAACGGCACCTCGTACGACAAGGACAGCGTCACGCCGGCGACGCCGTACTTCTACCGGGTGAGCCGCAGCTCGAAGCTCGCGCGGCTCACGATCCAGCGCCGCGTGGCGGGTCCGCTGCGCGTGCTGCTGGGCGGGACGCTCGAGCACACCACGTTTCGCACCCTCCCGGGCGACGGGCTGTTCGCCCGCGACCGGGCGGCAGGCGTCGCGGACACCACCCCTTTCAACGACGCCGCGCTCCGCGCCGGGCTCGTGGCCGATTCGCGCGACAACGAAATCGACCCGCATGCAGGCATCCTGGCGGAGGCGCTGATCGCTGGGGCGCGGCACTACAGCCGCACGACTGTGGGGATCCAGGGGTACGTCCATCCCTTCGAGCGGCTGGTGCTGGCGGGCCGGGTCCTGGGCGAGCGCATGAGCGGCGCCCCCAGCATCTCGACCATGCAGGTCATCGAGTCGTCGGGGCGGCCCTACGTAGGCCTGGGCGGGTATCGCTCGCTGCGCGGGTACTACGACTCGCGCTTCATCGGCCCCGGCAAGCTGCTGGGTGGCGTCGAGGTGCGCTATTTCCTGATCAACGCGCCCTCGATCGCCGAGCTGAAGGTGGTGGGGTTCTACGACGTGGGCCGGGTATTCGCGTCCGGCAACGCGCTGAGCGTGACGACGCGGGGCCTGCATTCCGGCGGCGGTGGCGAGCTGATGCTCCGCCTCGGGCGCAACACGGTGCTGGTCGGCGGCGCCGGGTTCGGCAATGAGGGCTGGCAGTTCCTGTTCGGGAGTACGTGGAGTTACTGAACGGCTAACGGCTATCGGCTATCGGCTATCGGCTATCGGCTATCAGCCAGTCATCTGTGTTTCAGCCGATAGCGGATAGCTGACAGCCGACGGCTTCCGTTCGAGCAGCCCCACCACCTCCCGCAGCGTCGACTCGCCCTTGTCCCGCGCGTACCAGCGGCGGATCTGCGGATAGAGATTGGCCCGGTCGACGCTCTTGCGGGCTTCGCGCACCCAGGCCTGCAGCGCCTCGGGGCGCGGTCCCCAGTGTCCCACTTCCCGGAACTCGCGGTCCAGCACGATCACGATGGGAATCGCGCGCGTACCCGCCGTGAGATAGCGGTCCATCACCTCCGGATGCTCGTCACGGCGCAGCACCCGCACTTCCTGGCTGCGGGACTGGTCCGCGAGCTTGGCCAGGTAGGGCACGGTGTTCGTGCCGTCCCCGCACCAGTCCTCGGCGATCACCAGGAGGTGGTGCTTCGTTCCGGTGGAACGAGCGGCCGCCAGGGCCCAGTCCGGAATGCGGGCGATGCGGTACATCCCCGTCCACAGATCGTGGTTGCCGGCGGCTTCCTGGACGAACTGGTGGTAGGGGAGCGCCCGCTCCCACAGTGCACGAAAGTCCATGCGCTGAACGCAAGCGTCGCGGGAGACAAGGCACTTAGAAGACAGTGTGAAGCAGCCTTCACGACGGCTGTCAGGCGACTTCCCGGATCTCCACGCCGCGTCTCTTCAGCTCGCCGACATAGGCTTCAAACGGCACGGCTTCATCGGGGGTGTGCACGCCCCGCGCCGTGATCCGCCCGTCCGCCTGCATCAGTCCGGTGATGGACAGTGAGTACCCGGTGGTCCGCATCATCGCGCTGATGCCGCGCGCGGCGTCGTAGTAATCGAGCAGCTCCCAGGACGCCCGTTTGCCGCCCGCGCCGTGGACGTCCACGCGCAGAGCGACGAGGTCGCGGCCCTGCGGCTTGGTGAGCTTCGGCGACACGGCGGCGATGAACGCATCCCGCGGCACGATCTCCTTGCCCTTCACCTTGATGGGGGTGTTGTCGAGCAGTCCGAGCTCGCGGATGGGGCGCATGATGGCCATGTGCCCCGGGTAGCGCAGTGTCTTGTACTCCATCGTGCGCACCCGGCCCTCGTAGGCCCACGGCATGGTCGAGATCCCGCCCCCGGTGTGAAACGCCTCGAGAGTGCCGACGGGCGGCGGAAAGACCAGCGTCTCGAGCTCGGAGAGCGCATCGACGCGCGCCGGCTTGCCGTCCCGCAGCACCCAGGAGGGGGTCGTGTAGTAGTCGAGCGCGCCTTCGAGCGAGTACACGATCTGGTAGTTGAGCGGTGGCTCGGGGTGCTGCGGCAGACCCCCGACATAGATCTTCACCGACTCCGCATCACCGACGCGACGGATGCCCTCGGCCGCGAGAATGTTCACCATGCCGGGGGCGAGCCCGCAGTCGGGGATCACCGACACCTTTCGGGCGGCGGCCTCGGCGTCGAGCTTCTTCTGATTGAACACGATCTCGGTGTTGCCGCCCAGGTCGGCGTAGTGCAGCCCGACCTCGACCGCGGCCCGCGTGACGTCGAGATTGTAGTAGTAGGGCAGCGCGTTCATCACTGCCGCATGCCCGCGCAAGGTCGCCCGCAGGCCGGCCCCGTCCTGCACGTCCATCTTCGCGAGCGTGAGCTTCTTGCCGGCGAACGGCTTGATGAAGGCGGCGGCGCGGTCGGGCTGGATGTCGGCCAGCGTGACCTGTTCGACCGCGTCCTGCTGGAGCAGGTCGAAGGCACAGGCGCAGCCCTGAAGGCCCGCGCCGAGTACGAGCATGCGCATGGGGCTCGAAGATCTCCCGACGGATGTGAAAGGAGAATGAAGCGGCCCGAAAGCTAGTCGGCGTGCAGAGGCGCCGGAAGCGCGCGGAAGTCCCTGCGGTTCATTAGATTCGCTCGCCTGTGAAGCAGGCCGACCTCACCCGGCAGCGCCTCGTGCGCGCGGCGCTGGAGCTGTTCACGTCGCAGGGCTACCACCCGAGCACCATTCCGCAGATCGCCCGCCGGGCCGGGATCGCCGAAGGCACCATCTACCGGCACTTCCCCGGGAAGCAGCAGCTCCTGAACGAGCTGTACCGCGGCGCGGCGCGCTGGGCGACGAAACTGGTGCGGGAAGCGGAGCGCGCCGGCGCCTCGCCCCGCGACAGGCTCGCCCGGCTGGGGACCCTGCTGGTGGACGGGGCAGCGCGCGAGCCGGCGGTGGTCCGGCTGTTCTTCTTCCAGGACTACAGCGCGCTGCTCGACGAGCCGTCGCGCACGACCGCCCGCGAGTTTCGCGGTGCGCTCGAGAGCCTGGTCGCCGGTGGCAAGGCCGACGGCACGGTGCGCGCGGGCGGCGTCGACGTGCTGGCGGGCGCCTGGCTCGGCGTGGTGCAGGTGGCGCTGGAGCGGATACTCACCCGGGATTGGGGGGTGACGAGCGCCGGCGTGCAGCTCTGCCGCGACGCCGCATGGGACGCGATCCGGGCGAGGAAGGGAATAGATTAGGAGCATGCCGTCGCGGTTCACCCGGATCCTGTGCGCGTCCCTCCCCGCGTGGGGAGCGCCGCTCGGCGCCCAGCAGCTCGTCCCCGTCGAGCGGGCCCGGCTCGCCGCCGCGGTCTGGGCGGAGGCGCGTTACAACGCCCCCGCCCTGGACGAGACGCGGGCCGACTGGGACTCCGCTCTGACCTCCATGCTGAGCGCCGCGCCGGAGCGCCAGAGCGATCTCGCGTTCTTCCGGCGGCTGCGCCGCTTCATCGCCCTGCTGCACGACGGCCGGGCGGCCGTCGTCCCGCCCGGCGCCCTCGGCTCCCGCTGGGCCCGGCCGCCACTCGTGTTGCGCGGCATCGAGCGGCGCCCGTTCCTCGTGGACTACGCCGAAAACGACGAGATGCGCGTGGCCCGGCCGGAGCGCAACGCGGAGATCCTCGCGGTCCAGGGGATCCCGGCGGAGCGGTGGATCCGGGATTCGGTGCTGCCGGAGATCGCCGCGGCCACCGACGCGGCGCGCTGGGAGCTCGCGGTGTCGCGGATGCTGGAGGGAGAAAAGGGCACGGCCATCCACCTGCAGCTCCGCCTGCCGGGCGGAAGCGAGCGCGGCGCCAGCGTCACCCGCAGTCTGTCGCTCACCGAAAACTGGCCGCTCGCGCCGCCCCCCATCCAGGTCGATACGTTCACGGACGGCGTCGTGTGGGTTCGCCTCTCGTCGCTCGCCGACCCCGACATCGCCCGCCGTTTCGACCGGGCGTTTCCCGACTTCACCCGCGTCCGGGGACTGATCCTCGACCTGCGCGAGCACGAGGGCACGAGCGGCGGCCGGGAGACCGGCTACCGGATCCTCGGCCGCCTCGTGTCGAAGGCGCTCGTCACGACCCGCTGGCGCACCCCGCAGTACCGGCCCGCGTATCGTGGCGGGGACATGCCGGACTCCGCGGGGCGATGGCTCGAGGCGCCCTCCGACACATTGCCGGCCCGAACCGATCTGCCCGTGTTCACGGGCCCCGTCGCCGTGCTCACCTCATCGCGTACCGGCGGGTCGGCGGAGGATCTGCTGGTGGCGTTCCGCGAGGCGGGGCGGGGCCCGATCGTGGGCCAGACCACGGCCGGCAGCGCGGGACAGGTCGGGGAGTTTCGCCTCTACAAGAACTGGCGGTTACAGCTCACCGTGACGCGCGACGCGTTTCCGGATGGCGCCGAAATCCAGGGCCGGGGCATCGCCCCCGAAGTGCCCGTCACCCAGAAGGTCTCGGACTTCCTCGCGGGGCGGGACGCGACCCTCGAGCGGGCGCGCGGCTACGTCGCCGAGCACCAGGTCAGTCCCCCCCGCTAGCTCCTCCACCGTCCTCCACCGTCCTCCCCCGTCCTCCCCCTCACTTCCCGTACGTCACCCGCCAGATCCGGCCGCCGGCATCGTCGGAGATGAGCAACGACCCGTCCGGCATCGCCAGCACGGCCACCGGCCGTCCCCAGCGAGAGCCGTCGCTCAACTGCCACCCCGTGACGAAGTCCTCGATGGAGACCGGCTTGCCGTTCTGCACCTTCACGTGCACGACCTTCGCGCCGGTGGGGATGCGGCGGTTCCACGAGCCATGGTAGGTCAGGAACGCGTCCCCCGTGTAGCCGGGGAAGGCGGAGGCCGTGTAGAACGTGATCCCCAGCGGCGCCGAGTGCGCCTGGAACGTGATGGCCGGCGGCTCGACGTTGGTGCAGCTCGCGCTGGGATACTCGGGGTTGCGCTGCCCCGGCAGGTAGCACTGCGGCCACCCGTAGAACTTGCCGTCCTTGAGGATGTTCAGGTGCTCCGCGGGCAAGTCGTCGGTCATCGCGGTGTTCGAGCCGCCGATGTTGTCGCGGTCGTTGTTGGTGGCCCAGAGCTCGCCGGTCGTGGGATGGAAGGCGAGGCCGACGGAGTTGCGCAATCCGGTGGCGAAGCGGTGCTCGCCCGAGCCGTCGGCGTTGAAGCGGGTCACCGCGGCGCGGCGTGGATCGCTCTCGTCGCAGACGTTGCACGAGGAGCCGACCGCGAGATAGAGGTAGCCGTCCGGCCCGAACACGACGGTGCGGGTGGAATGGCCCCCCGTCGGCAGCCCGGTGACGATCGGCTGCGGCGCGCCGCCCGGGACGAAGCGGGTGATCTGGGTCATTTCCCCGACGTACATCGTGTCGCCGCGGAAGGCGATGCCGAAGGGTCCGTTGAGTCCGGTCGCCGCAGGAGTCACCGAATCGGCCACGCCGTCACCGTTCGTGTCCAGGAGCCGTACGACCCTGCCGGCTCCCTGCATGGCCGCGTACACCGTTCCCCCGGGGCCGAGCACGATGTTGCGCACGCCGCGCAGGTTGTCGGCGAAGATCCCGATCTTGAAGCCGGACCGCAGGTACAGCGTGTGTCCCGCGATCTCCTGCGCCACCATCCCGGCCGGCGCCTGACCCGCCACGGCACCGCTCGTGCAGGCAAGCCCGACCAACACCGCCATGGCCATCCGTCGCTGCATACGAACCTCCTCGAGGATCCTGCTGCTCACCCCTGCGCCGCAAACAGCCCCGACAACGCGCCTTCGCCGCCCGGCATGTTCCCCCGGCTGGTCAGCGCCTCCTGCTCCGCGCGCTCGACCGCTGCGGTGACCTCCGACTCCACGTCGGCCAGCTCCTGCTCGGTCCAGCCGTCTTCCTTCAGGTATTCCTCGTACGACCCGATCGGATCCCGCTTGCCCCATTCCGCGAACAGCTTCGCGGGGAACGTCTCCCGGGCCTCGCGCTCATCGTGGGTCGCGTGGCCGCCCATCCGGAACGTCTCGGCCACGAGCAGCGCCGGTCCCTGCCCCGCACGGCAGCGGTCGGCCGCCAGCCTCGTCGCCGCCCACGCATCGAGCACGTTGTTGCCGTCGAACTCGAGGCCCCACATGCCGTAGGATGCCGCCCAGTCCTTGAACGTCCCCGGGAGATGGTGCTGCTCGAGTCGCGTGCCCAGCGCCACCTGGTTGTTCTGCACGATGAAGATCGCGGGCAGTCGCTGCACGGCCGCGAAGTTGGTCCCCTCGTGCGCCGCGGCGGTCTTGGTGGACCCGTCGCCCACCCAGGTGAGCGCCACGCGAGGTTCGCCTTTCATCTTGAAGGTCAGGGCGATCCCTGCGACCACGGGGACCACGTCGCCCACGTGCGAGATCGGCTGCAGCACGCCGGCCGCCAGATCGCCCAGGTGCAGATCGCGCCCGCCGGAAGGCGAGTCGGCGGTCGCGAGGTAGGCACGCAACGCCTGGGCGATGGGCATGCCCATCTCGATCACCGCCCCGGCGTTGCGGATCATGGGCGCGACGATGTCGCGATCACGCTCCAGCGCGTGCACCGGCCCGACGGTCGCCGCCTCCTCACCCGTGCCGAGCCACGCTTTCGAGATGACGCCGGTGCGGACCCAGCGTTTGAGGGTGACGTCGTGGAGCCGGGTGCGCACCAGCCCCGCATAGAGGGCGCGCCGGCCGTCGCGGTCGAGGCGCGCGACCAGCGCGGCGCGCTCCGGCTGCTGCTCGATCGTCTGTCGGAACGCGCGAACGAGAGCGGGGTCGGGCTGCCAGGAGAGGTATTCGGGCGGATCGAAGGCGGGAAAGCGCTTCATGGCGACCGGTTATCTCAGCTTCTCCTTCAGCTTGCCGAACAGTCCACCCCCACCCCCACCTCCGCCGCCCGCCGCGCCGCCCCCGCCCGTCTCCGCCTCGCTCAGCGCTTCGGCGAAGGCGAGGGTCGTGGGAAAGCGGTTGTCGGGATTGGTCTCGAGCGCCTTGGCGATCGCCTTCTCGAGGGGCACGGGGAGCTCGGGCCGCAGGGTGCGGATCGGCGTCGGGCTGCCGCGCAGCCGCGCGATCATCATCTCCTGGGCGTTACGCCCCTGGAACGGCAGCTTGCCGGTGAACATCTCGAACGCCACGATGCCCAGGGCGTACACGTCGGAGCGGGCGTCGAGCGCCTTGCCGCGGATCTGCTCCGGACTCATGAACTCCGGCGTGCCGAGGATGATGCCCGTGGCGGTGAGTTTGGCGATCGAGGGGTCGGCGCGCCGCTCCTTGGCCAGCCCGAAGTCCATCACCACCGCGTGGTCCGAGCCGTCCTCGTTGGGCACGAGCATGATGTTCTCGGGCTTCAGATCGCGGTGCACGATCTGCAACGAATGGGCGTGATCCAGGCCGGCGCACACCTGGCGCAGAATG
>DATGDT010000038.1:0-8811 GCA_035310725.1 Gemmatimonadales bacterium
CACGCCCGACGCTTCGAGGCCCAGCACGTTCTCGGCGGGCGCCTCTTCCGACGCGACGACCCAGGTCGGCGGGTCGCCCGCGGTCCGCGCGAGCTTCGATGCGAGACTCAGGTTGGCGCGGCGGTCGAAGACGATCCGCACTGGTGCGCGCCGCGGCACGATGCCGCCGCGCACGGTGAGCTGCGGATCGTCCCGGCCGGCGGTGGTGCCACCCACCGCGATCGCGTCGAACCCGGCGCGCAGCCAGTGCGCCCAGTCGCGCGCCTGCGGCCCCGAGATCCATTGCGAGCGGCCGCCCACGTCGGCGATGCGCCCGTCGATCGAGGTTGCGAGCTTCAGCGCCACGAACGGCCGCGTCTGGTTCTCGCGCACGAAGAAGAACGGCGCGTTGAGGGCGACCGCCGCCTCGGTCAGCACCCCCGTCGCGGTGGCGATCCCCGCTTCGCGCAACAGCTCGAGGCCGCCGCGCGCCGCGGCATCGGGATCGCGCACCGCGGCTACGACCCGGCCGACTCCCGCCGCGAGGATCGCGTCGGTGCACGGGGGCGTCTTCCCGTGATGGGCGCACGGCTCGAGCGTCACTACCAGAGTGGACCCGCCCGCGCGCGATCCGGCGGCGCGCAGCGCCACGACCTCGGCGTGGTCCCCGCCGAACTCGGCGTGCCAGCCGTCGCCCACCACCATGCGGTCGCGCAACACGACGGCGCCCACCAGCGGATTGGGGAACACCCGACCCCACCCGCGGCGGGCCAGCTCGAGCGCCCGCTGCATCGCCGAGCGCTCGAGCGCTTCGTCAGAACCCGAAGCGGAGGCCGACGCCACCAAAGAGATGTCCCGCGGTGGGATCGAAGTCGGTGTAGATCGTGCTCAGCTTCTGATCTTCGCCCGTCTGCCACCCGAGCTCGGCGCCGATCGTGAGGAGGGAGAGATGGAAGGCGGCGTCGCCGAATATCAGCTGCCGCTCGTTCACGGGATCGAACGGCACGGTGGCGACGCTGTTGAGCGGCGGGTTGTCGTAGTAGCGCAGCCGGCCGTGCGACGTGTAGCGGTCGAACCCGAGGCCGACCGCCACGTCCGCCGCGACGAGGTGATAGCCCGCCACGAAGCGCCAGGTGGTGGCGTGGACGTCGCTGTCGAATTCGAAGGCGTCGCCCGCGGAGAGCGCCGTCGGCGCGAGCCGGCCGTAGGTGACCCGCGGCAGTGAGCGGCGCATCACACTGATGGACAAGGACGGGATCGGGAACAGACCGCGCACGATTCCCACGCGGACGCCGTAGCCCAGTCCGAGCGCCATGCTCCCGACCTTCGCGGCCCCCGAATCCACGTCGAGCTTGTCCACCACGTGGGTCGGCACCAGCGTCGCCGAGAGGAGACCGTCCACGGCGAGCAGGCCGCTGGGGAGACCGCGATACAGCCCCACACCGGCTTCGACGACCGGGGCCGGCACGACGCCCTTGAGCGAGGTCGGGCCGGCGGAGGTGTCGGGATTGGGGGCCGTGACCTTCGCCGCGTTCACGCGGGCCGAGACGAAGAAGTGACCGAAGCCGTTGAAGGCGCGGCCTCCACCCAGCTCGGGATTGCCACCGGCGATGACGAGTCCCACCGCGGGGTGAAACGTCTTCAGGGCGTCGACGGCGCGGTTGCACACCGCCACGACCGCCGGGCTGCCAGTGCACTGGGCGTGGAGCGGGGTAATTGCGGTGAGAGACGACAGGACGGCCAGTGTGACGAACTTCGGTTGCACTCCTACCTCCAGTGAGTCCGGGGTCGGGGTCCGGGATCAGGGGTTCGGGGTCAGGGGCCCGATACCCGGATCCCTGGCCCCGGGTCCCGGATCCCGTCTCATCTCTCGGAAAACCGCACCCCCCGCTCGCCCGTCACGATCTCTCCGATGATCCAAGTGCTCACGCCGGCGCGCTCGGCGCAGCGGCGGGTGTCATCCACGTCATCGCGCGCCACCACGGCGATCATCCCGATGCCGAGGTTGAAGACGCGGCGCATCTCGGGAACCGAGACGTCTCCCGCCGTCTTGAGCACGCGAAACATCGGCGGCCACGCCCACGACCCGGTGGCCACCACCGCTTCGCATCCCTCGGGCAGCACCCGCACCAGGTTACCCCCGATTCCGCCGCCCGTGATATGGGCCAGGGCGTGAACGCGGGGCAGCACGGGCCGCACCGCCTCCCAGTAGCTGCGGTGCACCGCGAGGAGCACGTCGGCCACGCTGCCGTCCGCATCCGGAAACGGGTCGTGCACGCCCAGATGGAGACGGTCGAACACGATGTGGCGTGCCAGCGTGTAGCCGTTGGTGTGCAGTCCGCTCGAGGCATAGCCGACGAGCGCATCGCCCGGCTGCACCTTGTCGCCGTGCAGCGCGGCCCCTTCCTCCACGATGCCGACGATCGTGCCGGCGAGATCGTAGTGTCCCGGGGCGTAGAGGTCGGGCAGCTCGGCGGTCTCGCCGCCCGCCAGCGTCATCTCGTGCGCCACGCACCCGCGGCTGATCCCCTGCACGACCGCCTCGGCCACGTCCGGGACCAGCTCCCCGCTGGCGACGTAGTCCATGAAGGCGAGCGGTTGTGCGCCGTGCACCAGAATGTCGTTCACGCAGTGGTTCACGAGATCCTCGCCCACGGTGTCGTGCACGCCGGCGAGCGCGGCCACCAGGACCTTGGTACCCACGCCGTCGGTGCTCATCACGAGCACGGGAGAGGTGAATCCCTCCGGGACGCGGACCATACCGCCGAACCCGCCCAGCGACCCGAGAGACAGCGGCGTCCGCGTCTGCGCCACCAGCGCCTGGATGCGGCGCTTGGCCTGATCGGCGGCGTCGAGATGGACGCCGGCCGCGGCGTAGCGGTCAGTCGAGCTCAAAGTGCACCAGCTCCTTGAACGCGCGCACCCGGGCGCGGACGTCGGCCAGCGTGACCGTATCGAAGCCCTGAATGCCGAAGGCTTCCACCGAGAAGCTGCCCATCGCGGCGCCGTGGACCATGGCGCGACGCAGCGCCGGACTCGAGAGGAGCTTCACGCTCGCCAGGTAAGCCATGAACCCGCCCGCGAACGCGTCGCCCGCGCCGGTGGGATCGAACACCTCCTGCAGCGGGTACGCCGGCACTTTGAACGTCGTCTCGGGGTCCACGAGCAGCGCGCCATGCTCCCCCTGCTTGATCACCACCCGCTTGGGCCCGCGCTCGAGGATCCAATGGGCGGCGCGGTAGATGTTCCAGTCGCCCGAGAGCTCGCGCGCCTCGGTGTCGTTCACCATCAGAATGTCGATGTGGCGCAGCAGCTCCAGCAGCCGCTCCTTCTTCGAGTTGATCCAGTAGTTCATCGTATCGCACGCCACGAGCTCGGGATCGGCCACCTGGTCGAGCACGCCCAGCTGCAGCTCCGGATCGATGTTGCCGAGGAAGACGTACTTCGCCTGCTGGAACGCGGCCGGGATCTTGGGCCGGAAGTCGGCGAACACGCCGAGGCGCGTGTCGAGCGTCTCGCGACTGGAGAGGTCGTAGGAGTATTTCGCCTTCCAGCGGAACGATTCGCCCTGGACCTGCTCCACCCCGGTGAGATCCACGCCGCGCGTCTCGAGCTGTTTGAGCACGCCGAGCGGGTAGTCGGAGCCGATGACGCCGACCACCTGCACCGGATGCAGCAGGCAGCCGGCGGCGGCGAAGAAGACGGCGGAGCCACCCGGAGCGTCGGCGGTCTGGCCGAACGGGGTGGCAACCGAGTCGAGCGCGATCGAGCCGACGACGAGGAGGGTCATGAGCTACATCCGGTCCGGGGCGCTGATCCCCAAGAGCGTGAGTCCGTTGGCGAGCACCTGCCGCACCGCGCGGGCCAGTACCAGACGGGCGGCTTCTTCCTTCTCTCCCAGCACTCGGTACTTGTGGTACCAGCCATGGGCCTGCCGGGCGAGGGTCTCGAGGTAGCCGGTGATCCGGTGCGGCTCGAGCGCCGCCGCCGCGGCCTGGACGACCGCCGGCCATTCGGCGAGCGCCTTCATGAGATCCAGCTCGTCGGGCTCCGCGAGCGCGCCCAGGTCGGCGCCGTCCGGGGTCGCGGTCTCCGGCGCCCGGGCGGCGACGCGAAAGATGCCGCTCATCCGGGCGTGCGCCATCTGTACGTAATAGACGGGATTCTCCTCGGTCTGGCTCTTGGCGAGGTCCACGTCGAACACGAGATGCGACTCACTGCGCCGCATGAGATAGAAGAAGCGCAGCGCGTCGGCGCCGACCTCGTCCACCAGATCGCGCACCGTGACGTAACTGCCGGCGCGCTTGGAGATCTTCATCTCCTCACCGCCCTTCATCACGGTCACCATCTGGTGCAGCACGTACTCCGGGTACCCCTGCGGAATGCCCATCTCGAGCGCCTGGAGCCCGGCCCGGACGCGGATGACAGTCGAATGGTGGTCGGCGCCCTGGACGTTGATCGCGCGGCGGAAGCCGCGGCTCCACTTGTCCACGTGATAGGCGACGTCGGGGACGAAGTACGTGTAGTCCCCGCCCTTGGCCGCCCTCTTCTTCATCACGCGGTCCTTGTCGTCGCCGAAGTCCGTGGTGCGGAGCCACAGCGCCCCGTCCTTCTCGAAGGTGTGGCCCGCAGCCTGAAGCTGTTGGACGGTGCGCTCGACCGCACCGCTCGTATAGAGCGACGACTCGAGGAAATACACGTCGAACTTCACGCCGAACGCCTGGAGGTCGCGGTCCTGCTCCTGGCGCAGCTCCGCGACGGCTAAGCGGCGGATCGCCTCGAGGTCGTTCCCCTCGCGGTCCTGCGAATGGGCGGATACGTAGGCCTTCGCGACATCCTTGATGTATTCCCCATGATAGCCGCCCTCGGGGATCTCGCCCGGGCGGCCGCATAGCTCGGCGATCCTTGTCTGCACCGAGAGCGCCAGATTGGTGACCTGCGCGCCCGCGTCGTTGTAGTAGAACTCGCGGGTGACCTTCCACCCCGTCCACTCGAGCAGCGACGCGATCGCGTCGCCGATGGCGGCCTGACGGCCGTGGCCCACGTGCAAGGGGCCCGTCGGGTTAGCGGAGACGAACTCCACGTTGACCGCGGCTCCGTGCCCGACGTCGGCTCTCCCGTACTCCTTCCCCGCTGCGATCAACGCGGGAAGGATCGCGTGCACCTGTTCGGCCGCGAGAAAGAAGTTGATGAACCCGGGGCCGGCGATTTCCGTCTTGCGGACGAGCCCGGCGGGCAGCTCGAGCGCAGCGACCAGCCGCGTCGCCACGTCACGCGGCTTCTGCTTGAGCTGCTTGGCGAGCATGAGCGCCAGGTTGGTCGCCACGTCCCCGTGGCTCGGGTCCTTGGGGCGCTCGAGCAGGACGTCGGTCGTGGGCACGCCGAGGGACGCCGCGGCCCGGATGAGCGCCGCGCGCAGCGAGTCCTGGGCGTTCACTTTTTGGGAGAGTCCTTCTTCGACTTCGATTCGGACTTCGATTCCGGTTTGGCTTCGGGCTTCTTCTCCGCGGGCTTCTCGGCCGGCTTCGACTCGCCTTCCTTCTTTTCACCGGCCCGCTTGTAGTCGGTGATGTAGAAGCCGGAGCCCTTGAAGACCAGACCCCCGCCGCCCGACAGCTGACGTTCCGCCTTCTTGCCGCACCTCGGGCAGGTGGCGGTCCGCTTGCTGGTGATCGCCGGGTAGAACTTCTCGAACAGGTGCCCCTTGGGGCACTTGTACTCGTATGTTGGCATTGGGAAAGAACTTAGCGACCACGAGGCAGGTGGTCAATTGAGGTTGCCGTTCCGCAGCGTGGCCGAAGCGGGCTGGAGCTCGAACGGGCAAAGTCCCCGGGCCGCGCGTTGAGCTGCGCGGTGCGGGGCGTACGCCGCCAGCTGAGGCTGCAGCCGGCCCGGCCTGAGAGGCCTGATGGACCTTGCACAGCCGGAGACGATTGCCGGGCAGGACAATGCTAGCGAGGCTTGTCGCATGATTCGAACTTGGCAGTCCAATTCCCAGTCAGGCCGCATACATCGGAGGATCGCGTGGTCGATACAATCGATGCCCGAACGAGTGCCGATCAGATCCTCATGCTCGAGCTCGGCGCTCTCGACCGGTGGGGCAAAGGCGATCCCGGAGGATTCCTGGAACTGTATGCGGCCGACATCACCTACTTCGACCCGGTGACGGCGGCGCGCATTGATGGGCATCAAGCGATGGTGAATTACTACCTTCCATGGGTCGGCAAGATCAACATCGCCCGCTACGAGATGCTCAACCCGCAGATAGTTGTCGAAGGCAACATGGCGCTCCTGACGTACAACTTGGTGAATTACACACAGGATGCCGAAGGTCTTGAGGCAGTGGGGAGTTGCTGGAATTCAACGACGGTCTATCAGCACCGTAGTGGTAGATGGAAAGCGATCCACTCGCACTGGTCATTCACTCGCCACACGGCGTTTCAGAACATGTCGCCTGAAGAGTCTGAGCGACAAGGAGCGTGAGACACGACCCCATGACGATCGGACCGTCCCCAGAAACCCGGTACCCGCTGCCCGGCGTGACCCGCACGGTCTTCCTCCGGCCGTTCATTACCCGGCCGAACATCATCGTCGGTGACTACACCTACTATGATGATCCAGATGGCCCGGAGCAGTTCGAGCGCCACGTCCTGTATCACTTCGATTTCATCGGTGATCGACTCGTCATCGGGCGGTTCTGCTGCATCGCCTCGGGTGTCCGGTTCATCATGAACGGCGGCAACCACGCCACCACATGGCTGACGACGTACCCGTTCCCGATCTTCTCACAGGGCTGGGAGCTGCCCGAGCCTCCCGCGTGGCCCAACAAAGGAGACACCACGGTCGGCAACGACGTCTGGCTCGGGAACTCGGCGACGGTCATGCCAGGCATCACCATCGGGGACGGCGCGGTTGTGGCGACCAGCGCGGTCGTGACGAAGGATGTCCCGCCGTACGCGATCGTCGGCGGAAATCCCGCCACCGTTCTGCGCTACCGGTTCGAGCCGGACACGATTGCACGCCTCCTCGCCCTGCGCTGGTGGGACTGGGAACCCGCAAAGATCGCCCGCAACGTCGCCCTGCTGTGCGGAGACGACATCGAGGCGCTGGAGCGCTCGACATGATCCTTCTCATGTGGTTGGCCGCAATCCTCGCCGGCCTGATTCACGTGCTCATCTTCTGCATGGAAAGCCTGTGGTGGACCACGCCGCAGGTCCGCGCGCGCTTCCGCCAGACACCGGAGCAGGCCGCAACGACCAGGCTGCTCGCCTTCAACCAGGGCTTCTACAATCTGTTGCTGGCCTTCGGCACGCTCGGCGGGCTGGCCCTGGTCCCGCTGGGCCATCCCCACGCCGGGTTCATCCTCGTAGGCTGGAACTGCCTCTTCATGGTAGGCGCCGCGATCGTCCTGGCGCTCTCGGCGCCCGGGATGTGGCGCGGGGCGCTCATTCAGGGAACGGCTCCCCTGCTCTATCTGGCGCTCGCCGCGGTACAACTGGCCGGTTAAGGGGGTCCGAGAATCCCGGCAGCGGCCACTCCCTGAAACCATTTCCCGCCCCTTCCGTCGTATGGGAAACCCATACGACGGACCATGGCCGACAAACTGGACGTACAGCCGGGCACCCTGGCCCTGATGATCCTCAAGACCCTCGAGGTCCTGGGTCCGCTCCACGGCTACGGCATTGCCCGGCGCATCGAAGAGACCGCCAGGCACCGCCTCACCCTCAACTACGGAACGCTCTACCCCGCCCTCCTGAAGCTCGAGCAGGAGGGATTCGTCACGGCGGAATGGAGTCAGTCCGAGAACAACCGTCGCGCCAAGTTCTATGCGCTCACCGCCGCGGGCCGCAGGCAGCTGGCGCGTGAGACCCGCGAATGGCACCAGACTGCCGAGCTGATCGCCGCTTTTCTCGCGCCGAAACGGGAGGTCCCATGAAATACGTGCGCGCCGCGCTGCGCCGCCTGGCCGGCCTGTTCACCGGGCATCGCGCCGACGACGAGCTGCGCGAAGAGCTGCAGGCCCATCTCGACATGGAGACCGCCGAGTACGTCCGGCGCGGACTGTCTCTCGACGAGGCGCGCCGCCAGGCCCTCCTCGCGTCCGGCGGCATCACCCAGGCCGCCGAGGCGGTCCGCGATCGGCGTGGGCTGCCCTGGATCGAGAACATCGCCGCCGACGTGCGCTACGCCCTGCGCACGCTGCGCCGCAGCCCCGCCTTCACCGCAGTGGTGGTGATCACCCTGGCCCTCGGTATCGGCGCCAACACGGCGATCTTCAGCGTCGTCCGCGGCGTACTGCTCAAGCCGCTTCCCAACCGGAATGGCGACCGGCTGCTCTACCTGCGCCACTCGGCCGACGGACCCGGGCAGGCGAACATCTCCTTTTCCGTTCCCGAGGTCAGCGATTTCCGTACCGGGGTCCCGTCGCTCGGCGGCATCGCCGAGTACTCCCCGTGGCGCCTCACCCTCCAGGGCGACAACGAAGCCGTCCGCATCGACGTCGGGCTCGTGACCGGGAACTACTTCGAGGTCATGGGACTGTCGCCGGTGCTCGGCAGGCTCACCCGGCCCAGCGACGACGGTCCCGGTGTGCCGCCCGTCATGATCCTCACGCACGCCTTCTGGATGAAACGCTTCGGCGGAGACTCGAGTGTCGTGGGCCGGCAGGTGAAGCTCGACGGCCGGTCGGTCACGGTCATCGGGGTGCTCCAGCCCGCGCCGTTCTTTCCCGACCCGATCGATGCGCTGCTCAACATGGTGGTGAGCCCGCATCACGTGAGCGCGATGATGATACAGAACCGCTCGCACCGCATGACCGAGGTGGTGGCCCGG
>DATGDT010000039.1:0-8272 GCA_035310725.1 Gemmatimonadales bacterium
CGGCAGCTCCCGGAAGAAGCTCAGCCCGGTGTACACGTAGGTGCCCCGCCCCAGCGGCGCGATCAGCAGGCCCCCCGTGAGCGGCGGGCTGCCCGGGTCGTGCATCTCGAGGACGGGGACGTAGGTGGAATCCCAGTCGTGGGCGAAATACAGCCCGCGCTCCTGCACCCACCCCTGCCAGTCGTCGTCGGTGATCTGGTTCGGGCTGTGGAACACCGGACTGCCCGGTACGATCGGCGTGGCGGCCGCGGTTTCGTCGGTCACGCGGTCGTGCGGCTGGGCGATGTCCATGGGGTACGGCGCATAGCCGCCGCGGATGAACGGGTACTGCTGATACTGGACGATGAGCAGCCCGCCGCCGCGCGCATAATCGAGCAGCCGGCCGTTCGAAGCCACGAGGGCCGTGTCGGTCTCGTAGGCCCGGCTGCCGATCACGATGGCATCGTAGCGCGACAGGTCGCCACGCTCCAGCGAATCGGCGTCGAGCATCACGATCGGGACGCCGACCTCGGCGAGCGCCTCGGGCACGCGATCGGACGCGCCGCGCACATAGCCCACGCGGGCGAGGCCCGGCAACAGGATGCGCGCCACCTCGATCTGGACCGTGGAGGCATGCACCGACGGGCGCGGGCGGATGTGGGGATAGTCGATGATCGTGAGCGCGTCGCGGCTCGTCACGCCGTCCGTGCCGGTCGCCGTGGCCCGCAGGGTGAAGGAGCCGGCCTGCGCGTTGGCCGGCAGGCGCACGGTGAACGTGACGCTGCGTGACTCGTCTTCCTGGGTGAACGCCAGGGTCTCGGCCGGCGGCGGAGCCCAGCCCGGGGGGACGGCGAGCCGGACCGAGGCCGTGGCCCTGCCCCGTGACCGGTTCGTGACCGAGACCATCACGGTTCGCTCCGCGGTGGTCGTACCGCCCGCCGGCCAGACGATGAGACCCGGCGTCACGGCGACGTCGAAGTTCCCGGTCACGAACAGCGGGCGGCGGATCTCGCCGTTCGCCTGATCGCGATAGCGGTACACGATCTCGCGTGTGAGCGTGACGGGCGCGCCGCCGATGGTACAATGGACGCGCGCCACGAGCGGTGGCGGCTCGAACGGCAGTCCGCGGACCTCGGCCGGCACGCCGCTCCAGTCGTACATCGCGCCCAGCTGCGGCCGCCGCAGGAAGTAGGGCTGTGACCGCGGTGCCTCGGGCGCCACGGTCACGGCGAAGCGGCGAGTCAACAGGGTGTTGGGGGCCACCGTTCCCGTGGCCGGCTCCACCTGGTCGATCCGCCAGCCCGCAGGCGCCGCGAACTCGATGGCGTCCACCGGGACCGGCGCGGCGCCGGCATTCCACACGGACACCTCGACCTGCACCCGCTCGCCGGGTATCACGATTCCATCGTCGGCGACGCCGTCCACCACGACATTGGCGGCGTTGGCGAGGGCGCCTTCGAGAATCGCCCGCTGTTCATCGTCCTCGGGACCCAGGAGCGACAGCGCGCGCGCCAGCAACGGCGCGATGCCGTCGGGGGCGTACGGATTGAGCCGCGTGCGCGCGGAGTCGATCAGCGCGCGGAATCGTTCCCGCCCATGCCAGACGGTGTCGACCCCGGCGAACACGCCCGGCGCCGTCCCCACCCGCGATTCGAGCAGCGCGAGCCGCGTCTGAGCCGGCCCGGGCCGCTGCAGCTGGCCCATGTCCTGGGACCGGTGCCGGCTGCGGCCCGCCATGGCGATCTGGTAATAGGACTGGCCGAGGATGGGATCGAGACCGCCGGTAGGAATCGTCAGCGTCGTGGACGCCGTATCGAAGAACGTAGAACGATAGAACTTGACCGGCCCCCAGCTCGAGTCCTTCACCAGATCGAAGGCCTGCCGCGCGAGGATCCCCGCCACCTGGTGATGGCCGTGGCCGTCGCGGGGCGTGCCCGAGAAGACCGAGACGATGACCTGGGGCCGGAAGCGGCGGATCACGTCCAGCACGTCACGCAGCACCGTATCGCGCGACCAGAAGCGGAATGTCTCGTCGGCGGACTTGGAAAAGCCGAAGTCGTAGGCGCGGGTGAAGAACTGCCGCGCTCCGTCGACCGCGCGGGCGCCCAGCAGCTCCTCGGAGCGGATGATCCCGAGCTCCGGCCCCAGCTCGGGACCGATCAGGTTCTGCCCCCCTTCCCCCCGGTTCAGCGCGAGGTACGCCGCCTGGGCGCCGAGCCCGCGGGACAGCCAGGTGAGCAGCTGGGTGTCCTCGTCGTCGGGATGGGCGCCGATGACCAGCACTCGCTTGGTGCTCCCCAGCTGCTCCAATGCGTTCGCCAACGCCGCAACGCCGCCGGTTCCGGCGGGGGCGAGTTGCTGAGCCCATCCGGAACCGGCGGCGCCGAGCGCGAACCCTGTGAGGGCGGTGAGGACGCGTCGCACTATTGGGAAAGGTACACGGTGCCGCCCTTCATAACGAACCTGACCCGTTGGAGCTCCGTGATGTCCTTGAGGGGGTCGCCGGCCACGGCGACGAGTTCCGCGTACATCCGGGGCGCGACGGACCTCAACGCGTCCTGCTGGCCGAGCAGCTCGGCCGCCGCTTCACGTCGACGTCGGCGTACATCGCGCCTTCGGTTTCCACGTCACGCCCTGATGCGCTGGCCTTCAATCAGGATTCCCATTCCGGTCTGGACCTGGTCGGACCGTCCGTCGATCAGACGCCCCGCCTTGACAAGGACCCTGACCGCGGGAGCTGCCCGCTGGTTCTGCGCGTGTAGGACGGGGACCGATACGACGAGAAGCAAGGTGAGCCGCGCGACGCAGCGCATTCCGGCAACCAAGTTTGAAGGTGACGCCAATTTCCCTCTCGCCCCTTCGGTGTCAACCCGTAAATTGGAGTCCCTTCTCCGACCGAGGTTGGTATGGCCGTCCGTGTGCTGTGCCAGTGCGGTACGTCATACGAGCTGAAGGACGCATTCGCCGGACGTCTGGTGAAGTGCCCGCAGTGCGGGCGGGAAAACCGCGCGCCCGTCGCAGCGCCGGTGGCAGTGGCCCCATCGGGCACGGGCGATTCGGCGTTCGATCGCGACGTCTTCCTGTTGCGCCAGCAGGTGCTCAAGATCTCGGAGAAGTACGACGTGTGTGACGAGCAGGGGAACAAGGTGGTGTTCGTCGAGCGGCCGGCGCACCTCTTCCAGAACGTCGGGGCGCTGCTCGCGGGCCTCCTGGCCGCCACTCTCGTCCTCGTCGGGTTCCTCGAGTTGTCGCAGCTGACACAAGGGACGCCGCTGGAAGTGCTGTTCGGAACGCTGGCCGTGTTGGGAGCGATCGTGGCGCTCGCGGTCGTCGGAGTGGGCCTCTCGGCCAAGCGGCACGTGACCTTCTACCGGGATCAGACGAAGCGGGAGCGCCTGCTCGAGATCCTCCAGGACAGGAAGTGGCAGCCGATCACGGCGACGTACACCGTCCGCGACCCCGCCAAGCGCACCATCGCCCTGCTCTCGAAGAACTACCTGCTCAGCATCCTGCGGAAGCGGTGGTACGTGAAAGCACCACATGGCGAGGTGCTTGTGCTGGCAAAGGAAGACTCGGTCATTCTTTCGCTCCTGCGGCGCGTCATCGGTCCGCTTTTCGGCCTGTTGAGAACCAACTTCATCATCGTGCGTCCCGAGGGAGATGACGTTATCGGGGAGTTCAACCGGAAATTCACGATCCTAGATCGCTATGCCCTCGACCTGAAAGCGGATCCGCAGCGCACGCTCGACCGCCGGGTGGCACTCGCCCTTGGTGTCATGCTCGATACGGGTGAGCGCCGTTGAGCCCTACCGGGCCGCAGCCGCCCGCTGACGGCCATCCCCGCGCGGAAGAGCCGATCCTGATCACGCCGTCGATGCTGACGGCGCCGGCGCAGCGCGTCCCGGTCGATTTCGAGCGGGGGATGTCTCTGGTGCCCGCGTTTACGCTCCTGCTCATCGTCGTCAATGTGGCCGTGTTCGCCTGGGAACTGTCGATCGGAGCCCTGGCCGACGCCTCCAGCATCGTGGCCGCCGGGGCACTGGTGCGCGACCGCGTAGTGGCTGGAGAGTTCTGGCGAGCTGCGACCGCCATGTTCCTGCACGGCGGGCTGGATCACCTGATCGGCAACGTGATCGTGCTCTACATCGTGGGAATGGCCTGCGAGCACGCCTTCGGGGCGGCACGCACGGCTTTCGTGTATTTCGCCGCAGGACTGTCGGGCGCGGCCCTATCACTCTTCATGCGCCCCGGTCCGTCGGTAGGCGCCTCCGGAGCGATTTTCGGCGTGCTCGCGTCCGTGGTGGTGGTGCTGCACCGGTACCGGGACCGGTTTCACCTGCGCGACAAGCGGATCGCCTACGTGCTCGCCGCCTGGGCCGGCTATCAGGTTCTGAGCGGACTTGCGACTCCTTTCATAGACAATTTCGCCCATCTGGGGGGGATCGCCGGGGGAACGCTGGCGACCTTCATGGTCGAGCCCCGGCTGCTCCGGCAGGAGTCGCCTCTATAGATTGAAAGTATGACTACCACCGCTGCCGAACCCAAGCCCAAAGTCAGCGCCGACGAGGCGCGCGCCGTCGCCGAGGCGGCGCGCGAGGAGCAGTGGGCGGCGCCGAGCTTCGTCCGGGATCTGTTCCTCGGCAAGCTGCGGATGGACCTGATCCATCCGTATCCCTTGCAGGACCCGCAGGAAGCCGAGCGGGCCCGACCGTTCCTGGAGCAGCTCACGCGGCTCCTGTCGCAGGTGGATTCGGACCGCATCGACCGCGAAAGCGAGATTCCGCCCGCCGTGGTCCAGGGCCTGAAGGACATCGGCGCGTTCGGCATCAAGATCCCGCGCGAGTACGGCGGTCTGGGATTGTCGCAGCTCTCCTACATGAAGGCGATCGAGCTCGTGTCGTCCGTGGATGGCTCGATCACCGCGCTGCTCTCGGCCCACCAGTCCATCGGCGTGCCGCAGCCGCTCAAGATGTTCGGCACCGACGAGCAGAAGAAGAAGTACTTCCCGCGGCTCGCCAAGGGCGCGGTATCGGCATTCGCGCTCACCGAGCCCGACGTCGGGTCCGATCCCGCGGCGCTCGAGACGACCGCCGTCCCCTCAGCCGACGGCCGCGAGTGGGTGCTCAACGGCTCGAAGCTGTGGTGCACCAACGGCACGATCGCCGAGCTGATGGTCGTGATGGCGCGCACCCCGTCCAAGACCGTCGGCGGCAGGGAAAAGCGGCAGATCACGGCGTTCATCGTCGAAGCGAATGCCCCGGGCGTAAAGGTGGACCATCGCTGCCACTTCATGGGGCTGAAGGCGATCTACAACGGCGTGGTGTCCTTCACCAATGTCCGTGTCCCCACCGAAAACATCCTCTGGGGTGAAGGCAAGGGCCTGAAGCTCGCACTCATCACCTTGAACACCGGCCGCCTCACGCTGCCCATTTCCGCCGTCGCCGCCGGCAAGCGGTGTCTCGAGATTTCCCGCGCCTGGGCGAACGAGCGCGTGCAGTGGGGCAAGAAGATCGGGCAGCACGACGCGGTGGCGCAGAAGATCGGCACCATGGTAGCGAACACCTTCGCCATGGAAGCAGTCGCCGAGCTGTGCGGCGCGCTGGCCGACGGCGGCAAGTCCGATATCCGGCTCGAGGCGGCGATCGCCAAGCTCTACAACTCCGAGGCCGGCTGGCGCATCATCGACGACACGCTGCAGGTCCGGGGCGGCCGCGGTTACGAGACCGCCGACAGCCTGCGGGCGCGCGGCGAGAAGGCGGTGCCGGTCGAGCGCATCATGCGCGACTTCCGCATCAACCTGATCTTCGAGGGGTCCTCGGAGATCATGCACCTGTTCATCGCGCGCGAGGCGGTGGACAAGCACCTCCAGGTCGCGGGCGACGTCGTGATGCCCGGCAAGACTGCCGGCCAGCGGCTTGCGGGCCTGGTCCGCTCGGCGCTGTTCTACGGCTGGTGGTACCCGTCGCGCTGGTTCGGCTGGAGCTTCTGGCCCAAGTACGGCGAATTCGGCGAGCTGGCCAAGCACGTGCGCTTCGTCGAGCGCAGCGCCCGGCGCCTGGCGCGGGGCGTGTTCCATGCGATGATGCGATTCGGCCCGAAGCTCGAGCAGCGGCAGGGCGTCCTGTTCCGCCTGGTGGATGTGGGCGCCGAGCTGTTCGCCATGGCGGCGACCTGCTCGCGCGCGGCGCGCCTCCTCAAGTCCGACCCCACCGCCGGTGCGCACGCCGTGCGGGTGGCCGACGTGTTCTGTCGCCAGGCACGCGGCCGGGTCAAGGCCAAGTTCCAGGGCCTGTGGCGCAACGAGGACGTGCCGACCTACAAGGTCGCGCAGGAAGTGCTCCGCGGTGAGCATGCGTGGCTGGAGCGGGGGATGGTGGATGTGAAGTACTAGGCGGATGGCCGGATAGGCGGATTGGCGGATGGGTAGTTTTGATGCGGGGTGCGTGGATTCGGTGACGCATCCCGCATCTTTGTTTCAATATTCGCCAGGATGATGCCCTACGAGCGATTTCAGGCTTGGCGATCGTGCCACGAGTTGGCGATCGCGACATACCGGCTGACCCGGGATTTCCCGAAACACGAGCTCTACGGAATTACCTCCCAGATGCGACGAGCCGCCTTTTCAGTGGCGGCCAACATTGCCGAGGGAAGCGCCAAACGAGGTTGCACCGAGTTTCGTCGCTACCTCGATATTGCGCTCGGCTCACTCTCCGAGCTGCGCTACTCGGCGCTGCTCGCGAGAGATCTTGAACTGTTAGATGAACCGCGATGGAAAGCCTTCGAGACGAAGGCCGACACAGCCGGGAAACTGACCATGGGGCTGTACAAGGCGATGGCGAAGGGAGCGACGCCAACGCCTCGTCGTTGAACTCCATCCGCCTATCCGCCCATCCGCCTATCCGCCCGCTATGCTGCCTGGTGCGCGATCAGAATACTCTTCAGCCGCTCCGGGCTCTCCCCCAGCGCGTCACCGTAGAGCATCCGGCTCTGGGCCTCCCCCTCCAGCACGTTGGGGCACACGAACTCGAAGCGCCGCGCCCGGACGCGGATGGCCGCGTCGGTGCTCGCCACGGGTGTAGCGATCGCGATGCGCCGGGCCCCGCGCTCCTCCACCGCGCGCGCCGCCGCCAGCACCTTCCACGGATAAAAGACCTGCCCGTCAACGATGATCACCTGGCGGTCGTCGAAGTTCTTGATGGGCCGGTTGGAGCGGTACAACACCAGGTCGCGACGCACCCGCGCCCGCGATTCTTCGATCGCCGAGCTGAGCTTCTCGACGAGGCCGATCCCGGGCTGGAAGTCGGGATCCATCTCGGCCGAGCTCGCGTTCTCGGCCAGCGCCCCCACCGGCGCCAGGTTGTCGCCCAGGCGGATGAACGCCGCCACCAGCACGTCGAAGCTCGCGCCCATCGCTTTGGCGGCGTTGGCCGCGATCTCGACCCCTTCGGGCGTGATCCCCAGTAACAGGCAGTGCACGTAGCCCTGGGAGGCCAGCACCTTGCCCAGGTCCGCCCCGGCGGCGGAGCGGGTGGGATAGAGGCTGGTGCGGGGAGCCGGCCGTGGAGACGTCACCTTGCCAAAATAAGAGGATTGAGCGTTCAGACCAGAGGACGCATCTTCTGGCCCCATGAACCGAACCCTGTGGCCGATCCTGGCGGTTGCTCTCGTCCTCGCTCCGACGGCTCTCCCGGGCCAACGCCGCACCGCCCCCACGCCGGCACCCGCGGCGCGACTCCTCGACACCCTCCTCTACCGCGGCCTGAAATTCCGCGCGATCGGGCCCTCGACCATGGGGGGCCGCATGTCGGCGTTCGCGGTGCGTGAGGCGAATCCGCGCGTGATTTTCGCCGCTGCCGGCACCGGTGGGCTCTTCAAGACGACGAACAACGGGACCACCTGGTCCGCGGTGTTCGAAGACCAGCCTGTCGCCTCGATCGGCGCCGTCGCCGTGTCGCAGCGGGATTCGAACCTCGTGTGGGTGGGGACCGGCGAGGGAAACGGGCGGAACAGCTCGTCGTGGGGCAACGGCGTGTACAGATCGACCGATGGCGGGGGGAAGTGGACGCACCTGGGGCTCGACAACACCCATGATATCCCGGCGCTCGCGATCGATCCTCACAACGACTCGACCGTCTGGGTGGCGGCCCTCGGCCACCTCTGGGGCAAGAATTCCGAGCGCGGTGTCTACAAGACGACCGACGGCGGCAAGACGTGGACCGCGGTGCTGACGATCAGCGCCGACACCGGCGTCAGCGACATCGTCTGCGACCCCCAGAAGCCGGACACGCTGTTC
>DATGDT010000040.1:0-4224 GCA_035310725.1 Gemmatimonadales bacterium
AGTCGCGTCTGACGATCCGCAACGGGACCGTCGCCCGGCTGGAGATCGTGCAGCATGCCGCGCAGCCGGCGCTGTCCGGCCCGGCGCCGTGGCCGATGCGGACGCAGGTCCTGCTCGCCTATCGGGGCGCGGCGCCGGTGCGGCTTCCCGTCGCGCTCCGGGGGACGGTGACGGAGGTCCCGGAGGCGCGCGGCCGTCCGGCGCCGTGGTGGATCTTCCCCAACGCGGGAGACTACGGCTACTTCCTCTCGCTGCTCGACACGGCCAGCGTGACCGCCCTCGAACAGGGGGCGTTGCGCGAGGTGCACGACGGACTGCTCCGCTCGATGCTGTGGGGCGCGCTGTGGGATCAGGTGCGGGACGCGCGCCTCGACCCGGCCCGGTTCGCGCGCCTCGTCCTGGCCGAGTTGCCGTTCGAGCACGACGAGCAGATCGTCCCCGCACTGTTGGGCCGGCTGGGTCGCGCCCTCGACGCGTATCTCGCTCCCGCCCAGGCACGGACCATCGGCGCGGCCGCCGAGCGCGTGCTGTGGGAGACGGCGGACGATACGGCACGGGCCTACGGCATTCGGCGCGCCGCGCTCGACGCCTTCCTCGGCCTCGTCACGACCCCGGAGGGGGTGGTGGAGATGAAGACCCTGCTGCACGCCGACTCCGCGGCCGGCGCTCCGTTGCGCGACCCGACCCGGTGGAGCATCGTCAACCGGTTGCTTACCCTCGGCGATGCGGAGGCCGAACAGGCGCTCGTCGCGCAGGCGGCGCGCGACACGACCCCGGACGGGCGCCGGCGCGCCTTCGTCGCGGGTGCGGCGCGGCCCGGCGCGGAGGTCAAGGCGGACTATTTCCGGCGCTGGTTCGCCGACTCCTCGCTCAACGAAGACTGGGCCAGCGCCAGCTTCGGCACGTTCAACGCGATCGAGCATCAGGCGCTCACGTTGCCTTTCCTGCGGCCTGCCCTCGATTCCCTGCCCTACATCCAGAACCATCGCCGCATCTTCTTCCTCGGCGCCTGGCTGGGCTCGTTCCTGGGCGGTCAGACGAGCCGCCAGGCGCTGGACGTGGTGCGCGCGTATCTCGCCGACCATCCGAATCTGCCGGCCGATTTGCGGCAGAAGGTGCTGCAGAACGCGGACGAGCTGGAACGTACGGTGCGGATCCGCGCGCGCTGGAGCGAGCAGTAGCTCCTCGCGCAGGAACGCCGCAGGCCGCATTCTTGAGCGTCCACATCTCCACCTGAGGCCGTCACCGATGCCGCGTCTCCCGTCCCTCGCCGCGCTGCTGCTGCTCGCCGCCCCGCCTGCCCACGCCCAGCAGGTCGACACGACGCTCTGGGCCAACATGCGGTTCCGGTTCATCGGACCCGATGGAAACCGCGCCTCCGCCGTGATCGGGGAGCCGGGCAACCCGCTCATCGCCTACGTCGGCGCGGCCTCGGGCGGAGTGTGGAAGACCGAGGACGGGGGGGGGCACTGGCAAGCGGTGTTCGACAGCGAGCCGGCTCAGGCGATCGGCGCACTCGCCATCGCGCCGTCGGCCCACAACACGCTGTGGGCCGGTACGGGAGAGACGTTCTTCATCCGTCCGACGACCACGCTGGGCAACGGCGTGTACCGCTCCACGGACGCGGGCCGGAGCTGGCAGCACATGGGTCTCGACTCCACCGGCCGCATCGCCCGCATCGTCATCCACCCCTACAACCCGGACATCGTGCTGGTGTGCGCACTGGGACGATCCTACGGCCCCTCCCCCGACCGTGGCGTGTACCGGACCGCGGACGGCGGGAAGACATGGACGCGCGTGCTCTTCGTGGATCCGAACACGGGATGCTCCGACCTGGCCATCGATCCCGGCGACCCGAACACGCTGTTCGCCGGAATGTGGCAGTTCGAGATCAAGACCTGGAATCTCCACAGTGGCGGACCGGGCAGCGGGCTCTGGGTGTCGCGCGACGGCGGCGTGACCTGGCAGCGGCTCGCGGGACACGGGCTGCCTGCGGCGAGCCATGCGGTCGGCAAGATCGCAGTCGCCGTGGCGCCCTCCGACCCGAACACCGTGTACGCGCTGATCGAGGACACCGACCCGAGCCTGTACCGCAGCACCGACCGCGGCCACACGTGGCAGTTGATGAGCCGCAATCACGACATGGCCGAGCGGGCGCCCTACTACGTGCGCTTCGCCGTCTCGCCGGACGACGAAGACCGGCTGTACTTCGTCACGGTCCGCTTCAGCGTCTCCCTGGACGGTGGGCGGACGCTCGCCCGCTCGGGCTTCGGCGCCGGCGGCGACAACCACGACATCTGGATCGATCCGGAGAATCCCGACCGCTACATGATCGCCCACGACGGCGGCGCCAGCATCACGCTGAATCGCGGCCGCAGTTACGCGCGGGTCGTGCTGCCGATCGCGCAGATGTACCATGTCGCGACCGACACCCGCGTCCCGTACTTCGTCTACGGCAACCGACAGGACGGCGGTTCGTACCGCATGCCGAGCCGCAGTCTCTCCGGCGGGCTGACCGAGGGGCTGTGGGGAGGAGTCGGCGGTTGCGAGGCGGGGTTCGCGATTCCCGATACGATGGATAACACGACCGTCTGGTCGGGATGCTACGACGGCGGCCTCGAGGTGTACGACGTGCGCACCGACCACGCGCGCAACGTGCGGGTCTGGCCGGAAGCGGCGTACGGCTGGCGACCCGCCGACGTGAAATACCGCTGGAACTGGAATTTCCCGATCGCCGTCTCCCCGCACGACCACCGCCAGGTGTACGTCGGCAGCCAGTTCGTGCACCGCACCTCCGATGGTGGGGCGAGCTGGCAGGTGATCAGCCCCGACTTGACCCGCAACGACACCGCGCACCAGCAGAGCTCGGGCGGCGTGACGACCGACAATCTCATGACCTTCGACGGGGCGACGCTGTTCGCCATCGCCGAATCCCCGGTCCGGGCCGGAGTGATCTGGGCCGGATCCAACGACGGTCTGGTGCAGGTCACACAGGACGGCGGCACCACCTGGACGAACGTCACCGCCAACATCCCCACTCTGCCGCCGTGGGGGAAGGTGACCAACATCGAGCCGTCGCATTTCGATGCGGGCACGGCCTACCTGGCCATGGACCTGCACGAGCTCGACGACTTCGGCTCCTACATCTACAAGACGACCGATTACGGCAGGACGTGGAAACGGATTTCGACCACGTTCCCCCGCTCCGTCCTCTCCTTCGTCCACATGGTGGCCGAGGATCCCGTGCGGCGCGGCATGCTGTTCGCCGGCACCGAGAACGGACTCTACGTCACGCTCGATGACGGCGCCCGCTGGCTGCCGCTGCAGACCAACCTGCCCCACGCCCCGGTGTCGTGGGTGACGGTGCAGCCCCGGTTCCACGATCTCGTCGTGGCGACCTATGGGCGGGGATTCTGGATCCTGGACGACATCTCGCCGCTCGAGCAGGTGGACGCCGCCGCGCTCACCCGCCGCGCGCACCTGTTCGCTCCGTCTCCGGCGTACCGGTTCCGTGCTAGTCAGGGTGTCGCGGCCGCCCCCAACAGCGCCGTGCGAGGCGAGAACCCGGGAGCCGGCGCCGCGCTCACCTATTACCTGTCGTCCGCCGTGGCAGACACGGGCACGGCGGCCTCGACGCCCGAGTCCCCAGCGCCCGCGGGGCGCGACACGGCGTCCCACCGGGCCACGATCAAGCTGGTCGTGCTGGCCGCCAATGGCGACACGGTTCGCGTCCTCGTTCCCGCACGCAAGCTCGGGTTGAATCGAGTCTGGTGGGACCTCCGCAGCGCCCCACCCGCGGTCCCCAGGCTGCGCACGCCGCCGCCCGACGCGCGCTGGGTGCGCGTCGGGGAGGACGGCACGCGCCCGCTCGTGACCTGGGACCTCGATCTCTCGATGCGCGGGCCGCTCGTGCCCCCCGGGACCTACGCGGTGCGCCTCATCGTGGGCGACAGCGCCCAGAGTCAGTCGCTCGTGGTGCTGCGCGACCCCAACACGACGGCCACCGACTCGTCGCTCCTGGCGCAGAGTCGGCTGGGCCGGATGATCCGCGACGAGCAGGACAGCGTCGCGCGCATGATCAACCGGCTCGAGTGGGTGCGCGCACAGCTCGGGTCGCTCTCGGCCCAGCTCCGTGGAGATTCGGCGTTGGCCCGCGATTCGAGCGCGCGGCGGCTCGCGGCCCGTGCCGATTCGCTCGATCGCCGCGCCATCGCCGTCGAGGGC
>DATGDT010000041.1:0-1605 GCA_035310725.1 Gemmatimonadales bacterium
CGGACCCGCGCTCGACGCACACCATGCCGGAGCGCGTGGCGCAGTACCAGCTCTCGCTCCAGCTGGCCGACCTCCTGAACCGGATGACCGACGACGTGCTGCGCATCAACGCCCTGCGCCAGGCGCTGGAGGCGCGCGCCGGCAAGCTCCCCGCCGGCGATTCGCTCGCCGCCGCCGTGCGGAGCGCGGCGGGGACGGCGGATTCGCTGCGCAAGAAGATCGTCGCCACCACCGAGGGCGGCGCGATCACCGGCGAGGAGCGGCTGCGCGAGAATCTCGCCGATCTGTACGGCAGCGTGGTGAACTACGAGGGGCGCCCGTCGCAGACCCAGGTCGAGCGCGCCGACGCCATCGCGCGCGAGCTGGCCGACGTGATGCAGGCGTTCGACGCCTGGGCCGGCAAGGTGGTCCCTGGGCTCAACGCGCAGCTGGCGTCGCGCCACCTGGAGCCGTTGCCGCGGTAGCTCCCCTCCGCCCTGCAACCCCGGGTGTCAGGTGCCGGGGGTCCGGGGTCAGGGGTCAGGGAACACCGAAGACAGTGGAGGGACTCCACCGTCCTCCACCGCCTTCCCGCTCCGGGGCGACACGCTAAAGCCCTAAAGGACTTCCTCCGGTCGCGTGAGCCCCGTACGACACGGCGCCAAGGCGCGCCCCCGGCGTTGTTTCGATGGCGTATGCAGGATTTTGATTACCCGGACTGCCGAGCGTAGTATTAGGCTGGCACCGACTCCAGCCGGTGAGGCGGCGGTGCCCTTGACCGTGAAGTTCTCCGAGCAGTTCTATCGCAAATTGGGGCACGAGGCGGTGGACGAGTTGGTCAACTGGTTCAACCAGGCAGACGCGACCTATCGTGGGGACCTGCGTGAGCTGAACGAGCTCAACTTCGCACGCTTCGACGCGAAGCTGGAGCAGCGCCTCGCCGAGCTCCGCGCCGACCTCCACGAGGCGCTGCATACTCAGGGCAAGATGCTGATGCGCTGGATGGTGGGCCTGTGGATCAGCGCCATCGGCCTGCTAGTCGGTGTGATCGTCGCCGGTCTGCACCTCCTTCCGGCTGGCCGGCCGTAACTCCCCCTCACCGTCCTCCACCGTCCTCCACCGTCCTCCCCGTTTGCCCGGGACCCGTTTTTCGCTAGATACTAGCTCCATGACCCCGACCGAACGCCGCTCGCAGCGCGCCTCCTCGGCCCGGCGCTCGGCGCGCCGGACCCAGCGCCCGGGCACCATCCTCGCCGCCCCGCGCGCCCGCGCCCCATCGCCGGGCGCCCCGTCCCGCGCGACGGCGTACTCCTCCGAGACGGGGCGGACCTATCACCTCGACCGGCTGATCGGGAAAGGCGGGTTCGGCGAGATCTACCTGGCTACGCCCGAGCACATCGGCTCCCTCCCGGCCCGGGTCTGCGTCAAGATCAGCCACCAGATGACCGGCTGGCTGCGCGAGGCGTACTTCGCGCAGCTGCTGTACCGCGAGCCGCGGGCGTTGCGCGTGTACGATCGCTTCGTCACCGCCGAAGGCCCGGTGATGCGCTACTGCCTCGCCATGGAGTACGCCGAGCACGGCGACCTGGCGGCGTGGCTCGCGGAGCAGGGCGGGCAACCGGAGCG
>DATGDT010000042.1:0-4097 GCA_035310725.1 Gemmatimonadales bacterium
AGCGGCGTGGTGTTGGAGATCTCGAGCGTCACGTGTCCCTCCCACTCGGGCTCGAACGGGGTGACGTTCGTGATGATGCCGCAGCGGGCGTAGGTGCTCTTGCCGACGCAGATGGTGAGCACGTTGCGCGGGATGCGGAAGTACTCGACCGAGCGTGCCAGGGCGAAGGAGTTGGGCGGCACCATGCACACCTCGCCCGTGAATTCGACGAACGACTTGGGATCGAAGTGCTTGGGGTCGACGACGGCGGAGAGGACGTTGGTGAAGATCTTGAACTCGGGGGCGACCCGCATGTCGTAGCCGTAGGAGGACACGCCGTAGGAGATCACCCCGCTGCGGACCTGCTCCTCGGCGAACGGCTCGATCATGCGATGCTCGGTCGCCATGCGCCGAATCCAGCGGTCGGATTTGATCGACATGGCGGCGCAATCTAACGGCGCCATCGACACTTACGCCACGAGGTTCGGTTGACACTCGCGAAGGTGACAGATACCTTCATACCGGCTCTAGTGAAATTTTTCACGAGACCGTGCTCCGACCCTATCTCATCTTCCTGATCCTGTTCGCGTTCGTCGCGGGCAACGCGGTCCTGCTGATCGTGCTCTCGCACTTCGCGGGACCGCGCCGGCCGACCGCGGTGAAGGGGAGTCCCTACGAGAGCGGCATCCCTCCCCTGGGCGGCGCGCGCGAGCGGTTCTCCGTGAAGTTCTACCTCGTCGCCATGCTGTTCATCATCTTCGACATCGAAACCGTGTTCCTGCTGCCGTGGGCCGCGATCTACAAGACCGGCGCCGGGAGCATCACCACGGGGTTCCTGCTGGTCGAGATGGTGGTATTTCTGGTGATTCTGGCGGTGGGGTATGTCTACGTATGGAAGCGGGGAGCACTGCAGTGGGACTAACTACTAAAGGCGTCGAGCAAAGGCGTCGGCGTTTCTACTTGACGCCTTTGCTCGACGGTGTTGCCTCGATATGAAACATGTTTTGGAGACCAAAGAGGTTGCCGGCTCGCCCAACTTCCACCTGACGCGCTTCGAGAAGCTGGTGGACTGGGCCGTCAACCAGTCGCGCGCCAACTCGCTGTGGCCGATGCCGTTCGGGACCGCCTGTTGCGCCATCGAGTTCATGGCCACCGCGGCCTCCCGCTACGATCTGGCCCGATTCGGGATGGAGCGGCAGGCGTTCTCGCCGCGCCAGGCCGACGTGCTGATCTGCGCCGGGCGGCTGCCCTTCAAGCTCGCCCCGGTGATCCGCCGCATCTTCGACCAGATGCCGCAGCCCAAGTGGGTGATCTCGATGGGCGCCTGCGCCTCGACCGGTGGGATCTTCGACAACTATGCGATGGTGCAGGGGATCGACACGATCGTCCCGGTGGACGTGTACGTGCCGGGTTGCCCGCCGCGCCCCGAAGGCCTGCTGTACGGCATCCTGCTGCTCCACAAGAAGATCAAGGGGGAATCGCTGTTCGACGCGGTGCCGCGCCGCGACGAGCACCCGCTGGATGCGCACGGGCTGCGCCTTCCGCCGGCCGAGATCGACGAGATCTCCGAGCCCTTCGGCAACTCCGTCCACCAATTCCGCTCGGCGTGAACCCGACCGTCGACACGCTGCGGGCGACCTTCGGTGACGCGATCGGCCGCGCGAGCGAAGCGCGCGACGGCCTGAGCGTCGTCGTCGTGGCGGGTGCGCGGTTGCTCGACGTGATGCGCTGGCTGCGCGACACCCCCGGGCAGCGCTACGACTACTTCGTGGACGTCACCGCCGTCGAATACCGGGACCGCGAGCGCGCCATGGAGGTCGTCTACCAGGTGCGGTCGCTCGAGCGCAAGCTGGACCTGCGCGTGAAGGTGGAGCTCGACCCGCAGGGCGAGCTGGCGGTGGACTCGGTCACGCCGCTCTGGGCCGGGGCGAACTGGCTCGAGCGCGAGGTCTACGACATGTTCGGCATCGTGTTCGCCGGACACCCGGACCTGCGGCGCATCCTGATGTGGGAGACCTACGCCGAGGGCTATCCGCTGCGCAAGGATTTCCCGCTGCGCGGCCGCTTCAGCCGCGCCGAGCAGGTGCATCAGGCGCTGAACGCCAATCCCGAGGCGCACTACTCGCTGGAAGAGCTGTCCATCGCCGAGGCGTTCGACGAGGTGCCCGCCGACATGCGCGAGCGGCTGCGCCGCGGCGAGCGCGGCGTGGTGCCGGAGTCCGAATGAACAAGCGCACGGTCGAGCTCGACGTCGCCACGCCGGGCGTGGATGCCCGGGGCGAGCCGGTGCGCGTGCCGCTCACCATGGCCGAGGCCCCGCAGCCGGCCGAGCCGGATGTGGGGGGCGAGCACCTGCTGATCAACCTGGGGCCCCAGCATCCCGCCACCCACGGCGTGCTGCGGCTCGTGGTGGAGCTGGACGGGGAGACCGTGGTGCGCGTGATCCCGCACCTCGGGTATCTGCATTCGGGCTTCGAGAAGCTGGGCGAGTACCGCCACTACAACCAGATCATCCCGCTCACCGACCGCACCGACTACCTCTCGCCCATGGCGAACAACGTCGCCCTGGCGCTGGCGGCGGAGAAGCTGATGGGCATCGAGATCACGCCGCGCTGCACCGTGCTGCGCGTGATCGCGTGCGAGATGAGCCGCATCATCTCGCACATGGTCTGGCTCGGCACGACCGCCATCGACCTCGGCGCCTTCACGCCGTTCCTGTGGGCGTTCCAGGAGCGCGAGCGCATCTACAACCTGCAGGAGATGTGGACCGGGGCCCGGCTCACCACCAGCCTGACGCGGGTCGGCGGCATGATGGCCGACATCCCCGACGGGTTCGTGGAAGGGCTGCGCCATTTCACCAAGACCTATCCCAAGACGCTGAACGAGATCGACCGCATCCTGACGCGCAACGCCATCTGGGCGGGACGCACGCAGGGCATCGGCGTGATGACGGCCGCGGAAGCGATCAACTACTCGCTCTCGGGCCCGATGCTGCGCGCCTCGGGTGTGCCCTGGGACATGCGCAAGGACCAGCCGTACCTCGACTACGAGACCTACGATTTCGAGGTCCCGGTGGGCGAGCACGGCGACGTGTACGACCGCTACCTGTGTCGCCTGGAAGAGTGCTACCAGTCCAACCGGATTCTCGAGCAGGCGCTGGACCGGCTCCCCGACGGGCCCGTGAACGTGGACGATCCCCGCGTCATCCTGCCTCCCAAGTCGCGCGCCATGAACGACATGGAGGCGATGATCTATCACTTCAAGCAGGTGATGGAGGGGGTGAAGGCTCCGGTGGGCGAAGCCTACGTCGGGGTCGAGAATCCCAAGGGTGAGTTGGGCTACTACTTCGTCTCCGACGGGACCGCGAAGCCGGTGCGGTGGCGCATCCGCCCGCCGGCGTTCATCAACCTGGCGGCGATTTCCAAGATGGCCGAGGGCCACCTGCTGTCCGACCTGATCGCCATCAATGCCTCGATCGACATCGTGATGGGGGAGGTGGACCGGTGAGCGCGGCGCATATTCCCGCGGGCACGGAGGCGTACGAGCCGGTCTTCGTAGGCCGCTCGCTCGAGGAGCTGCAGAAGATCCTGCTGCGCTACCCGACGAAGCAGGCGGCGCTGCTGCCGGCGCTGTGGCTGGTGCAGCGCGAGCGCGGCTGGATTTCGGATCGCAACATGTCCGAAGTGGCCGAGGTGCTGTCGCTCACGCCGGCGTTCGTGAAGGGCGTGGTGACGTTCTACACGATGTATCACACGCATCCGGTGGGGAAGCACTTCGTGCAGGTGTGCACCACGTCGCCCTGCAACCTGTGCGGCGCCGAAGACACGGTCAAAGCGCTGCTGCAGGGGACGGGTGCGGGCGAGCTGGGCGCGACCAGTCCCGACGGCAACTGGACGGTGATCGAGGTGGAGTGTCTCGGCGCGTGCGGCTTCGCCACGCCGATCATGATCGACGACGACTTCATCGAGAGCGTGACGCCGGAGCGGGTGCCCGAGGTGCTGAGGAAATATCTATGACGGATAGGCGGATGGGCGGATTGTCGGATAGAACGGCCTGGGCGAGTCCTCCATCCGCCCATCCGGCGATCCGCCCATCCGCCCCGGGAAGGGGGAGGTAGT
>DATGDT010000043.1:0-10038 GCA_035310725.1 Gemmatimonadales bacterium
GCGACGGGGAACGCCAGGAGGACGGCGGGCAGCGACGTCCAGAGAAGACGTCGACGGGGCGTCACGACACTAGCGGATCCGGAGGATGTTCAGGCGCGGATCGAGGGACCCCTGCAGCGCCGCGCCGTTGGGTCCCGAGAACAGCAGATCGAATCCGGGCGCCGACGGCCGCTGGAAGGCGAGCGCGTAGTTGGCCGATCCCGCGTGCAGCGTGCCGCTGAGCGACACGGCACTTCCGGCCGTAATCGGCGGCGTGAGCGGGAAGGGCTTCTTGAAGATCGACGGCACTTGCGAGTTGAGCGATGCAAACGTCGTCCGGAAACTCCAGGACTTGTACTGCAGCTCCGCCGGCGCCGTGAATCCGGGGAGGTCGGACACGTAGTTCGCCAGGGCCCAGCGCTCGACGATCGTGGGAAACGGCGTGCCGGTCGCGGTTTCGATGGCGCTGGCACCCACCAGGTTGGTCTGCTCGAGCGAGCGGGTGAAGGCCGTGACCGAGGCGAACGAGAGATCCGTGGCGAACTGGTCGACCATGTAGCGCACGAGCAGCCACGCCGCGCCGCGCTCGGCGAGGCTGCCGATGCCGCTGGAGAAGGCCACGAAGTGGGTCGCGCTGGAATCCAGATACTGGTACGAGTTGATCAGGTCGCCGATGACGAAGTTGGAGAACTGCGCCTGGTCCCCCGGGAGGAAGCTCCGGCCGCCCAGCTCCTCGGCGAAATGCGACATGCCCTCGTCGAGCCAGGTCACCTGCGGGTTACCCCCACGGACCAGCACGTGCTGGTTGTAACTGATCATGTGCTGGAATTCGTGGATGAACGTGACCGGCACGAGGGATTTCACCCGCGCGACCGAATGCGCGCACGACAGCGTGCTGTCCGGGTCCGCCACGATCGAGTAGAAGATCTCCCCCTTGTTGAACTGCGCGGCGAACTGCGGATCGATGTCGGCGCCGAAGAAGAACCCGGCGACGAACCCCTGGGTCTGGCACTGCGTCTTGGTCACCAGCTGGTTGACGACGTTCGTCATCAGCACGATGACCACCGTATTGGTGTCGATGTCCGACTCGCGGCCGTACGCCGCGGTGTCGACGGCGTACAGGGTGGTGTCGAACAACGCGCCCAGGGTGTCGAGGGCACCCTGGGTGAGGCCGTTGGCCGGCGCGTTGTTGTCCACGTAGATCGCCATTTTTCCGTTCACGGTCTTGGCCGTCGCCGTGACCGTTGCCAGCGAGCTGCAGGTGAGATTGGAGCACACCTTGAACGTGCGCGTGCTCCCGACCGTCGGCGGACCGGCGAGCTGCGCGGGCGCCGGAGCGACCGCCGCGGTCTGCGCCGCCAGCGCCACGCCGGCGTAGTGGCTGCGCTCCTGCTGGCGCAGGAAGGCGTGGAACCGCTCGGGCAGACCCAGTCCGCTCGCCGACAACGGGTTCGCCGGCGCCGCCGCCAGCGCCGGATGGATCGTATCGCCGTCCAGAATGAACGCCGCGGTGGCACCCTCGGCATCGGTCGCGAGCTGGCCCGCCAGCAGGTAGAACGTCGAATCCGTCGTCGACGCGTTCCCGGGGAAGATGAAACACCCGGCGCTCGGCAGTGGTGGTCTCGCCGTGTATGCCCCCAGGCTCAATGTGACCGACTGGCCGGCCGACGTGCTGCAGGACAGCCCCGGCGGAGGTTTCGTGCCGTCTCCGCCGCCGCACGCCGCCGCGCTCACGCCGAGCACGGTCCACATCAGCCAACTCACGGTTCTCGCGTTACGTGCCACCGGTGACTCCTTCAGTGAGTGCCGGCCTTCGCGCGAGCGCGCGACGCAGGCAGATCGGACCGACCACTGCATGCAGCGCCACGAGCGCCACCGCCAGACCCTCGAATGATACACCCCATTCGGGGAATGCCCGCCGCCCCGCGGCGGCGAGCAGCAATCCTACTCCCGCCTGCCCAATGAGCCCGAGCCACCCCGAGCGGACCAGGTCATCGGTGCCCAGCAGCTCCCCCCCGCGCACGGCCAGGCGTCCCCCCCAGTAGAGCCCGGCGGCACGCAGGAGCGCGAGCGCCACGACCCAGGGCCAGATCTCGAGGAGCACCGATGGGTCGAGCCGCGCCCCGAAGAGCGCGAAGGCACCGGCTGCCAGAGCGGCGGCGTGGACGTCGAACCGCGCGCGCAACAGCGCGGCCGTCTCGGCGTCGAAGCGCGACAGTCCGATCCCGGCGACGAGCGCCGCCAGCGTGACTTCCGCCGGCCCGGCCCGTGCCGCCAGGGCGGCCCCGAACGCCAGGGCCAGTGTGAAGATTCCGGGATCCGAGCCCAGTAACCGGCGGAACCGGCCAGCCAGGGTCGCCAGCAGCACACCGGCGAGCGCCGCGGCGCCGAGCGCGGCCAGCGGCGGTGCGAAGGCGAGCGGCTGGAGCGCGCCCGCGCTGGCGAGCGGTCGCGCGAGCGCCAGGGCCGCGGCGAACAACAGCACGGCGCCGATGTCGCGCAGCGCGTGGAGCCGCAGCAGCACCTCCCCCAGGGGTCCGGCGGGGCCGTCGGTCAGGGTCACCCACGCGAGCGCCGGCGCCGCCACGGCAGTGAAGGCGCCGAGGACGAGGGCCACCGCCAGCGCGTCGCGGGAGGGCTGATGCACGGTGAGTGGGAACCAGGGATGCAGCGCGTACACGACGGCGGCCGTCAGCGCGAACGGCAGCACCAGGGAGGATGCGAGATAGCGTCCGAGCCCGGCGGTGGCGCCGGTGCCGTCACTGCGCCACGCGAGACCGGCGCGCAGCGCGAACAGCCCCAGCGCGGCATCGGCGACGAATTGCAGCGTCTCCAGCTCGTCCACCCGATTGACCGACCAGTTGGCGCGCAGCAGCAGGCCGGCCGCGACGAATCCCGACACGCGAGGCAACCCCACACGCAGCGCGAGCCGGCCCACGAGCTCGGCGGCCACGACCAGCACGCCCAGGGCCAGCGCGGCCCGGAGCTCGGCTGGCGCTCCGGCCGTGTACTTGTAGACCAGCGCCAGGACGAGCGCGAGCGCGAACAGGCGGGCGGCGGTGCGCATGGAGTCGGCGAAATCTCGGCGCCGCAAAGGGTTTTGACAATGCGAGCCGGCGCCCGTATCTTGGCTTGATTCCGCGGTCGGCGCGATGGCCTTCGTTCATCTCCATACTCACAGCGAATACTCTCTCCTCGACGGCGCCAACCGCATCCCGGACTTGCTGGACCGGATCGTGGCGCTGGGGATGGATTCGCTCGCCATCACCGACCACGGGAACCTCCACGGCGCCTGGACCTTCTATGAAGAAGCCAAGGCCCGGAAGGTCCGCTCGATCCTGGGCTTCGAAGCCTACCTGGCTTTCGGGAGCCGGCACGCCCGCGAGAAGCCCGCCGACGCCCCCGGCCCCTACTCCCATCTCGTCCTGCTGGCCCGGAACCGCACGGGCTACGGCAACCTCGTCAAGCTCTCGTCGATCGGGTACCTCGAAGGCTTCTATCGCCGGCCGCGCATCGATCGCGAAGTGCTGGAGCGGCACAAGGAAGGGCTGATCTGCCTGGCCGCCTGCCTCTCCGGGGAGATCGCGCTCTACCTGCGCGCGGGTCAGTACGAGGCCGCGAAGGCCAGCGCCGAGTACTTCGCGCGCCTGTTCGGCCCCGACGGCTTCCGGCTCGAGGTGCAGAACCACGGGATCGCTGAGGAGGAGATCGTCACCGCCGGCATGTTCCGCCTCTCCCAGGAGCTGGGCATCCCGGTCGTGGCCACCAACGACGCCCACTACCTGCGCAAGGATGACGCGGAGGCGCACGACGTCCTCCTCGCGATCGGCACGGGCAAGGACCTGGACGACCCCAAGCGGTTCCGCTTCTTCGGCTCGGAGAGCTACGTCAAGAGCGAGAAGGAGATGAAGCCGCTGTTTCCCGGCCGGCCGGACGTGCTGGCCGAGACGGCGCGGGTGGCCGAGCTGTGCGAGTTCGACTTCGAGAAGCGGTACTTCCTGCCGCAGTACCCCCGCCCGGCGGAGTTCGCGACCGACAACGACCTGCTGGTGCACCTCGCGCGCGCGGGCGCGCGCGAGCGCTACGGGGACCCCCTGCCCCCGGCGGTCGAGGAGCGCCTGGCCTTCGAGCTGGACGTGATCCAGCGGACCGGCTACGCCGGGTACTTCCTGATCGTCTACGATCTCATCAAGGCGGCCCGCGACCGCGGCATCCCGGTGGGTCCGGGGCGCGGCTCTGCCGCCGGGTCGCTGACCGCGTACGCCTTACGCATCACCAGCGTCGATCCGCTGCGCTTCGATCTGCTGTTCGAGCGGTTCCTCAATCCCGAGCGGATCTCGATGCCGGACATCGACCTCGACTTCTGCTTCGAGCGGCGCGGCGAGCTGATCGAGTACGTGCGGGCGCGCTATGGGCGCGAGTCGGTGGGCCAGATCATCACGTTCGGGACGATGAAGGCCCGCGCCGCGTTCCGCGACGTGGCCCGCACGCTGCGCCTGGAGATCGGCGAGGTGGACCGGACCACGAAACTGATCCCGGCGGGGCCGGCGGCGATGTGGACGCTGGCGGAAGCGGCGCAGAAGGTCCCCGAGCTGCGCGCCATCACCGAGCAGGACGAGCGCGTCCGCAAGGTGATCGACCTCGGCAGCCGCATCGAGGGGCTGGCGCGCCACGCGTCGGTGCACGCCGCCGGCGTGGTGATCGCCCCGGGCCCGCTCACCGACTACGTGCCGGTGTGCCTCGCCCCGCAGGACGACGAAGCGATCATCACGCAGTACGACATGGTGGCGCTCGAGAAGGTCGGGATGCTCAAGATCGACCTGCTCGGGCTGCGCACCCTCACGGTCATCCATGACACCATCGAGATGGTGCGGGAGCGGCACGGCGTCGCCCTCGACATGGACGCGCTGGACCTGGAAGACCCCGAGGTATACCGGCTGCTGCGCTCGGGGCGCACCGCCGGCGTCTTCCAGTTCGAGTCGCCGCTGGCCACCGACTGCCTGCGGCAGATGAAGTGCGACCGGTTCGACGACCTGGTGGCCGCGAACGCCCTGCTCCGCCCCGGTCCACTCGACACGGGGATGCATCTCGTCTTCATCAACCGCAAGCTGGGCCGCGAAACGGTGCGCTACCCGCACCCGGCGCTCGAGGAGCTGCTCAAGCCCACCTACGGCGTGATCACCTACCAGGAGCAGGTGATGCGCATCGCGAACGTGCTGGCGGGCTACTCGCTCGCCGAAGCCGACGTGCTGCGCAAGGCGGTGGGCAAGAAGATCAAGGAGCTGATCCAGGAGGAGCTGGGCCGGTTCGTGGAGCGCGCGGTGGCCCGCGGGCACGACCGCCGGGTGATCGAGGACATCGCGGCGCAGATCGAGACCTTCGGGCGCTACGGGTTCAACAAGTCGCACGCGGTCGCGTATTCCATCCTCTCCTACCAGACGGCGTGGCTCAAGGCGCACTACGCGGCGGAATTCCTGGCGGCGCTGCTGTCGAGCGAGATCGGCGATACCGACAGCGTGGTGGAGTACATCAACGAGGCGCGCGAGCTCGGCCTCGAGGTCCTCCCCCCCGACGTCAACGAGTCGCGCTTCAAGTTCACGGTCGTGGGCGAACGGCGCATCCGCTTCGGGCTGGGAGCCGTCAAGATGGTCGGGGAAGGCGCCATCGCGTCGATCCTCGCGGGGCGCGCCCAGGCCCCCTACCGCTCCCTGGTCGAGCTGTGCGAGCGCATCGACCTGCGACTGTGCAACAAGCGGGTGCTGGAGGCGCTGATCGACGCCGGGGCCTGCGACTCGCTCGGCGGCCATCGCGCGCAGCTCGTGGCGGCGCTCGAGCATGCCTTCGGCGAGGCCCAGGCCCGGCAGGTGGAGCGCGAGGCAGGCCAGGGCGCCCTGTTCGGGGATCACAGCGCCACCCCCGCTCCCCACTCCCCACTCCCCGAAGTCCCGCCCTGGACCGAGCACGAGCGCCTGACGCGGGAGAAAGCGGTCCTCGGCTTCTTCATCTCCGGGCACCCCCTCGCCAAGTTCCGCGCGGAGGTGGAGCTTTTCGGGACCCGCACCACCGCGACGCTCGGGACCTGGAGCGATCAGAAGGTCACCGTGGCGGCGGTGGTCACGGTGGTGAAGCGGCAGGTGTCGAAGAAGTCGGGCGCGGAATACGCCCGGTTGGTGCTGGAGGACTTCCACGGCACCGCCGAGGCCCTGGTATTCCCGGAAGCGTGGGCGCGGCTCAACTCCGTGATCCACCCCGACCGCTCGATGCTGCTGACGGGCGGGTACAGCCTCCGCGACCGGGGAGAGGAGGCGGCGCCCTTCATAGTAGAAGGGGCGCGGCCCCTCGAGGAGCTGAAGGAAAGCGGGCAGATCGGCCTCGCGCTCCGCTGGAGTGCCGCGCGACCGCCGGACGCGGACGCCACGCGCGCGGCCGCCGCCCTGTGCGCCGCACACCCCGGACCGGCACCGGTGCTGGTGGAATGGGAGGACGGCAACGGCGGCGGCGAACGCCGCGAGGGGAACGGCGGCAGCGTGCCGCTCGCGGCCCGGCTCGTGAGTCGGAGCCTGCGGGTAGAGCCCGACGAGGAGCTGTTGGGCGCGCTGCGTGGCATTTTCGGGGCCGACGGGGTGCATCTCGTGAAAGCGAGCTGACCGGGCATGGCGACCTACACGCTCGACTTCGAGCGTCCGCTGCTCGAGATCGAGCGGCAGATCGAAGAGCTCAAGAAGGCCGGGGGCGAGCAGGCGGCGGATATGGGGCCGCTCGAGCGCCAGCTGGCCGAGCTGCGCGCCGAGATTTATCGCAACCTCACGCCGATGCAGCGCGTCCAGGTGGCCCGGCATCCGCGCCGCCCCTACTCGCTGGATTATCTCCGCACGGTGTTCACGGACTTCGTCGAGTTGCACGGTGACCGGCTGTTCCGCGACGATCCGGCGATGGTGGGCGGGTGGGCACGGCTGGACGGCGTGTCGGTCATGGTGATCGGGCACCAGAAAGGGCGCGACACCAAGGAGAACCTGCAGCGCAACTTCGGCATGGCGCATCCCGAGGGCTACCGCAAGGCGATGCGCCTGATGCGGCTCGCCGAAAAATTCCACGCGCCGGTGATCACGCTGGTCGATACGCCGGGCGCGTATCCGGGTCTCGCGGCCGAGGAGCGGGGTCAGGCGGAAGCCATCGCCCGCAACCTGCTGGTGATGGCGTCGTTGCGCACGCCGACCATCGCGGCGGTGATCGGCGAGGGGGGCTCGGGCGGCGCGCTGGCGGTGGGGCTCGCCGACCGGGTGTTGATGCTCGAGAACTCCGTGTACTCCGTGATCACGCCGGAAGGCTGTGCCGCCATCCTGTGGAAGGACGCCAGCCAACGCGAGCGCGCCGCCGAGGCGCTCAAGCTCACCGCCCAGGATCTCCTGCGGCTGGGCGTGATCGACGAGATCCTCCCGGAGCCGCCCGGCGGCGCCCACGCGGATCCCGACGCCACCGCGCAGGCGCTGGGCGAATCGCTGCGCCGCCACGTGCGCGAACTGCGCCGCGTCAAGATCGACAGGCTCCTGAAGCGGCGCGAAGAGAAGTACCTCTCGATGGGCGCCCTGAGCGAGAAGTGAGCGCGGTCGTCGAGGTGCGGTTCAAGGGCAACCGGCAGGAGTACTTCAACTGGGATGCGGCCGAGCCCCTGGGACTCCACGACCCCGTCATCGTCGAGGTCGAGCGGGGCCAGGACCTGGGCCGCGTGTCGGCCCTCGGCGAGGTGGCCCTCAAGAAGTGTGCGCGCGGCTGCGGCGGCTGCCCGCTTCCCGATGTCCCCGCGACGGTGGAGCGCCACGTGTTGCGCCGCGCCTCCACCGCCGACGTGGAGCAGGCCGAGAAGCTGCACGCCGAGGAAGACGCGGCGCGGCGCACGGCTCGCGACCGGGTCCGGACGCACAACCTGCCGATGAAGATCTCCGACGCCGAGTGGCAGTGGGATCGCCGCAAGCTCACGCTGTACTTCACGGCCGAGCAGCGGGTGGATTTCCGCGCCCTGGTGCGCGACCTCGCCGCCGTCTTCCGGACGCGCATCGAGCTGCGCCAGATCGGGGCGCGCGACGAGGCGCGACGGCTCTCCGGCATCGGCCGCTGCGGCCGGGAGTATTGCAGCGCCAGCTGGCTTCCCGAGCTGCGGCCGGTCAACCTGTCGGTCGCCAAGGACCAGCACCTCTCGCTCAATCCGTCGCAGATCTCCGGCCCCTGCGGCCGGCTGTTGTGCTGCCTCCACTACGAGCACGACTTCTACGTCCAGAGCCGCAAGCGCTTCCCCAAGGAAGGGAAGGTGCTGCAGACCGCCGCAGGGCCCGAGCGGGTGCTGGCCGTGGATATCTTCCGCGACCGCGTCACGCTGCGCTCCGAGGACCACGGCACCCGCGTCATCGCACTCGAGCAGCTGCGCGAAGAGCTGGGCGCTGCGGCGCCCGACGCGGTGCCGGCGTCCGCAGCACCGGTCACCGTGGCGACGCCCGTGCCGCCCGCGCCGCCCGCCGCCCCGCCGGCGAGCGAGACTCCCCAGGCCCCTTCGACCACGCCGGCCCCACCCGCATCGCCGGGTGGTGAGCATCGCCGCCGGCGTCGGCGCCGGCGCCCTCGCGGCGGCGGAGGGTCACCCCCCGGTGCCTGAGTTCTACCTCACGACGGCGATCGATTACTCCAACGGCGACCCCCATCTCGGCCACGCGCTCGAGAAGGTCGGCGCCGACTGCATCGCGCGCTGGCGCCGTCTCCGGGGTGACGCGGTCCACTTCCTGATGGGCATGGACGAGCACAGCCAGTCGGTGATCCAGGCGTCGGCGCGGGCCGGCGTCACGCCGCAGGCGTGGGTGGACCGCATGAACGCCACGTTCACGACCTACTGGCAGCGACTCCACTGCAGCCACGACGACTGGATCCGCACGACCGAGCCGCGGCACGCCCGCGCCGTCACCGCGCTGCTGCAGCGCATCCAGAGCCGCCGCCCCGACGACCTGTTCGAGGCCGAGTACGAGGGGCTGTACTGCACCGGCTGCGAGGAGTTCAAGCAGGGGAGCCAGATCGTCGACGGCCGGTGCATCGAGCACCCCACTCTCGAGCTGGTACCCAAGCGCGAGCGCAACCACTACTTCCGGTTGAGCGCCTATCGCGACCGCGTGCTGCAGCTCATCACGGACGGGACCTTCGCTGTGGAGCCCGCGATCCGCCGCAACGAGGTGCTGCGGCTGCTGGAGGGCGGCCTGCAGGACATCTCCATCTCGCGCCAGCGCCTGCCGTGGGGCATCCCGTATCCCGGCGACCCGCAGCAGACCGTCTACGTGTGGTTCGACGCGCTGATCAACTATCTCACCGCGACCGGATTCCCCGACGCGGGCTACGAGCAGCGCTGGCCCGCCGATCTCCACGTGATCGGCAAGGGGATCACGCGCTTCCACTGCGTCGTCTGGCCGGCGATGCTCCTCGCGGCCGACGTCGCATTGCCGCGCCGGGTGTGGGCGCACGGCTACGTGCAATGGGGCGGCGCGAAGATGAGCAAGACGGCCGGCACGGTGGTGAATGTGGACGAGGCGATCGGCCGCCACGGACCCGACGCGCTGCGCTACTTCCTGCTGCGCGAGATCGGCTTCGAGAACGACGGCAATTTCACCTGGGAGCGCTTCGACGCGCGCTACACCGCCGACCTGGCCGACACGTTCGGCAATCTCGCGTCCCGCACGCTGTCGATGGTGCAACGCTACCGCGCCGGCGTCGTGCCGCGCGATCCCACGGCGTTCGCGACGCCGCTCGAGCACGACGCCCGCGACATCCTCGCCGCCTACACCGGCGCCATGGACGCGCTCGCGCTCGACGAGGGCGCCGCGCGGCTCATCGCGCTCGCCACGCGCGCCAACCGCTACGTGGAAGAGACCGCGCCCTGGAAGCTCGCCAAGGAGCAACGCGACGCGGAGCTGGACACGGTGCTGGCGAACCTGGCCCGCACCGTCGCCAGCCTCGCCGGCCTGGCGCTGCCCTTCATGCCGGAAAAGGCGGCCCAGCTGTGGGACGCCCTGGGCACCGGCCGGG
>DATGDT010000044.1:0-3522 GCA_035310725.1 Gemmatimonadales bacterium
ACGTCCCACGAGCTCCTCGGCGTGCCCCAACCCGTACACCGGCGCGGTATCGATCCAGTTGATCCCGCGCCGCAGCGCGTGGTGCATCGCACCGAGCGAGGCCGCATCCGCCTGTGGACCCCAGCTGTACGCCCAGCCCGGTCCGCCAAGCGCCCAGGTGCCCAGGCCAATGGGTGTGATGTGCAGCCCGGTCTCGCCCAGGGGCCGTGTCGGTAGAGTACTCATCGTGCTTCTCCTGCTCGGACACTACGCGTCGCCGGACAAGGAGGTCATGAGGACAATCGGAAGGATCGTTCAATCCGCATCCACCGCCGGAAGGGTATCTCAGGCCTGTTTCACGCCCGCCATGTCCTCTTCGACCTAAGCTGCAACGAAGACCCATCGGTACGGTTCGCAAAGGAGGATCTATGTCTGCGGGAAGGATTTGCAGCCGGATGGTTGCGACGGCATGGCCCAATGAGCCGGTGCGGGTGGCCGCGCGCCGGATGGCGGAGCAGGAAGTCGGGACGCTCGTGGTGGTGGAGGGCGACGGAGCGGGCGAAGCGGTCGGGTTGGTGACGGACCGGGATATCGCGCTCCGCTGCGTGGCGGGCGGCCTGGACCCGGATCGTGCCACCGTTGCACAGATCATGACACGCCCGGTGAAGGCGATCGACGAAGAAGCGTCTATCGAGGAAGCGATCACCCGCATGGCCGAGAAGGGCACGCGGCGGCTCATCGTGACGGGCGAAGGGAAGCGGCTGGTCGGGATTCTCAGCATCGACGACATCCTGGGGCTGCTGATCGAAGAGGCAGGGCCGATCGGCCGGCTGCTCGAGAAGCAGAGTCCCCGGATCGTGGCGTAACCGTTTCGAAAGGAGTTCGGCCATGGCGGGCGGGTCGCATGTGTGGGAGCGGGCGCTCCAAAAATCGAATGCCTGGCTGCAGGAGCTCGACGGTGATCTGGGGTGGGGCGATCTGGACGCGAGCCTGCTCGCGCTGCGGTCGGTGCTGCACGCGCTGCGGGACCGGTTGACGGCGAACGAGGCGGTCCAGCTGGCGGCACAGCTGCCGCTGCTCATCAAGGGAGTCTATTTCGACGGCTGGCGCCCCAGTACCACGCCCCAGCGGACGCGCACCAGACAGGAGTTCCTGGACATGGTGCGGCGGCCGCTGATCCGGGGCATTCCGGAGGCGGATCCCGAGGAGGTCACCCGCGCGGTGTTCCGGCTGCTGGACGACCACGTGTCCGGCGGGGAGATCTCGGACGTGCGGAACGAGCTGCCGGCGGAGTGGTCGGACCTCTGGCCGGTGAGAGCCGGCCGGTGAAGTGCAGCGGGCTTGCGGGGACGCGGGGCGGGCTTGACGACATAGTATTATAGCTATTAATCTATTGCGCATGCCTGCCAAACAGCTGTTGCGACGCATCGACCCCACCGTGCTGGCCCGCGCCGCCGACATCATCAAGCTGCTCGGACATCCCGAGCGCCTGAAGATCGTGGAGGTGCTGGAGCGGGGGGAAGCGAGCGTATCGGAGATCCGGGAGGCCGTGCGGCTGCCGCAGGCGATCGTGTCCCAGCACCTGGCGCGTCTGCGCGGCGCCAATGTGGTCGCCGCGCGCCGGGATGGCGTGCACGTGCTGTATCGCGTGATCGAGCCCAAAGTCCACCACGTCCTGACCTGCATTCGCGAGTGCGATACTTGAGGGAGACCCTGGCCGGCACGCGTGGAAGTCGTGCCTCATACATATGCTAATAGCTATTATGCTATCACTCATGGGACAGGGCGCATCGGGCGACACGACGACGCTCACCCTCGCCGCCGCACGCCAGCGCGCGCTCGCCGCCAACTCGACCCTGCGCGCCGAGCGCGCGAGCGCACGCGCGGCCGCGACGGGCCCACTGGAGGCCTCGCAGGCCTTCCTCCCGACCTTCACCGCCGACGCCCAGGCCCTTCGCTCCACCGATCCGGTGGCGGTGTTCGGCATGAAGTTGCGTCAGGGCGGGTTCACGGCCGCAGACCTGAGCCTCGGCGCCCTGAATGGGCCCGTCCCGTATACCGACTACACGGCGCGCCTTGGCGTCGACCTGCCACTCCTCAATCTGGAGGGCTGGTACGGCCACGCTGCCGCCGGGCGTGCGGCGGCGGCGCAGCAAGCTGTCGCGCGGCGCGCGGCAGGCGCCACGATCTTCGCCGTATCGCGCGCCTACTGGGACGCCCAGTTGGCGGCCGAGCGCGTGCTCGCGCTGGACACGGCACTGGCTGCCGCGCATGCCCACGCCGACCAGGCAGACGCACTGCACCAGCAGGGGCTCGTTTCCGGTCTCGACGCGCGGCTGGCCCGACTCCGGTTTGCGCGCATCGAGTCGCAGCGCGTCGCGGCGGCGGCGGAGGCGGACAACGCGCTCGCGGCGCTCGCCGCCCTGCTGGCGCTCCCGGAATCGACCACGCTCCGACTGGCCGATCCTCTCGCGCTGGCTCCCCAGTCAGACTCGCTTGCAGCTACCACGCCTGGAAATCGCGGCGACCTCGCTGCCCTCGACCAGGGCGTGCGGGCCGCCGAGCTCGGCGTGCGCCGCGCCTGGGCCACGAACCTCCCTGCCGTCGCCCTCTTCGGAAACGTCGCGCAGCACAGTCACCAGGGATTCACCACCGGGGGCAGCGGGGACTGGACGGTCGGCGTGGGGCTGCAATGGCGCCTGTTCCCGGGGCTCGCCGGCGTCGGAGCCGTTGCGCGGGCGCGTGCCGAGCGGGATGTGGCACAGGCGCGCCGCGAGACCGCCGCGCGCCAGGCGCGGCTGGAGATCGCGCAGAGCGAGCGGCTGCATGAGGCCGCGGTGCGGCGCATGGCGGTCGCGAGCGATGCCCGCGCGGAAGCCGCGGTGGCGCTCGATCAGGCCCAACTGCGCTACCGCACCGGGGCCGCCACGATCTCCGAACTGCTCGACGTACAGGCAGCCTTGACCGAAGCCGCGCTCGATCTCCTCGCTGCCCGCCACGACGTCCTCGTCGCCGGCGCTCTCCTCGACTTCGCCAACGGAGTGTTCGACCAATGAGTCGCCGCCTTCGCTTCGCCCTGCCCGCGCTCGCCTTCGCCGTCGCGTCGTGCGGCAGCGGGGATGCCGCCCTCCCCGCGCGCGCGAAGGTCGCGCTGCCGCCGACCAGCACGGTCCGCGCCGAATCGCTCCTCACGAGCGTGCCGATCGAGGGAACGGTGGTAGCCCGGCGCCGTGCCGAAATCGCCACGCGTCTCATGGCGCGCATCACGAGCGTCACGGTGGACGCGGGGACCCCCGTGCGTGCCGGCCAGGTGCTGGTGCGCCTCGGCATGGAGGACGTGGCGGCGAACCGGAGCCGGGCGACGGCCGCGCGCGACGCCGCCCAGGCCGCCCGCGAGGAGGCATCCCGCAACGCCGCCCGCATGGACACGCTGCTGAGTCGGGATGCGGTGGCGCGCGTCCAGCGGGACCAGGCGCAGCTCGCCCTGACGCAGGCGGAGGCGCAACTCGCGATGGCGGAGGCCACCCTGCAGGAGGTTGCGAC
>DATGDT010000045.1:0-16593 GCA_035310725.1 Gemmatimonadales bacterium
CGGGACGGCGAACATGCTCTCGCCCGGACGCACCGCCGAGGGGTCGCCGCTCCCTTCCGTGACCCGGCGGCGGCCCACGGTGCCCTGGCTCTTCGCCTGGTTCGCGAGGTAGAGCGCCCCGCCGTAGTTCTGGTGATCGAATTCGCTGGCCGCGTCGCTCAACATTCTCGTCGCCCGGGCGAGCTCCGGGGTGGCGCTGCCCCGCGCCGTGCGCCGCAACGTCTGCAATACGATCTGGGCTTCGGCCATGCCCGAGGCGGCTTCGGCGCGCGTCGCCAGGGTCTGCACCTTGGCCATCGAGCGCACCGCGTCCCGACTCGCCGCGTCGAGCCGAGCCTGCAGATCCTCGACCAACGCGTCCCGATCGAGCAGCTGCAGCTGCAGCCGGGCCAACCGCTGCTCGAGATCGCGATCCCGCACCGTGACGGTCTCCGTCACGACACGGGCCGGCGGAGGGTCGTTGTTGGGTGCAGGGACCTGTTCCGGCGCGCGGTGCGAGCAGGAAATCGCCGCCAGCGCGGCGGCGCAAGCGAAGAAGGCCGGGGAGGACGACGCCATGGCGGGGGGATGGGATGGCAAGGGCGGGGCCAGCACGGTGTCGACGATCAACTCATTGTCGTACAATTGCTTACGCGCTGAACGCTGGAAAGGGCCCGGGGCGGACCTCCCCCCGGCCTCTCACTACGCCAGAATCTTGGCGATTCCCCGCTACCGCACCGTCAAGGCGGCCAGAGCGGCGAGCGCGGCGAGGGCGAGCAGCGGGGCGAGGATCTCCCGGATGGCAAAGCGGTGCGTCGGCATGGACGTGAAAGCTGGACCGACGACCAGGCGCGCGCGGTGACCCGGGTTACCGGATCGCCGTGACGCTCAGACCCTTGGCCTGATACAGGTTCCGGTCGGCCGCCGCCAGCAGGGTCGCGACCGTCTCCCCATCACGAGGATACAGCGCCACTCCCGCGCTCACGCTGACCGGAGGGGATTCCTGGTCCGCCGCCAGCCGCTGGGCGATACGGGTGACGACATGCCGGGCCTCCGTCTCCCCCGTCTCCGGCAGGACCACCGCGAACTCGTCGCCGCCGTATCGCGCGGCCGTGTCGAGGGCCCGGCAGGTGGCGCGCAACGCCTCCCCCACCCGGCAGATCGCCCGGCTCCCCACGAGGTGGCCGTGGTGGTCATTGATCCGCTTCAGGCGATCGAGATCCAGGAACAGCACTGCGAACGCGCGGCCGGTGCGCACCGAGCGGTTGATCTCGGCGACGAGCACGCTGATCAGCTGCCGGTAATTGGCCAGGCCGGTCAGCGGGTCGGTCACCGACATCTGCCGGAGCCGTTCCGCCGTCCGACGCCGAGCCGAGACCACGGCGGCCACGGTCAGGGTCATGAGCGAGACGACCCCTAGGAACGCCTGCAGCAGCAGCAGCGATTCGTTCTGGGTGCCGCGCACGAATGGCCCGTATCCCCACAGCGAGCCCCGCACGGCGATCCCGGCGACCAGCAGCAGCGCGGCCGCCGCGGCGCGCGGCTCGAACCGCAGGGCGGCCCACAGCAGGAAGGGGATGCAGAGGAAGTCGAGCGGGTAGTTCTTGTCCGGGAATAGTCCGCCGAACACGAGCTGGCTCACGACCACCAGCGACACCAGCAGCACCGCCGTTTCGAGCAGGTGGCCCCGGTGCCAGCCGCGCAGCGACGGCCGGCTCCACAGGACGAGGACCGGCGTCACGACGAGATCGGCCGCGGCGTCGCCGAGCCACCACGTCAGCCAGATCGACCCATACTCGACCCAATGGGCGGACCCGGTCAGCGACAGGGTGGTCGCACCCCAGGTGGCGCTGATGGTGGCGCTCATGACGGCGACGAGCCCGGCGAAGCGGAAGATGTTCCCCGGCCGGTCGAAGCAGTCCCGGCCGTTGGCGTAGCGGTTGACCAGGTACGCGCCGACCACGCCTTCGAGCGTGTTGCCGATGGCGATCGCGGCGGAGCTCGCGAGCGAGCCGGCCGTCGTGATGTTGACGAAGAAGGCGCCCAGCAGGATGGCGGGCCACACCCGGTACCCCAGGACCAGCAGCGCGGCGAGTCCGATGCCGGCGGAAGGCCACACGGGCGTCGCGCTGGCGTTCACGAACGCCAGTCGCAGTCCGAGCTTGCCGGCCACGAAGTACACTGCCGCCAGCCCGGCCAGCAGGACCAGGTCGCTCGCGGGACGGGACAGGGTGACGGTCTTCATGCGGCCTTACCATAGCCGCTGGCGGGCGATTTTCGGGTGATTCCGGTCACGCAATTCGCGCACGGGGCACCATCCGGGCGCCCGGCTCGGCTCACTCCGCGGGGACGATACCGGGCAGCGCTACCGGAGAAGGCGCGGCGGCGCGCCGGCGTCCGAGGCGCCGCTGCAACGCGTCGAGGTAGGTATAGAACACCGGGGTGACGTACAGGGTGACGATCTGGGAAAACGCCAGGCCGCCCACGACGGCGAGACCCAGCGGGCGCCGTGATTCCGCCCCCGAGCCCCAGCCGATGGCGATCGGCAGCGTCCCCATCAGGGCGGCCATCGTGGTCATCATGATGGGGCGGAACCGCACGCTGCAGGCTTCGACGATGGCGTCCCGCGCCGGCTTATGGTCACGCCGCTCGGCCGCGATGGCGAAGTCGATCATCATGATCGCGTTCTTCTTCACGAGCCCCACCAGCATGATGATCCCCACGAACGCGTAGATGCTGAGCTCGGTCCGGAACACGAGCAGGGTCAACAACGCGCCGAATCCCGCGAACGGCAGTCCCGAGAGAATGGTCAGGGGATGGATGAAGCTCTCGTACAGCACGCCGAGCACGATGTAGATCACGAGCACCGCGAGGATCAGCAGAAATGCGAGGCCCTGCTGGCTCGCCTGGAACGCTTGCGCCGTCCCGGCGAATCCGGTGCTGATCGTCTCAGGCAGCGTCTGGCTGGCGAGGCGCTGCACCGCGCTCACCGCTTCGCCCAGCGATGCGCCCGGGGCGAGGTTGAACGAGAGGGTGACCGACGGCACCTGGCCCGAGTGGTTGACGCTGAGTGGACCGACCGCCGGCGTCACCGAAGCGAGGCTGGAGAGCGGCACCAGGGGCCCTCGCGGCGAGCGGATGTAGAGCATGTTGAGCGCCGACAGATCCCGCTGGTACTGGGGGAGCAGTTCCAGCACCACCCAGTACTGGTTGTTGGGCGTGAGGATCGTGGACACCTGATGGGAGCCGTAGGCGTCGTACAGCGCCTGCTCCACTTCCTCCACCGTGAGGCCGAGGGAGGCGACCCGGTCGCGGTCGATGTGGACCTCGACCTGGGGGTTCTTGATCTGCAGGTCGCTGGTGACGTCGCGCAGGATCGGCACGTCGCGCAGCCGCGCCTCGAGCGCCGCGGCGTTGCTGTACAACGCCTGGATATCGGCGCTCTGCAGCGTGAACTGGTACTGCGTCTTGGTCGGGCGCCCGCCGATACGAATCACGGGAGGGATCTGGAGATACGTCCGGACGCCGGGGATCGCCGCGAGCTTCTGCCCGAGCTCCCGCGCGATTTCATCCGCGTTGAGGCGGCGCTCGCCGCGCGGCTTCAGGCGGATGCTGATGCGCCCCTGGTTCATGGTTCCGCCGCCCACCGACGACATGAAGTGCTCGACATTGGGGTCGGCGCCCACCACGTCGGCGACCTGCTGCTGGTGCGCGACCATCGCCTCGAAGGAGCTGCCCTCGAGCGTCTCCGTCGTGCCCTGGATGAAGCCGGCGTCCTCGGTGGGGATGAATCCCTTGGGCACGAGCATGAACAGCCCGACCGTGCCGACGAGAATCGCCGCCGAGAACGCCAGCGCGACCGGCCGGTGGTCCATGACCCAGTTGAGGGTCCGCTCGTAGAATCCCAGGGCGCGCCGATACACGCGCTCGGAGGATTCGTAAAACCGCCCGTGGTGCTGCTCGCGCGGCGGGAGCAGAAACCGGCTGGACAGCATCGGCGTGAGCGTGAGGGACACGAACCCCGACACGAGGATCGCGACGCCGATCGTGACCGCGAATTCGTGGAACAGCCGTCCGATGATGCCGCCCATGAAGAGCACCGGAATGAACACCGCCGTGAGCGACAGGGTCATCGAGAGAATCGTGAACCCGATCTCCCGGGACCCGTCGAGCGCCGCCTGCAGCGGGCGCTTTCCCATCTCCATATGCCGGACGATGTTCTCGAGCATCACGATGGCGTCGTCCACCACGAACCCGACCGACAGCGTGAGCGCCATCAGCGACAGGTTGTCGAGGCTGTAACCCAGCAGGAACATCGCGGCGAACGTGCCCACGATCGAGAGCGGCAGCGCGAGGCTCGGAATGATCGTGGCCGAGAGGTTGCGCAGGAACAGGAAGATGACGAGGACGACGAGGCAGAGGGTGATGAACAGCGTCACCTTCACGTCGTTCACCGAGTCATGAATCGACTGCGATCGGTCGTACAGCGTCTGGATCCGGACCGACGCCGGGAGCTGGGGGCCGAGCTCGCCCACGGTCCGTTTCACCGCGCCGGCGACCGCGACCGTGTTGGTGCCCGGCTGCCGCTGCACCGCCAGCACGATGGCGCGCGAGCCGTCGAACCAGCTCGCCGTCCGGTTGTCCTGCACGTCGTCCAGCACCCGCGCCACGTCCTGCAACCGCACCGGCGCGCCGTCCTTGTAGGTCACGACCAGCTGCCGGAACTCCGGCGCGCTCTGGATCTGGCCGTCGGAGAGGACCGTGTAGGCGCGGTGCGGGCCCCAGAGCGTTCCCGTCGGCACGTTGGGATTGCCCGCGTCCACCGCGGTCGCTACCTCGTCGATCCCGATGCCCCGCGCCACCAGCGCCTGCGGATCGACCTGGATCCGCACCGCGTATTTCTGGGATCCGAACACCTGCACCTGCGCCACGCCGTCCACGGTCGAGATGCGCTGGGCGAGGAAGGTCTCCGCGTACTCGTCCAGCGCCGACAGCGACAGCGTCGGCGAGCTCACGGCGAGGAACAGAATCGGCGAATCGGCGGGATTCACCTTGCGGAACGACGGCGGCAGCATGTCGCGCGGCAGCTGCCGCTGCACCTGCGAGATCGCGGCCTGGACGTCCTGCGCCGCGGCGTCGATATCGCGCGACAGCGTGAACTGCAGCGTGACCGACGTGCCCCCCTGCGTGCTGGTCGACGTCATCGCGTCGATGCCGGCGATCGTCGAGAACTGCTTCTCGAGCGGCGTCGCGACCGCCGCGGCCATTGTCTCCGGATTCGCGCCCGGGAGTCCGGCGTTCACCGTAATCGTGGGAAAGTCCACGTTCGGCAGATCGCTCACCGGCAGCAGCCGGTAGCCCATCACGCCGAACAGCAGGATCGCCAGCATCACGAGCGTGGTGGCGACCGGCCGGCGGATGAACAGCCCCGAGAGGTTCACTGCCGGCCTTCCCCCGCCGGGTCTGTCTCGGTGCGGGGCCCGCTGCGGATCTCGACCCGGGCGTCCGGCGTGAGCCGCAGCTGCCCGTCGGTCACCACGAGCATCCCCGGCTCGAGTCCGGCGTCGATCACCGCCAGGCTATCCGCCCGGCGCCGCACGGTGACCGGCCGCTGCTTGGCGGTCCCGTCGGGGTCGACCACGAACACGAACGTTCCCTGCTGCGCGTTGAGGATCGCCTGTTCCGGAATCACCAGGGCGTCGGCCTGCACGTCGAGCACCAGGGTCACGGCGACGAACGCGCCCGGCCACAGCCGTCCGTCGCGGTTGGGAAAGCGCCCCTTCAGCAGCACGGTGCCGGTGCTCGAATCGACGTGATTATCCACGAACGACAGCTCGCCCGCGAATGCCGTCGAATCCTGCGCCGGCCGTGCTTCCACGCGCAGCGTCTTGCCGGCGCGACGCTGCACGTCGAGAAGATCGGTCGCCGGCACGGCGAACCGCACCAGAATGGGCCGCAGCTGGTTGATGGTGACGAGGGGGGCCGCCTGGTTGGCGACCACCTGGTTGCCTTCGTGCAGCAGCAGGCCGCCGGTGCGGCCGGTGATCGGGGCCCGGATGGTCGCGTAGGAGAGGTTGAGCCGGGCCACTGTCAGGGCCGCCGAATCGGCCCGCACCGTGGCCGTCATCGCGTCCGCCGCTGCCTGCCGCGCCTGGTAATCCTCTTCCGTGACGTACTTGTCCTTCACGAGCGCCTGGTAGCGCGCGGCTTCCCGCACCGCGTTCTCCGCCTGCGCGACATCCCGGCTCATATTGGCCTCGGCCTGCAGCAGCGCAGCGGCGAACGGCCGCGGATCGATTTCGAACAGGACCTGCCCCTGCCCGACTTCCTCACCCTCGGCGAAGCGCACCCGCTGCAGCATGCCGCCCACCCGCGATGTCACCGCGACGGTGCGCATCGGCTCGACCGTACCGGTCGCCTGGATCTCGTAGGGGACGGCCCGGCGCTCGACCCGGGCGACGCTCACGGGTATTCGGGGGGGGCTCGCGGTCTGGCGCGACGAACAGGCGAGCACCAGCACGGACGCCGGGAGCGCGCACAGCAGGACAGGCTGGAATCGGGACACAGGCGTATGCACATCCCGGACACAGGGTGAGTCGCGACGGCGACCGTATGCTTACGCACAACCCGGCCCCCGCGTGGAGCCCGACGGGGACGCGGGAAGCGGGCAACCGCCTGAAGATACCGGGTTTGGCTTACGGCCGCGTCAGGGCCTGTACCCGCGCAGCGTCCTGCTTGGTCAGGACGTCCTGGGTGCTGAGCGCCGCATAGGCGGTGACCTGCCGGCCAGCCACCATCGCCGTGGGCGTGCCGGAGACCCGGTCACGCCGCAGCAGGAAGGTCCCCTCCTGCCCCACGGCGTACCGGGGCATGGTGCGCCAGGCAACGTCGAGCGATCCCGGGAAACGGACGACGACCCGCTGGTCGGCGGGGGCCGCGCCCTTGATCATGGTCTCCACGACCACGACCGCCTCCTGCCAGACGGGGTCGTGCTCGGTGACCCGGCGGCGCCCCCCCGGGATCGCGGCGAGCGTCGCGGGCCGGATGGTCTCGACGCGCCCGACCACGATCAGGTCCGCGGCGCGGATCCGCGCCTGCAACGTCGAGTCGCTCACCTGGCGCCGCACCCGCGACACGGAATCCTGCAGCAACACGAGCGCCGCCGCCGATCGACGCGCCGCCATCGTCTCATGGCCGACCTCCTGGACCGCGATCCCACGCCCGAACAACCACGCCCGGGTATAGAAGGTGGCCTGCTTCCCCACCGCGAGCGCCCCGAGGGCCGCCGCCTCGACCGTCACCGTGTCGCCCGCCCCCAATCGTACCGCCGCCGGCTTCTCGAGGACGGCGTCGACGCTGACCGAGAGGGTCCGCTGGGAGACGGGGACGCCGGCCATCGAGGCCGCCCCGATGGCGGTGACGGTCCCGACGAAGATCAGGTCCGCCTGACGCATCATGACCATCCGGTTGCGCTGCGACTCCAGCTGCGCAGGCAGGTGGAGCAGCAGCCCTGCCATGCCCAATTGCACCAGATCGAGAACGCCAGCTCTCATGGCAGTACCGGCACGCTGAAGTAGAACGGATCGATGGAGACGGCGACGACCGCGCCGCCGCCATCCAGCAGGCGGTGGGTGCCGAAATCCGCGCTCCGTTGATACACCACGCCCTGAGGGAAGGAAGTGGAGTCCGGCGTGTTGTTCGCCGAGAAGACGCCGCGCAGCTCCCCACCCACCGCCAGCATCCCGGTGTAGTCACCCAGATACGGAAGAAAATCGACGGACGGCGTAGTCGCCGGCACGGTGGCGAGCACCAAGTCGCTGGTCGTGATGAAGCCGTCCTTGGACCGCTCGAGGTGCGTCACCCACCGGCTCGTAGCGCCGCTGCCGCTGAGCTGCTGATACAGGAACCCTACCGTCCCGTTTTCGGCCACCGCGAGGCTGGCGTTGGTGGCGTTCACCACGGTCCGGATGTCGCCGCTCCAGGTGACGCCGCGGTCGATGGAGCGCCGCAGATGGATGGTGTAGATGTCCCCGGAGCCGACCCGGTCCGCCCATGCGACGTAGACGACCTCGCTGTGATTGGGGGCGACGGCGAGGGCGAGCGTGGACCCGATCCGCTCCTGGCCGAGCGTGGGCGCGTTGGACCAGGGGATCGTGACGTTATGCGCGACGATCCGGCCCGGGAGCCCGTCCCCCGGATCCACCAGGCTGCGGAACTTGGCATTGCCGGCGGCGCCGGAATCGTCCCGGACCACGACCACGTCGCTCGTCGCCACGTTGCCGTCGAAGCTCCGCCACCCGAAGTACGCCACGTATACGGTGCCGTCGGCGGCGACACTGGGGCGGATGGACGGACCGTCCTGGTCGGCGGTGCTGCGCGATTCGATACGGTGCGTGGTGTAGCTCGTCCCGCCGTTCTGCGATACGTCCACGGTGGCCGTCTGTCCGCCCGGCGCGTCGAAATCGTTCATGCCGATGTAGACGCGGTCGGCGGTACCGACGCTGGTGGCGCGCACGAACGGCTGATCCACGTTGCCCCGGGACGCCTGCACGCTCATCGGCGTGAATGAGAGGACGTCACCCGTCTTGAGCTCGTCGAGCACCAGATCCCCCGACACCGACAGGATGCCCGCATAGAGGTCGCCGCCGCCGCCGTCGAAGGCTTCGGTGATGTCGGCCGTCGTCACCTCGCTGGGGACGGTCGCCCGCAGCGCCCACGTCCTGCCGCTGTCCTGTGTGACGAAGATGGGGGCGGTGGTACTGGACGGGCCGGCGGGGTTGGGCGTGAACGCCGAGGCGGCCATGACCGCGGAGTTCCCGGAGAGCGCCGCCAGGAACGGCTCGGCATCCTGCGCGGTTTCGCCGCTCAACGACGCCGGGATCATGTTCACCACGCGCGTGCCGGGCTGCACCTCTCCCCCACCGCCCCCGCTCCCTCCCCCACCTCCCCCATTGCATCCTGCGGCGACGACGACGGCGAGAAGAACCGCTCCGATCCGCATGATCCGTCCTCGTGGGTGCGAGCCAGCGGGCAAGTTGTGCCGCCACCTGGCGGCGCTCAAGGGGTCATATCACCATCCGGCAGGTCACCGCCCCGCGACAGCACCCGCATCGCGGCGCGCGGAGACCCCACCGCGCGCCACAGCGGGAATTCACTCGCCCGGCTGGAGCCGTAGACGAGGCCGGAATACGTTCCGAACTCCGACCCCAGCCAGCGGTCGAAGATCCCCCAGCGCGCCAGGCCGTAGCCTCCGGGCTCGAGCAGTGCGAACACCAGCCGCCCCAGCGGCTGAGCGGTGGTCACGTAGAAAGCGCCGGCCGGCAGGGTGCGGCTCTCCCTGGTGTACTGGCCCGTCACCTGCAGCAGGTGGTGCCCCTGGAACTCCCGGGGGCTCCAGGTGAGCTGGGTGATCCCGAGGATCTCGACGCTGTCGGTCCAGGACTCGGCGAGCCGCGCAACCTGCACACCGTGCAGCCGCAATAGCCCGACGATCCCCGCGGCCGATGGCGGCAGGAAATAGCCCGCCGGGAGCGGCTGCGTGAGCGAATCGGTGAAGCGGTCGTTGACGGGAAGCCGGTAGGTACGCAGCGCGCCGGTCGGGAGGAGGTGCGGGGCCTCCGAGTCGCGCGCCGAGTCGGGATTGGGACGCATCACTTCGAGCACCACCGGCTCCTCCCCGCGACCCGCGAGCCGGTAGGCCGTGGCGAGCGCCGGCCGGGGCCGCTGCCCCGCGCCTTCGAGCGCGGTCAGGCGATCGGCCTCCCGTTCCAGACGGCGAATGTCATCGGCGTGCTGCGCCGCGTACTCCAGCGTCTCCACGACGAAGTCGTGCGTCACCTGGATCCGGGTCTTGAAGTCGGCGTGGGAGTACGCCTCGGAGAGAATGCCGATCCTCCCCCGCAGCCCGGCATAGTTGGTCCCGTACCAGCCGAGTGGGGCGTAGGTGTCCCAGCTCTTGGGCGCGAGGGGATCGTCCACGTTGCCGTAATCGAAGATCGGCTCGTGATAGCGGTCCTGGAGCGTCTTCCGGATGGCGGGGAGCATCTGGTCCCGGGCATACTGCGTCGGCCCCGGCGGGCCCACCGGATCGAGCGGCGGCGCGTAGGTGAGGAGGTACCCGTGAAGCGTGCCGTCGGTGGTATGCAGATCCATCATCACCGCGGGGTCCCACGTATCGAAGACGCGCGCGAGCGAGGCTCGAGTCTCGGGCGCCTCGGCCTTGAAGTAGTCACGGTTGAGGTCGAGGTTCAGTCCGTCGGGGCGACGGCCCACCTGCTCCGGACCGTTTTGCTCCGACCGGTTCACGGCCTGCGGGCCCAGCGCGTCGTTGCCGTCCGGGTTGTAGTCGGGGGCCACGAGGAGCACCAGCCGGTCGAGCAGGGCATGCCGCGGCCCGGTCATCTCGCGCAGCAGCGCCAGCACGGCTTCTTTTCCCTCCACCTCGCCGCCGTGGATGTTCGCCTGGACGTACACGACGAGCTTTCCCGACGCGGCCGCTTCCGCCGGGGACGTGACGGCCGGTTCCGAAGCGATCACCAGATAGAGCGGCTTGCCAAGCGCGGTGACGCCCATGCTCGACACGGCGATGGGCGCGCCGGCGCGCTGCAGGCTGTCGAGGAACGCTCCCACCTGGGCATTGGTCGACGTGGCCGTGAAGTTGGTGCGCTCGGGCGTGGTGCGGGGCAGTTGCTGGGCGGCGAGCGGGTATGCCGTCACCGACAGGAAGCAGAGGGTCTGGCGCAGAAACCACCGCATCGTCATCCTCGTGGGTCGGAATCCGGCGAATCTACGCGGAGGCGAGCTTGTCCGCTGAGGCCGTGCCTGCAGATACCCCGGGGCGCCGCTGGCCCGTTTCGGCAGCGGTGCTCATCGCCGCCAATGTCGCACCGTTGATCGGCGTCCTCAGCCATCACTGGTCGGTGTTCGCGGTGGTGCTGCTGTACTGGTGCGAAAACGTCGTCGTGGGAGTGTTCAACGTACTGCGCATGGTGTGTGCCCGTCCGCAGGACGCTGTGGCCAACGCGGGGAAGTTCTTTCTCGTCCCCTTCTTCTGCGTGCACTACGGCGGGTTCACGTTCGTGCACGGGATCTTCGTGTTCGGCCTGTTCGGCGGGGGCTTCAAGACCGTGGGACTGGATCTGACCCCACACACGGTGTTGACCGCCATCCGGCAGGCCGGGCTCGGCTGGGGCGTGGCGGCGCTGTTCGCGAGCCACGGGTTCTCCTTCTTCCACAACTACCTGGCGGGCGGGGAATACCGCAACGTAGGGCTGAGTCAGCTCATGACCCAGCCCTACGTGCGCGTGATGGTGCTTCACATCGCCATCATCTTCGGAGGGATCCTCGTCACCAAACTCGGCTCCCCCGTGCCGGCGCTCGTGCTGTTGATCGTGCTCAAGACCATGATCGATCTCGGCGCGCACCTGACCGAGCGCCGCAAGCTCGGCACTGCTTCGGGTCAGGCGCTCTTCGCGACGACCTCCTCCTGACGGAGCTGGGCCAGAGCCTCACGCACCTGGTCGGTGACGTCCCGCTCCTCGCGCAGCGTATCGATCAGCGCTTCGGCCCGCTTCGCGTGCAGCTCCAGCGACGCCACGGTCCCGCTGACCTGGTCCACGACGGCCTTCTGGCCGTGCAGCAGCTCGAGATTCGCCTGGACGTCGGCGAGCAGCGTCTCCACCCGACCGAGCCGTTCCTCGGCCTGCTCGATCTGCCGCTTGCGGTGGTCGAGCGTGCCGGCGGCTTCCCGCACGTCCCCGGTGAGCGACACGATGCGCTCGAGGGTTTGCCGCGTGGCGGTGATCTCTTCCTTGGCGTCGGCGATGGCGCGGACGTCGTTCGTCGTCCGCTCGGCCAGGTCGAACAGGCGCTGCATGTCCGCCGATAGCGCATCCAGCGTGGACCGCCGTTCGATCACCTGCTCCAGACCGCGCGTGAGGGAGCTCTCCAGCACTTCCCACTTGGTCAGCCGCTCCTCGAACTGCGACATCCGCTTCTGCACCAGCCGCAGTCCACCGGCGCGCCCATCGAGCTCGTCCAGCGCCGCCATGATCTCGCCCATCCGGCTGCCCGCCGTCCCGAGCGCGCCATTGAGGCGCTCGCTCTTCTCCTCCAGATGCTGCGCGGCGCTCGCCGCCTGCTCCCGCAGCCGCGAAGCGTCGGCCAGATGCTCCGTGGCCTTCTCGAGCGATGCCTGACGCCGGTCGAGCTCCTGTCCCAGTGCGCTGGTGCGATCCGCCAGACTCTCGACGCTCTGCGTCCGTGCCTCGACCGCGGCGAGCGTGGCATCCACGTCCGCCACGCGCCGCTCCACTCGCTCCACCGTCGCCACCGCGGCCGGCACCAGCCGCTCGATGCGCACCGCCTCCTCCGCGTGCGCCGTGAGGGCGAGGAACCGCTCGTCGGCCCCGTCCATCCGCCCGAGCAGGGCGTGCGCGCGCTCCTCGAGCTGCGCCTCTCGGCCGGCGAGATCTGCCAGCTTCGCGTTGAGGTCCTCCACCAGCTGCCGGCGCGCCTCGAGCTCGCCGACGGACTGCGCCAGCCGCCCCGCCTCGCTCTTGACCAGGTCGACAGTGGGCCGCAGCTCCTCGACATCTGCGAGCTCGGTCCGCAACGCCTCCACCGACTCCGACACGCCGGCGAGCCATGCTTTCGTGCCCGTCTGGCCTTCGCGCGCCCGCGCGATCTCGGCCTCGGCGGCCTGCAGCTGCTCCAGGGCTTCCTTCACCGTCTCATGGCTGCCGCGCAGACTCGCGACATCGTGCAGCACCGCCTCGACCATCGGCTTCGACTGTTCCAGGCGTGCCGTCCGTTGGGCCACCCCGTCCACCGTCTCCTGGAGCCGGGCCGCGGTGGCTTCGATGGCGCGGACCCGCTCGGCCTGCTGCTCCAGCTCACCGACATCCTCGGCCACATCGTCCAGCTGAATCCGCAGCCCTTCGGTCTTCGACTGGACCTCGGAGATCCGGCGGCTCGCCTCGTCGAGCGACCGCACGCGGCCCTCCAGCTCCGTCAGGCCGCCGCGCAAATCCAGGATGCGCTGCCCCACGGAATCGAGGCCCTGGTTCTCGAGCTCGAAGCGCTTCACGGTGCGCTGCACATCGTCCCGCAACGTCGCGAGACGGCCCCGCAATTCCTCGTCGCCGCGGCGAAGTTCTTCGTGGTGCTCGCGCACCTGCGCGGAACTCGACAGGACCTCATCGTGTGCGACCTGCAGCTCGGCGACCTTCGCTTCGATACCCCCAAGGCGCTTCGCGCTCTCTTCCTGGGTGCGCATCCTGCCCTCGAGGTCCCGATCGAGGTCCAGCAGGCGCGTCATCTGCGCCGCGGCGCGATCCACGACCTCGCGCTGCTGCTCGATGGCCGAAACCTTCTGGGTGACGGCGTCGGCGAGGGACTTCAGGGATCCGAGCTGACGCGCGCTCTGCGCGGCGTCGGCGGCCACCTGCGTCAGATGGGTGAGCGTGCGCTCGAGCCCGGTGACACGCGCCTCGGCCGCGCTCACACTGCCCTGCGCCTGTTGCTGCCGTTCCTCGAACGCGTTGAGCCGCTGGGCCGCGGACTCGCTCGCGCGGCGCAGCTCCTCCTGGCGCTCGCGCACCCGGTCATAGCTCTGCGTCGCGTCGCGCAGCTGCGCCAGTGCCGTATCGGCGTCGCGCCGGAGCTGGGCCAGCTCCGCTCCGCGCTCCAGGAACGCCCCGAGGTCGCTCTTGAGCGTCAGGGCCTGGTCGAGCTGGGCGCGCAGTTGCTGGATCTCGTCACGGAGCCGCTTGGCGTCGTCGGAAGAGTGCCCCAGCTGCGTCTCCATGCGCCGCTGCAACTTGGCCACACCCTCGGTCTGTTCGTCCAGCGTGGCGAGCACCGGGACCACCCGCTCCAGCGCCTTGACGCGCGACTGCACGTCGCTCACCGCCCGGCGCGCCTCTTCCAGCGGCTGGACGAGCTGATTCAGCTGTTGGGCGGATTCCTGCGCACGGCCGTGCAGTGCCTCGAAGGCGGCGCGCTCCTGGCGCATCTGCGACAGAATGGCCCGCAGCTCAGCGGGGAGCTCGGCGGTGTCGGATTGGTGACCGAAGAACTTGTTGAGCGAGACGGCCATGGCGCGATCCCCGGGCAATGGGTCGGTGCGGCAACGCTGCTGGAAGGGCGCTGGTGAGCGCCGAGTGATGTGGGAATGCAACAGGTATGCCGTACCAGCCGGAGAGTCGCTACTGCTTCAGCCGATTGAACTTAGGCGACTTGCTGGTCATCGCTGCCGGAGGGTTGCTCTCGCCTCACGCACGCGAAACTGCAAAATACGACAAAACCCTAAGGGGAGTCATCCTTGAGATGGCCGAACCGGGAGTCGTTCCCCAGCAACTGCTCGTCGAACCAGCGGTCGATGATGCTGCGGCGGAAACGCCATTCCTTCCCCAGCTTCACCGCCGGGATCCGCTTCTCCTGCGCCCACTTGTAGATCGTCTGGGGGGTGAGTCGCAGGTAGGCGGCGACCTCGTCGATCGTGAGGATCTCCGGAGGCGTGCCGCTCATGGCCGGCGCGAGGGGGCGGTGTCGACCTTCGTGGTCGTGAAGGGAAGGCTGTCGGCCACGGACGGACGGTGCTGGAGCGCCGGCTGGTCCTCTCCGCTGAACAGTTTGTTGACCGCATAGATCACGGCCGCGTAGAAGTTGCCCTGGTAACTGCCGAAGACCCGGAAGGGTCGATTGCGATCACCCAGGAAGGGCCGGAGGTTCCAGGCGAGCTGCACGCCCACAAATGCGAACAGCAGCGCCCAGGCCCGCATGATCGTGAGCGCCTTGCGGGGATAGACGCCGCGCTTGTCGCACACGACCGCGAGCCCTTCGTGCAGCGCGTACATGCCGTACGCGCCAGCGATGCCGGCGATGGCGATGTTGAGCAGGTGCTGGAAGTAGTAGTTCGCGCCGGTGAGCAGAAAGAACGCGATTACGGGCACGAACGCCGCGAGCAGGATCGAGGTGAGCGACAGCGCGCCGAACACCAGCACGACCACCTGCGGCAACCGCAACCGCGACCCGACGAGCACCTGCACGACGTAGAACGCCGGGAAGCAGATCACGAAGGTCGCGAAGAACAGGAGCGGCAGCTTGATCCCGGCCGAGATCGCCTGGGCTGGTCCGGAATACGCACCCGCCACGAGACCGAAAAAGCCCGCGAGGCCGACGACGGTCAGGGTGCTGTAGAGGAGCTTCCGGCCGAGCCCGGTACCGTCCACTACCTCTTCGAAGAACTGGTCCCGGTTACTGAGCAGCGCGGTGAGAAAGTCCCGGTAGGTCATGATTGCGGCGGTGCGATCGGCCATGGGAGGCTCCAAGGAGGACCCTCCTATGATGAAGGCATATTACTGTTTCGTCAAGTTTGTTTATGTTTGCTGCTGAATCACGTGCTGAAGCACGCGCCGGCCGGGGGTCGGCTCGCCGCTGCGCTCCGCTCGAGTGCTGCGTTGCCTTCCGAATGCCGGACGGTAGCTTCGCTTCGACTCCCGGGACGGTGGCGATGACGGATTCCGCCGCGCAACATTGTCGGTTCCTGATCGGTATCGACGATACTGACGATCTCCTGAGCCGTGGCACCGGATTCCACACCCGGGCGCTCGGGCGCCGGCTCGAGGCGACGGGCGTCGCTGTGCCTGGAGGCATCACCCGTCATCAGCTGCTCGTCGACCCCCGCATCCGTTACACGTCCCACAACAGCGCCGCCTGTCTCACCGTGCGCGCGCGGCCCGACGCCGAGGCGGCGCTCGCCGCCGCGTGCCGCGAGTTCCTGGTCGCCGAGAGCGCCGCCGGCGCGGACGCCGGGCTGTGCATCATCCCATTCGATGCGGCCGACGCCGGGATCCAGGCATTCGGTCAGCGCGCCAAGCGCGCCGTGCTGGAGCGCGGCGACGCCGAGCAGCTCGCCGGCCGCGCGGTGCTCGAGGGCCTCACCGGAGACGGCGGCGGCGTGATCGGCGCGCTCGCGGCGGTCGGCTTGCGCGCGAGCGGCAGCGATGGGCGGTTCCTCTGGCTCCCGGGGTTGCGGGAGGCCACGGACCAGCGCTTTCGCGTCGCCGACCTCGCGGCGGCAACTGGCATCGAACGGGTGCAGACGGTGGACGGCACGCCGATCGAGCGTGACGAGGCGCTGGTCGATCTCGGGCCCTGGCCGCGTGCCGTGCTGATCGGCGGTCGCGCGGTCCTCCTCGTGGAAAGGGCGAGTCATGGTGAACCGGACTCCTGGCAAGCCGCTCCCAAGGAGCTCGTCAAGCGTTATTGAGCCCGTCGCGCACCGCGACTGGGTGCGCGTTCTGCTGCTCCTCTTCACCGGGGGCGCGGCGGTCGCGGCGAAGGGGCGGCTCGCCCTCCTCGGGGCGGTGGAGGACGGTCGGGCGTACCTCGCGTTCGCGCGGGCGAAGGGCGCGGGGCCCCACCTCGGCGAGCTCGTCCGCGCTGCCGCGGCGGCGCTCGGCGGCAAGGGTGGCGGCTCGCCCGAGCAGGCGCAGGGGAGCGGGCCGGAGGCGGCGCGGCTCGACGAGGCGCTCGACGCCGCCGCCCGGGGCGCGGGGGGCTAGCGCCCGGGGGCGCTCCGGCGCGCTGCGCTCGGAGTTTCGTAGACGC
>DATGDT010000046.1:0-5376 GCA_035310725.1 Gemmatimonadales bacterium
CAGCGCGACAGCGGGGGTACGGTCGTGATGGTGGACCTGGCGAGTGGGGCCGAGACGGCGCTCACCCCATCATTGGAGTTCTATCGTCACGCGGCGCTCGCTCCGGACGGCCGCCACATCGTGGCCGAACGCCTGCTGGGGCGGACCACGGATCTCTATCTCGTGGAGGTGCCGTGAGACGCGTACTGGTGGCCGTTGCGGTGCTCGGGACGCTGAGCGCTCCGCTCTCCGGCCAGACCGGCGGGGCGATCGCGGGCCGGGTGCGCGATGCCGTGTCGGGACTGGGGATCGGCAGTGCCACGATTTCGGTGGACGGCGGGCGGCAGGGCGCCTCCACCGATACGGCCGGGTTCTACCGGGTGCGCGAGGTCCGCAGCGGGTGGCATCGGGTGCAGGTCGCCCGGATCGGGTACCGCCCGATGGCGTTCGACAGCGTGCTGGTCCGCAGCGGCGAGACGGTGATGCTGAACGTCTCCATGGAGTCGCTCGCCCTGGAGATCGAGTCGATCGCGGTGACGGTGGCACCGGACCGGGTGCTCGACCCGATGGCGCCGCAGGACCTGCAGCGCGTCACCGGCGAGGAAATTCGCCGGCTGCCGGTCACGACCATCGAGGAAGCGGTCGCACTGTCTGCCGGGGCGGTGGGCGAGAGCTACCGCGGCGGCCGCCTGGGCGAGCAGGCCTTCGTGCTGGACGGGATCGGCGTCAAGAACCAGCTGGATGCCTCGACCGGGTCGCTGGGCATCCGGATTCCCCCCGATATCCTCACTGAGGCGTCGCTCGTCACCAACGGGTTCTCCGCGCGCTACGGGCAGGCCATCTCGGGACTGATCAACGTCGTGACGAAGGACGCCGGTGAGCGCTGGGAAGGTCGGGCCGCCTACGAGAGCGACCGCCCGCTGCCGCGAGGATGGGACTACGGCATCGACCGGCTGGTGCTGAGCGGCTCGGGACCGCTCACGCACGGCATCGGACTGGCCGGCGTGCTGGACGTGCAGGGGCGGCTCGACGCCGATCCGGTCAACGCCCCGCCACCGCCCGATCCGCGCGACCCGCGCAACCAGAATCCGTCGCTGCTGCCCCACAACTCGGGCGAGCGCTACGACGCCACGCTCAAGTTCACGATCCCGGTGGGCGCGCGGCAAACGCTGCGGCTCTTCGGCCTCCACTCGGTCGAGCAGCGCCTGCTGTTCGATGCGGCCTACAAGTACGACCCGGCGCTCGCGCCGGCGCAGCGGGTGCGCGGGACGCTGCTCACCGGACAACTGCAGCACACGTCGGGCCCCGAAGCGCGCAACCCGCTCACGGCGGATCTGCGCGTCGGATACTTCGACCGCGTGTTCCTGCGGGGCGGGCTGTCGGACCAGCCGGCGCAGCACTTCGGCGCGTTCACGTTCGAGACCTTCCACTTCCTGGGCGAGGACCTGGCGCGGCGGCAGGACACGGCAGCGGCGCGCGCGCCCGTGCCCGGCTTCGACCTCCCGGACTGGAGCGACCGCACGCCCTGGGGCGTGCCGGCTTTCTTCCTGGGACAGGGATCGCGGGGCGACATCGCCTGGAACCGCTTCCGCGAGCTTCGCGGCAAGCTGGACGTGACCCTGGGATCGGGACGTGACGCCGATTTCTACCTGGGCGGCGAAGTCGCCGGTCAGCGCGTGCAGACCTTCCAGCGGGTGTTCGCCTACCTGCCGGTGGACAGCGCCGTGCCGCCGCCCACCGCGTCGGACTTCCGGCCCCTGAGCGCGGCGGCCTACGCCGAGACGCAGCTGCGGGTCGAGGACCTGGCGTTCACCATCGGCCTGCGCTACGACCAGTTCGACGGCCGCGTGCCGCAGGCGCTCGGGGGACGGGGGTTGGGAGCGCAGCGCTCGCTCAATCCGCGGCTCGCGGTGTCCACCGTGCTCAACAAGGCGACCTTCATCGCCACCTGGGGACGGTTCAGCCAGGCGCCGGACTTCCAGTACCTCGTGGACGCCGCGTTCGACGACACCACCCGCACCGGCCGGTTCCGCCGCGGCAATCCGGCGCTGGGGTTCGAGGACGCGACGCAGTACGAGTTCAGCCTGCGGCTGCGGCCCACCGAGATCACCGCGGTGCGGGCCAACCTGTACATGAAGCGGCTCGACGGCCTGGTGGCGTCGGTGCCGCTGGGGCTCGACCCCGACTCGTCGATCTTCGGCAACGCCGACTTCGGGACGGTGAAAGGCGTCGAGCTGATCTTCGAGAAAGAGCCGGCCCACGGATGGGGGCTGCGGGTGGCCTATACGTTCCAGTCGGCCACGGCCACCGCCACCAACGCCTTCCAGCTGCTGCGCCGCATCCGGCTCGATACCCTGACCGGCGATACCATCAATCCAGCCCGCGTGGAGTTCCCGCTCGACTACGACCGGCGCCACAGCCTCACCGTGGTGGGCCAGGCCCGGGTGAGCGACGAGGCGGGCCCACGTCTGCTCGGCAGCTCCCTGTTCGGCGGACTCGAGGCCGCGGCCATCTTCCACTTCGGCTCGGGCCTCCCGTACTCGCGCACCAACACCGCCGGCGACACCCTGATCGGACTGCCCAACACCTACCGTCTCCCGCCGGAGTATTCGCTCGACGCGCTGGTGCGGCGCCCGTTGCGGCTGTGGGGCATGAGCGGCGGCGTCTACCTCGATGCCCGCAACATCCTCAACCGCCGCAACACGGTCGCCGTGCGGCGCGACACCGGCCAGCCGGGGCTGACCGACGCGACGCTGCAGTCCATCGCGCAGGCGGCGTATCAGGAACACCCCGAGCCGATCCCCTATGAGTCGCGGCGCTACCGCTCGTGGGCCGACCAGGACGGCAATGGACTCATCGAGGGTCCCGGTGAGCTGATGCCCCTGTATCTCGCCGCCGCGCGGGACTTCGCGCAGCCGCTGTTCTACTTCGGATCGCCGCGGCTGGTACGGCTGGGAGTGGAGCTGACGTTCTAAAGGAGGACGGTGGAGGTTGGTGGAGGTGGGGGAGCTCAGCCGCGGGGTAGGCGCAACTCGTCCCAGGCGATGCGCTTCTCCAGCACGGCGTCGCGGATCTGGCGCTCGCGAGCGCTCAGGACCGCATTGCCGGTCTTCACTTCGAGGAACCAGATGCCGCGCAGCTCGCCCTCGCTGAGCCCGTCGAACACCACGAGATCGACCGGACTTCCCAGGAATCGCGCGTCCTTGGGGTTGAAGCGGAAGCCGGGCAGGTAGGGCAGGAGTTGTTCGGAGACCTTGCCCACGGTCACGGCCTGGCTGCGCTGGACCGCGTCCTGGCGGATGATGCCGGTATGGCGTGCCTTCCAGATCAGAAGATAGACGAAGCCGATCAGCAATCCGATGACGACGCCGAGGCACGCGGCGAGAACGGAATCGAGCACGTCCCTCTCCATGCTAGGCGGAAGGCACCAGCGCGAACGCGCGCACCGGGAACGAGCCCATTCCCATCACCTTGGGCGGCACCGCGAAGAACCTGAACCCGTCGTCGGGCAGCCGCTCCAACCCCGTCAGGTGCTCCACGATGGGGATCTCCGCGCCGAGCAGCACGGTGTGCGCGGGACGCGTCCCATCGGTCGCGTCGTCGATGTTCAGTGAGTCGATGCCCACGAGCGTTGCCCCGGCGCGGGCCAGATGCTCGGCCGCGGCCCGCGTGAGGAAGGGATGCCCGCCGGCGCCGTACTCGTCCGTACCCCAGTGGCGGTCCCAGCCGGTGTGGATCAGCACCGCCCGGCCGCGTGGATCGATCGTCGTGAAGACATCGTGGTCGATCGCCGGGGAGGAGCCGCCCGCTCGGACGACCAGCCCCGGGAGATCCGCGAGCGCCGCGAGGTCCAATCCGGCGAGATCGGTCCCGCCGGCGTAGCGGTGGAACGGCGCGTCCACGTAGGTGCCCGTGTTCGCCACCATCTCGATGCGGCCGATCTGGAACTCGGTCCCCGGCGCGTAGCGCCCGATCGAAGCCTCCCGGCTCAGATGGTCGCGGATGACCGGCGCGGGGAGGCCGGGGTAGGTCACCATCCCGTCCGTCACGACGTGGCTCAGATCGATCAAGGAAGACACGTCAACTCCTCGTGTCGGGGTTGGCCTCCTCGAGGTACCCGCCGGCCACGCCGCCGACCACCATGAGCAAGCCGATCCAGCCGAGCAGGGTGAGCCGCTGCGCGAAGAGGGCGAAGGCGAGCAGGGCGCCCACCACCGGCTCGATCGTCGCGGCGACCGCCGTCGGGGCCGCGTCGATCCGTTTCGCGGCGTTGAAGAACAGCACGTTCGCGGCCACCACGGTGCCGGCGGCAAGCAGGGCGGTGTAGAGCCAGGCGCCGGAGTTGGGCGGCGGCACGGGAGCGTGACCGGCGAGGGTCAGCACGACGCCGAGCACCACGATCCCGCCCAGGATTTCGAGGAACAGCACGCGCATCGGGCCGTAGCGCGGCACGGCGTAGCGGGCGAGGAGGGTCGTGCCCGCGTAGGAAATCGCGGCAAGCGCGCCGCCTTTCACACCTGCGCGCAGGGTCGTGGCGACCGTCACTCCAGCCCGGCTGCCGCCCAGCACGGCCAGGCCGGCCCCGGCCATGACGACGAGCGCGAGGATCAGACGGAGCGACGTGAGGCGCTCGCCCAGCAGCGGTACGGCGAGCAGCGCGACCAGGACGGGCGCAGTGTACAGCAGCGCGGCCGCGCCGGCGACGCCCGCACCCGAGATCGCGAACTGGTAGGCGACCTCGAACAAGGCGACCAGGACTCCGCCGCCGAGCCCGACCAGCAGCCAGCCGCGCGGGTCGATGCGAAAGAAGCCGCGCTGCGTCGCGCTGAACGCCAGAATCCCCACCATGCCCAGCACTAACCGCCAGAAGCCGATCCCGGTCAGGGTCGCCCCCTGCGCGTACAGCGCAGTCGAGAGAGGGCCGGTCGTCCCCCACAGGCATCCGGCGCCGAGCGCGCAGGCGTAGCCCACCAGGCGGGTCGAGCGGGAAGTCATCTCCGAGGTCGTGGTCATGATCACCCGAAGGTAGAGGGCCACGCTCTGTGAAGAAAGACTGGTCACCGATCTTCGCCAGCAGTGTGGTCGAGTGTGACGCCGTGTTATGCGTCCTGTTGTTCTGGCCGGCATTCGCTCTGAACCCTATGTTAGCGAAGGGTCACTCAAGGTCGTTCCGTGTCGGAGCAGCTGGAGGGCCTCGCCAAAGCGTTGAAGGGCCACTATGCCGTGCAGCGGGAATTGGGCCGCGGCGGCATGGCGACGGTCTATCTGGCCGAGGACCTCAAACACCACCGTCCGGTCGCGATCAAGGTCCTCAGGCCGGAACTGGCCGCGGCACTCGGTCCCGAACGGTTCCTGCGCGAGATCGAGCTGTCGGCCCGCCTCACCCACCCGCACATC
>DATGDT010000047.1:0-26667 GCA_035310725.1 Gemmatimonadales bacterium
CCGGACGGCACCGAGCACTTTCTCCTTCACGCCCCCGATGGGGAGCACCCGGCCGCGCAGCGTGATCTCACCCGTCATGGCCAGGTCGTGACGTGCCGGCCGGCGGGACAGCGCCGAGACGAGCGCGGTGGCCATGGTGACACCCGCCGACGGGCCGTCCTTCGGAATGGCGCCCGCCGGGACGTGAATGTGGATGTCCGTGTCGGCGAGCCCCACTTCCGGAATACCGAGCCGGTCCGCGTGCGACTTCGCGTACGTCAGCGCGGCCCGCGCCGACTCCTTCATGACATCGCCGAGCTGGCCCGTGAGGACGAGGTCCCCCTTGCCCCGCATCAGACTCGCCTCGACGAACATGATGTCGCCGCCCACGGGCGTGTAGTACATCCCCGTGGCCACGCCCACCTGGTCCTCGCCGGCCTTGTGCTCCGGATGGACCTTGGGCCGCCCGAGCAGGTCGTGGACGTCTTTGCGATCGACCACCACCTTCTCGGCGTTTCCGTCGGCAATCCGCCGTGCCACTTTGCGGCCCAGCTTGCTGATCTCGCGCTCCAGCTGGCGTACACCCGCTTCGCGCGTGTAGCTGGACACGATCTCACCGAGGCCGTCGTCGGTGATCATGAGTTGCTCGACGGCGAGCCCGTTCTCGGTGAGCTGGCGCGGAACGAGGTAGCGCTTGGCGATCTCGAGCTTCTCACGTTCCGTGTAGCCCGCGAAATCGACGGTCTCGAGCCGGTCGAGCAACGGACCAGGGATGTTCTGGGGGAAGTTCGCCGTCGCGATGAACAGCACTTCCGACAGGTCGAACGGCACCCCGAGGTAGTGATCGGTGAACGAATCGTTCTGCGCCGGATCGAGCACCTCGAGCAGGGCCGCGGCGGGATCGCCCTGGTAGGAAATGCCCAGTTTGTCCACCTCGTCGAGCAGGAACACGGGGTTCTTGGCCCCTGCCTGCTTCATCCCCTGAATGATGCGCCCGGGCATCGCGCCGACGTAGGTCCGCCGGTGTCCGCGAATGTCCGCCTCGTCGCGGGCGCCGCCCAGTGAGATGCGTACGTACGGCCGACCCATCGCCCGGGCGATCGACTTGGCGATCGAGGTCTTGCCCACCCCGGGCGGCCCGACGAAGAGGAGAATCGAGCCCTTGGATTCGGCATCCGCCTTCGGCTCACTCTTCTCCTCCGTCTTCTTCTCCTCGGTCTTCGATTCCGCGCCCGTACCCTGACGCTGCCGCAGCTGCCGTACCGCCAGAAACTCCAGCACCTGATCCTTGACGTCCTGAAGACCGTAGTGGTCCTCTTCGAGAATCGCGGCAGCCCGCTTCAGGTCGAGCGACTCTTCGGCGCGCGTATTCCACGGAAGCTCGGCTACGGTCTCCAGATAGGTCCGGATCACCTGGGCTTCCATCGAGTCCCGGCTGGTGCGCTCCAGGCGCGACAGCTCACGCTCGACTTCCTTCCGGGCCGAGTCGGGGAGCTCCAGCGCCTCGAGCCGCTTGCGCAGCTCCTCCACCTCCCCGTCCTCATCCTCCTCACCGAGCTCCTTGCGGATCGCCTTCATCTGCTCACGCAGGAACATCTCGCGCTGCCGCTCGCCCAGCTCCTCCTGGACCTGGGACTTGATGTCCTCCTGGGCGTCGAGCACGCCGATCTGGCGCTGCACGGCCACCAGCACCCGACGCAGGCGCTCCTCGACGGCGAGACTCTCCAGCAGGGACTGTCGCTCGGCCGGCTTGAGCTCGATATGGCCCGCCACCAGATCCGCCAGTCGGCCCGGGTCAGTCACGCCCTCGAGCACCTGCTTCACGACTTCCTCGGGAAGGCCGGACTTCTGGCCCAGCTCGGCGGCGCGCTCCCGCACCTCGCGGTACAGGGCCACGAACGCCGGATCCTGCGGATCGAGCGGCGGAAGATCGGGGGCGTCGCGCACCACCGCGCTCAGGTAGCCTTCGCCTTCTGTATAGTGGACGGCCGTGCTGCGGCGCTCGCCCTGCAGCAGGAGCTGCACGCCGTTCAGTCCGCGCTGCAGCTGCCCGATACGGGCCACCGTCCCCATCGTGTGGAGCACGGCGGGAGTCACGTGATCGACATTCTCCCGCTGCGAGACGGCGAACACCAGCCGACTTTCGGTCTTGAAGGCAGCCTCGACGGCACGCAGCGTTCCCGGGCGGCCGACACCGATCACGGTCGTCACGCCGGGGAACAACACCACTTCTCGCAACGGCAGAACCGGCAACGTCAAACGGTCAGTCATGAGAGTCATCGCTCCAGATGCCATAGGTCCATGGTACCGATCGCGCAACGCATCGGCCATGCCAAGCGAAAACGCGCACCCGTGAGGGAACGTTCCGTCGTCCGACCGCCAAATGGGCACGGCGTGCCAAATTCGGTCGCCGATGACCGGCGATGACGGCCAGGATGGCATCCGAAACGGGCTAAGTCTCAGTATGTTGAAAGGTTGCACGGCACTTCAGAGAGGGCTAATCTAGGTCCGCCATGCGATTCGACCCGAGATGACCGAACACGACCGATCGCTCACCGGACGGCTCCGGGAGGCGCTGGGGAGCTCGTACACGGTCGAGAACGAGATCGGCCGCGGCGGCATGGGCGTCGTGTTCCAGGCAAGAGACGAGCGCCTCAAGCGGCAGGTCGCCATCAAGGTCCTGCCGCCGGAGCTGGCGTTTCGGGAGGAGGTGCGGCTGCGGTTCCTGCGCGAAGCGGAAACGGCCGCGCGGCTGACGCATCCCCATATCGTCCCGATTCACAGTGTCGGCGAAGGGCCGGACGGGCTGGTCTATTTCGTCATGGCGTTCATCGACGGCGAGCCGCTCTCGGCGCGCCTCAAGCGCCGGGGCCGGCTGCCCGCCGAAGAGGGCCGACGCATTCTCATGGAGACGGCCGACGCGCTCGGCGCCGCCCATTCGCTCGGCATCATCCACCGGGACGTCAAACCCGACAACATCATGCTCGAGGGCAGCCGAGGCCGGGTCATGGTGACCGATTTCGGTATCGCCAAGGCGCTCTCGTCGTCCACGGGCGGGGGACTGACGGGAACGGGGGTGGCCATCGGCACGCCCCACTACATGAGCCCCGAGCAGGCCGCGGGAGACCGTGAGATCGACGGTCGCTCTGACCTGTACAGCCTCGGCGTCGTGGGCTACCAGATGCTGGCAGGGGAGCTGCCGTTCCAGGCACCGACCGTTCCCGGGATTCTCATCAAACAGATCACCGAAGCGGCGCCTTACATCGCCGACCGCGTCCCCGAGATGCCCGAGGATCTGGCGTCCTGTGTGATGCGTTGCCTCGAGAAGGAGCCGGAGAGCCGGTGGCCGACCGCCGAGGCGTTGCGCCGCGCGCTCGAGTCGCGGAGCGCCGCTCCCTACCGGCCGCGTCGCTCGTCGGCCGGCATTTCCCGCCGGAGTCCGAGCGGGCTGCGACCGATGCCGCCGGTCCCTTCCCCCGCCATACCGCGCAGTCCGACGATTCCACGGCGTGGCCGGCCGCCGGCCAAGGCGGCCGTGACGCCGGGGGGCGAGCCGGCGATCGTCAGCCAGACGCGCGGGAGCTTCGTGTCCTGGGCTTCCGTCAGCGCGGGCCTCCTGGTGCTCGACCTGATGAACGGCGGTGGACTGAACTGGTCCTACTGGGTGATCGGGCTCTGGGGGGCGTTCGGAGTGCTGCCGCGGTTCACGAAGCTCTGGCAGGCAGGCTACTCCTGGCGCGACGTGCTGCATCGCCCGCTGGCCGCCGACGCAGCGGACGTGCGGCTCGGGCTGGCGGCCCCCGGGAAGCCGGGCGCCCTGGCTGCCCCGACGACCGGCGAGTACGGCCGATCGGCCGAGCAGATCCGCCAGGTGCAGGGAGACTACCAGGCAATCATGCGCGTGGTGGAGCGATTGCCGAAATCCGAGCAGAAGCTGCTCCCGGACGTTGCCGCGACCGCCAACGCGTTGCTCAAGCGCGCCGAGGAGCTCGCCCGGACGCTGCACACCCTGAGCGCCGGTGTGGAATCCGGAGCGCTCGACCGGCTCGACGCACGTCTGGCCGACCTGCGGAGGCAGCCGGATTCGACCGAGCAGGAACGGCAAGTCGGATTGCTCGAGCGACAGCATCAGGCACTGAGCGACCTGCTGAAGCGCCGCCAGATCATCGAGCAGCAGCTCGAGTCGTGCGTCCTCGCGATGCAGACCATGCGCTTCGACCTGCTCCGGCTGCGGTCGGCCGGGGTGGCGGCCGTCCTCGGGGATCTCACGCAGGCAACGCAGCAGGCGCGCGCGCTGTCACGCGACGTGGATCACGCAATCGCAGCTGCGGGGGAGATCCGGGAGATGCTGGGCGGCAGTCCTCCTCCCTGAGGACTGGCTAGATCCGGCCTCGGCGGCACTCTTCGATCAACAACCGATCGTCACCCCGCTGCATCCCGAACTCCCGCAGGACGAGGAACTGCTCTCCGGCGGTGTCGCATGCACCGCTCCGTAGCGCCGCAACCGCCCGCAGCTCATAGAGTCTGGCCCACCCCGGACGGACCGAGACCATCTCCGCGAGCAGGCTGTCCACGGCCGCGGGCGGGCCCCCCCTGGCCAGATCCCAGAGCGCGGGAGAGTAGAGGTCGCGTGGAAACCCCGACCGGAACGTATTCCGGATGGTGCGCAGCGACGACCGCACATGCTGCATGGCGGCCGTCCAGAGACTGTCACGGGCGTCGAGCTGGGCGAGGGCTGCGTACACGCGGGCGCTGTCGCCGCCGGCGGTCAGCGTCCGCGCCAGCAGCCTCCGCGCTGGTAGCTCCTGCGCGCGGGCGGTCGCGAGCAATCCCGCCAGCAGCAGGGCGCGCGGATCTTCCCGCCGCTGCAGCAGGCGAGTAAGGACGGAATCGGCGAGTGCGGAATCGCCCTGGGATACACCGATGGCGGCCAGCGCGACCCTCCACTCCGGATTGTCGGGCTGTGCCGCCCGGGCGGCGAAGAGGAACCCCGTGCCGGCGGCATCCCCGAGGCGCGCGGACATGGCCCGCGCCAGCCGCAGCGGGGCCAGACCATCCTCGCTTTCGACCGGACGCTCGATCGCCGCCAGCGAATCGAGGATGTTCCCCGTCGATCGATCGTCCAGGAAGCGGCGCGCGGCCACGAACTCGAGCTGTGGGCGGTCGTCGGTATGAATCAGGGAGGCGCGGGCCACGAGGCGTGCGACCCCCGCCTCTCCGAGCACCTGGCGATCGAAGTAGTCGACGGGCTTGTCGAGCAGGAGGTAGCCGCGAGCCGCGTCCCCGAGCGTACTCCGGCCGCCGAGCAGAACGGTCACCCAGGCCGTATCGGGAACGATCGGTTTGGCGGAACCGAGCACCAGGAGGTCGTAGGAGCCTGCCGAGGTGACGACGACGTGCGGGAACACTTCCCGCAGGTTGCGCACGATGCCGGCGACGACGGAGAGCGGCAGCTGGTACAGCTGCACCCACTGGCAGAAGACCCCGTCGTCGCTGAGCCGGCGACGGACGATACGGAAGAAGTCCGGCGTGTAGAGCGTCGCAACGCCGGCCACCCACGGATTACTGGGCTCGGACGCGATCACGTCGAACTGCTCGGATGAGAGCTGCAGGGCGCTGCGGGCGTCGTCGACGATCGCCCGGACTTTGGGCCATTGGAGCACATCACCGTTGACGTGTCGAAAGAATGGCGCCAGCCTCAGCACAGCGGGCTCGAGCTCTACGACCCGGACCCGCTCCACGCCGGGCGTGGCGGCGAGCATCGCGGTCGTGACGCCGCTGCCGAACCCGATGGCGAGCGCCGAGCGGGGATGGGCGCGGGCCGCGACCGGTGCGAGACCCAGCATGATCTGGGTGTCCATGTCGCCGAAGTCGGACGCGTCCACTTTCCCGGTGACCCGCAACGTCCGGCCCGCGCTCATCTCCCACACCGAAACCGTCGTGTTGCGCCCCTCGATGAATTCGAGGGGCCGGGCGCCGGCGTGGTTCAGGAACCCCCGGCGCTCGGCCGGCGTCATAGCGCCGCGCCCGTAGATGGTCGGCCCGAGATCGAGCAGGCGGGCGCTCCATCTCGGAGCCGCGATCGCGGCGGCGAGTCCGGCGCACGCGAGCACTCCCCCGCCGACAACGCGGAGGCGCAGCCGCTTGTGCTCCGTGGAATCCTCCTTCACGTCGCGCGCCGCCAGCACCGCCAGTCCGAGGGCGGCGACGGCGTTCACGAGAATGCCGCCGCGCAGGGTGACGTCGCTCCCGAGCACCGTGACCAGCACGAAGCCGGTGAGCGTCGCGCCCGCGATGCTCCCGAGCGTGTTGACCAGATACGCCCTCCCCACATCCGCCCCCCGCGCCTCCCCAGGCGCCGCGACGAGGTCGGTCAGGAGCGGGAACGTCATTCCCATGCCGACGGCGGGAATGAGGACGACAGCGGCGACGGCGCCACCCATGAGCGCCAATCGCGGCACAGCATCGAGACCAGGGATGCGGAACACCCAGAGGATGTACGCGGGCAGGGCCGAGAGCAGGACCAGAATCAAAGCGGCGCCGGCGGCGGTCAGACCCTGCGCGTAGGCCGCGCTGGCGGCCGTCTCCCTGGACGCCGTGCCGCGGCGCGCGACGAGGGCGCTCCCGATACCGATCCCGAGGAGGAAACAGAGGAGTACGAGAGTGAACGCATAGGTGGAGCCGCCGACGATCATCACGAGCACCCGCGTCCAGGCGATCTCGTCCGCCAGAGCAACGAAGGCGGTGAGGGCCAGCAGCGCGACGGCAGCGCGACGCAACCCGGCGGAGGTGCGATACTCCGCAGACGGCTCCGCGGCGGGGACCGGGGCGGAGGTGAACGGCACTGCGAACCGCAGCGCTACGAACCCGATGGCGAGGTTCACGAGGGCCGTGCCCAGGAGGCTCGCCCGGATCCCGACGTGCTCGATGAGCACGAACCCGGCCAGCGCGGTCCCCAGGACCGCGCCCAGCGTATTGATGCCGTACAAGCGACCGAGATGGGTGCGCAGCCGAGCGCGATCGGCGGACGTGAACGCGCGCGTCAGCACCGGTAGGGTGCCGCCCATCAGTGTGGTGGGCACGAGGAGGACGGCGCCCGCGAGCCCGAAGCGCAACGCGACGCTGACTCCCGATCCCTCCGGGAGGCCGCGCGCGATGGCGAGGTACGCCTGCTGGGCGAGGGACAGCACGAGCGGGGAGACGAGGCCGAACAGGCCGATCAGGATCTCGAGACGCCCGTACAACGCAGCCGGACGCGGGTGGCGGTCGGCCCGACGCCCGAGCAGCCAGGCGCCGAGGCCGAGGCCCCCCATGTACGCCGCGACCACCGTGGTGACCGACTGGATGGTGGAGCCGAACGACTGATACAGCAGCCGGACCCACAGCAGCTCGTACACGAGCCCCGTGGCGCCGGACAAGAAGAACAGCAGACTGTAGGCGAGGACTGCCTTAGAACGCATGGAGCTCGCGCATGGCCTGCGCGAGGTCCTCGACCTGTGGCAGAATGAAGTCCTCGAGATCCGGAGAGTAGGCGACGAACGTATCGGTCGCCGCGACCCGCTTTACGGGCGCATCGAGCCAGGGGAAGCACTCGTCGGCCAACCGTGCCACAAGCTCCGCCCCGTAGCCCCAGGAGAACGAATCCTCGTAGGCGACGATCACCTTGTTCGTCTTCTGCACCGAGGCGGCGATGGTCGCCCAATCGACCGGGGCCAGGCTGCGCAGATCGATCACCTCCACGCTCACGCCGTCCTGCTCTTCGAGCTCCTTGGCCGCGACGAGCGCCCGCTGCACGACGGCACCGTAGGTCACGACGGTGAGATGGGTGCCTTCCCGTGCCACCCGGGCCTTGCCGAGCGGGATCATGAAATTGGGCCCCGGGTTCGGCGCCTTGTTGTAGGTCTGCCGATACAGGTGCTTGTGCTCCAGGAACACCACGGGATCGTCGCACCGGATGGCGGTGCGGAGCAGTCCGTTCGCGTCGAGGGCGGTGGACGGACATACGACCCGCAACCCGGGAACGGCCGTGAAGATCACGGCGCCGGTCTGCGAGTGATAGACCGCGCCGCCTTTGAGGTATCCGCCGTACGTGACGCGAACGACGGCAGGACAGCTGAAGGCGTTGTTGGACCGCCAGCGCATGGTGGCCAGCTCGTTGCGCAGCTGGTGGTAGCCGGGCCAGATGTAGTCGAAGAACTGGATCTCGACCACCGGCCGCAGGCCGCGTGTGGCCAGGCCAATGGCCCGCCCGATGATGTTCGCTTCGGCGAGGGGCGAATTGTACACACGTTGGCTGCCGAACTCGCGCTGCAAGCCCCAGGTGACCTTGAACACCCCGCCCTTTCCCTTGACCTCCTTCAGGTACCGCTCCCGACTGGCATCGGCCACGTCTTCGCCGAACACGAGGATGCGCGGATCGCGTGCCATCTCGTCCTTCATGCACACGTTCAGCAGGTCCACCATCGTGGTGGGCTCGCCGCTGAAATGCGGGTCGTCCTCGGTGTCGAACTGCTCCGAGGTGGGATCCACGTCCGGCGAGTAGACGAAGCGGAGCGCGCTCTCCGGCGCGGGCTGGTGCGCGGCGAGCGCCACCTCGGCCGCGACCTCGATCTCCTCCTCGACCTGTTGCCGGATCGCCTCCAGCTCCGCAGCTGTCGCCACCCCCTCGGCCTTCAGACGCTCGGGGAACGTGACCATGCAGTCGCGTTTTGCGTCGGCTTCCCGTTCGGTCGGAGGCCGATACAACACCTCATCATCCGAAAGAGAGTGCGAATAGGGACGCGTGACGTGGGCGTGCACGAGGGCGGGGCCGCGCCGGGCGCGGCAATGGGCGGCGGCCCGAGCGATCGCTTCATAGGACGCGACCGGGTCGCAGCCGTCTACCTCCTCGATATGCAGATCGGGGAAGTTGGCCACCAGCGCCGACACCGATCCCCCCGCGGTCTGCACCTCGACCGGCACCGAGATCGCATACCCGTTGTCCTCGATGAGGAAGAGGACGGGCAGCTTCAGGTTGCTGGCCGTATTGAGCGCTTCCCAGAATTCCCCTTCGCTCGTGGTGCCTTCCCCGGCCGAGCAGTAGACGATCTCGTCACCCTGGATGGGCTTCTCGGCAATGCCCTCCGCCTGCGAGTAGCGGAGCCACGCCTCGGCGCAGCCCACGGACTGCAGGAACTGCGTGCCCGTGGGGCTCGACTGGCTGACGATATTGAGCGCCTTGTGGCCCCAATGCGAGGGCATCTGGCGCCCGCCCGAATTGGGATCGTCGGCCGCGGCCACGGACGAGAGCAGCATCTCGGTGGGAGTCATCCCGAGCGCGAGACAGAGTCCGCGATCGCGGTAGTAAGGATAGAACCAGTCGTATCCCGCCTTCAGTGCTTTCCCCGCGGCCACCAGGACCGCCTCGTGGCCGGCCCCCGAGATCTGGAAGAAGATCTTGTTCTGCCGCTTGAGCTGGATCTCCTTGTCGTCGAGACGACGCGACAGGAGCATCAGGCGATACACGTCGAGCAGATCGGCTTTGGAGAGCGGTGGACGGGCCTGGCGGGGGGCAGCGGACTGCGCTTCACCGCGCGCGCGCGTGCGGGGGGGCGTTGTCATGGATCAAAACATAGCCTAGTGATGCGGCGCTGCCAAAAGCTCGGGAAGGCGCGGGAAGTACCCCACGGCGGCCTGCACGTCAGGGCTCGACCGCACGAGAAACTCCTCCAGGGCATCGGGCCCCCAGCGAACCTCGGCGACCCGGGCGGCGAGGATGCGCGCGAGCCGCGCCTCGAGGGCGCTGTCGGTTTGCGCCGTCACGTGGAGCCGGGCACGCGCGCGCGCCAGGAACGGGGGCAACACCGTGGCGCGCCAGCGGTCTGGCGCCCCGAGCCAGACGGCCCGGGCGGCCGGCGTCGCCGGGAGGGTCAGCGCCACGCTGTCGGACACGGCCTCGCTGAAGCCGGAATCGGCGGCGACGCTCCACCAAACGGGAAGCGGCGCGGGCTTCGCGAGCGCGACGTCGGGCGCGATGCCGCCACCGCCACGCACGAGGCGCCCCGCATCGGTGTGGTACTCCTGGAGGGTATCCGACTCGGCGCCGGACTTGCCGGCGAAGGCGAGGTACTGCTCGACCGCGAGGCCGCGGTAGCGGCGCTGGATGAAGCGACCGCTGGGCGACAGGACATACCCGATCGTGAGGTGCAGGTCGTCCCCCATCGGCATCACGACGAAGTCCATCTGCATCAACGCCTTGCCGAAGCTGCGACGACCCAGGAGGAGCGCGCGGTCGTGATCCTGGAGTGAGGCGGAGAGCGCCTCCGCCGCACTGGCGCTGTTCTCGTCGATCAGCACCACGAGCGGCAGGGCCGCGTAGTCGCCGGCGCGCCTGGTGGTATACGTCGTGTCCACATCGCGTTTGCGACCGCGCGTCCGGAACACGACCGTCCCGCGCGGGAAGAACTCCGATGCCAGCTCGACCGCCGACTCGACCAGGCCGCCGGGATTGCCGCGCAGGTCGAGGATCGCCCGCTGCATGTGCTGCTTCTTCAATCGGTCGAGCGCGTCGTGCACCTCCTTGGCCGCCTCTGGTCCGAATTCCTCGAGGCGGACGTAGCCGGTGGTGGAATCCACCATCCGGACGAGCGAGACCGAGCGGAACGGGATGAAGTCCCGCTTCACGGTCACCCTGAAGGTGTCGGGCTCCAGCCGGGGGCCGCGCTCGAACTGCAGGCGGACCTTGGATCCCTTGTCGCCCGCCAGCCGCAACTCGACGCTGCGGACCGTCAGGCCGGCCACCGCCGTGTCGTTGATCGCCACCAGACGATCGCCGGGCTGGACGCCCGCTTTGGCGGCGGGGCCTCGCGGCGCGACCGCGAGCACGGTCACGGCGCTGTCCACCTCTTCGACAGCGAGACCGGTGACGGCCAGCTCGCCACGCTCGAGCGCCGTGCGACGCTCGAACTCGAGGCGCGAGTAGAACGCGCTGTGCGGGTCGAGGGCGTGCAGCACACCGTCGATCGCCGCGTGCACGAGTTTCGAGTACGCGACCGTGTCCGGGTAGTTGAGCCGGATGTAGTTGAGGACGCCGCTGAACGCCTGCAGCTCCTCGTAGGCGGAGGTCTGCTGCGCGGGGAGACGCGAGGCGGCCGCGGCGAGCAGGAGCAGCGCCGCTCCGGCGGTGCGGTACCGCCGTGGCTCAGTGCAGCGCATCGAGCCGCTGCCTGGCGTCCGCGACCTGCGGAGCGTAGCGGGTGGGGGCCAGGGCGATGAAGTCCGTGAATGCGGTCCGGGCCTCCGGCGCCTTGTTCTGGTGTTGTTCCACGATGCCGAGGAAATAGTGCGGCCGGGGATCGCGGGGATTGGCGGCGACGGCGTCCTGCAGGGTCTTCTCCGCATCGACCCACTGGCTGGCGCGGGCGAGCGTCTTGCCGAGATCGAGGAGCAAGCTGGGGTCGTCGGGGTTCGCATTCACCGCGGCGCGCCGCTCGGCGACCGCCTGGGCCAGCATGTTGTGGTCCTCGTAGATCTGCGCCAGACGGACATGGGCCATGTAGAGACCGATGTCGTTTTCCAGGGCCTGACGGTACAGATCGATCGCCTCATTGTACTGTGCGTTCCGCTGCTTCATCACACCGAGGATATAGCGGAACTCGTTGGTCCGGAGCGGAACGTTGAGCGTCGAGTCCTTCGTCTTGTTCTCGGTATCGAGATACCGGTCGAGGATGGTGGCGAAGTCCCACACGGCCTCATCGTTCTTGCGTGTCTGAGCGGCCGCCAGACCGTGCCAATACAGGAGGGTATTCGCGAGCCGGTCGGTGTGCCGTTGGCCGTTGAAGTAGATGAAGACCCGCTGAAAGCGGTCGTACGCCTCCTGGTACTTCCCCATGTAATACTGATCCAGACCATCCTGGTAGTCCGCGAGCCATTCTCCGAAGAGATCCTTGAGAGCATCCAGGTACTCCGTGGACCGGGGGAACACCGCGTCCCCCAGACGAAGCTCCACCAGAGGATCGATCATGAAGGCACGCCGGTACATCCGGTCCGACTCCTCAAGGATCGGCTTGAACGCCTCGGGGACACGGCCCTCGCGCTCCTCGTCGGCGAGGGAGGAGCGCCGCGCATACGGAAGAAACGAGATCGCGACGTAGGCCGCGGCAAACTGCGGATCGACCCGGATGGCCCGATGCAGGGCCGAGTCCACGTCGTTCCATCGTTTCGCGTTCCAGTAGGCGAGCGCGACGTTGTAATGGGCGGCGGCGTCGTTCGAGTCCTTGCGCGCCGCCTTCTCGAGATCGGCGAGACTCGCGGAAAGCTTGATGCGCTGCCCCGCCACGGGGGCGACCCCGAGCGTGGCGAGCAGGATCCCAACAACGCTGAATCGTTTCATCGAGTCACTCCTGGTTCCCGACGGATGCCGGGAGGGCCGCCAGGCGCTGTTTCGCATCCGCAATCTCCGTGCTCATCCCGCTCGGCGCGATGGCCATGAACCGGGTGAGCGCCTGCTTCGCCGCGCCCGGATTCCCCACCTGCTGCTCCACGAGCCCGAGCTCATAGGCAACTCTGGGGTTACGCGCATTCGCCTGCGCGGCCTGCCGGAACGCCGCCTCGGCTTCCGCCAGCCGGCCGGCGTCCCGGAGCATCTCGGCCAGGTCCACGAGCAGTGAGGGGTCGTCGGGGTTCGCCGTCACGGCGCGGCGGGCCTCCTCGACCGCCTGGGCCCACATGTGATTCTCCGCGTACAACTGGGCCAGCCGCACGTGCGCCATGTAGAGGCCGAGGTCGGAGGCCAGCGCCTGCTGGTACAACGTCATGGCGTCAGCCGGCCGGTGCGCCCGCTGCTTGAACAGGCCGAGCAGGTAGCGAAAGTCGCTGGTTCCCAGATCCATCTGGATCAAGGAATCGCCGGCTTCGCGCAGCAGAGAGCGATCGAGCAGGACCTGGATGTCGGCGATGGCCCTGACGTAGCTACCGAGGTGGGCCGCGGCGAGGCCGCGCAACCAGAAGAGCCCGCTGGGGATGGAATCGATCGGCTGGTCCCTGTAACGGCGCTGGGCATAGAGATCGAACGCATTGTAGGCCAGCTCGTAGCGCCAGCCGAACTCGCTCAGGCCGAGCTGGAGGAGGAAGGCGGTGGTGTATTCCCCGTAGTCGGGGATGGTGACGATATCCTGTTTCGGCGGCGGCGCGCCCTTCACGCGGAAATCCACGAGGGGATCGATGAGAAAGGCGCGGCGCTCCAGCCGATCCGATTCGGCGACCGCCGCCTGCCAGGCGGCCGGCACCTTTCCCTTGCTGACCTCTTCCCACAGTTTCGGCCGGCGATCGTACGGCAGGTAGGCGAGCAGCAGCCACGCCCTGGCACAGCGCGGATCGATGTTGACCGCTTCGCGCGCCACACGCTCGGCGTCGTCGTACCGGTTGGTGAGGTCGTAGCGCAGCGCCAGTTGGTACAACGTTTCGGCGTCGAGCGAATCGCGACGCGCCGCGGCCTCGAGCTCCGCGAGGGGCACCGGCTTGTCACCTTGTGCCGGGAGCCGGAGAGGGTAAACGAGGGCGAGGGCGACCACGGCCAGACGGCGATGCATAGAACCCCTCAGTTACCCTAGTCGACGGCGAACCGCTGTGATGCGTACCACATTGGCCAAGGCGCCCGGCAACGTCAATATTCCTGATATGGACGACGCCGCCAGGAAGACCATTCTCCGCCGTTTTCCCTACGGTCTGTACGCGGTGACCGTCGCGCACGACGGCGACGAGCACGGCATGACCGCCAACTGGGTCACCCAGGCTGCATTCGAGCCGCCGATGGTCGTGGTGGCGGTCGAGAACACGTCGAAGACGATCGGGATGATCCGCGACGCGCACTACTTCGTCATCAATCTTCTCGAGGCCGGGCAGCGGGAGCTGGCAGGGAGGCTGGGGCGCTCTTCCGAGGAGGCTCCGCAGAAGCTCAAGGGGATCAAGACGAAGCCCGCTCCCGTATCGAAGACTCCCGTCCTGGCTGAGGCGATCGGCTGGGTGGAGTGCCGCACGGTCGCCTCGCTCCCGTCCGGTGACCACACGCTGTTTCTGGGTGAGATCGTGGAGGCTGGAATGGAGAACGCCGATGGCCAGCCATTGATGCTGGCCGAGGCGGGGTTCAAGTACTCTGGGTAGCTGAGGGCTATCGGCTGTCTGCTATCGGCTATCGGCTTTTCCGGTAGACTACTTTTCCCCCCACGATGGTGACCGCCACCCTCGCCGTCGCCAGGGATTCCGGCGGCATCGCGAAGAGATTGTGGTCCACGATCACCACGTCGGCGTCGCGTCCCGGGGCCAGCGTCCCCCACTGGTTCTCCGCGAACACGGCCCAGGCATTGCCGGCCGTGTACGCGTGCAGGGCCTGCGCCAGCGTGATCTTCTGGTCCGGCACCCAGCCCTCGGGGTGTTTGCCATCGAGGGTACGACGGGTCACCGCCGCGTAGAGGCCCCACAGCGGATCGAGCGTCGCCACGGTCCAATCGGAGCCGAAGGCGAGCGGCGCCTCCGTCTCGAGCAGGGTCCGGAAGGCGTAGGTGGACTTGATGCGCTCCGGCCCGATTCGCTGCTCCACCCAACGGCCGTCGTCGATCGCGTGGTAGGGCTGCATCGAAGGAACGATGCGCAGCCGCCCGAACAGCGGGATATCCTCGGGGCGGAGGTGCTGGGCGTGCTCGACGCGGAAGCGACGGTCGCGAGCGCCGTGGGCGCGGGCCACGCTGTCGTAGATCGCCAGCAGCATCGCGTTGGCGCGATCTCCGATGGCGTGCACGGCCACCTGGAGTCCCGCGGAATCGGCGTTCCCGATCCACGTGCGCATGTCGGCTTCGGTATTCTGCAGCAGGCCATGGTACCCCGCCGAATCGTCGTACGCGTCGAAGAAATACGCGGTCCGCGACCCCGCCGAGCCGTCCATGAAGCCCTTCAACCCGCCGATGCGCACCCACTCGTCGCCGGCGCCGCTGGCGCGGACTGTGTCGGCGACGGCCCGCCAGCCGTCGATCGGGAAATACAGATAGACGCGCAGCGTCATTCGGCCGGCCCGCTCGAGACGCCGATAGCTCGCGAGATCCGCCCACGAGGCGGACATGTTGGCCGTTGCGGTGACACCGAGCGAGGCTGCGTACGCCATGGCACGGGCCACCGCGGAGTCCATCTCCTCGGCCGACGGTGCGGGGATCGCCTTGCCGATCAGGTCCAGGGCCTGATCCTTGAAGATCCCGGTGGGCTCGCCGGTCCTCGCGTCATGGAGGATCTCGCCGCCCGACGGTGTGGGCGTGGCCTTGGTGACGCCCGCCGCCCGGATAGCGGCCGTGTTGGCGAGGGCTTCGTGTCCATCGAGCCGGCTGATGAAGACGGGGTTGTCGGGAGTCACGGAATCGATCCACTCGCGACGGGGCAGCGGCTGCCCACGCCACAGCGTGTGATCCCAGTCTCCGCCCTGGATCCACTGCCCCGGCTGCCGCGTTTTGGCGAACGCGGCGATCCGCCGCACGAATTCCTCCGACGTCGCGGCATCGCGCAGGTCGAGGGACGCGAGCTGGAAGCCGCCCTGCACGAAATGGGTGTGCCCGTCGGCGAAGCCCGGCAGGACCAGTCCTCCGCGGGCATCGACGACGGCGGTACGTGATCCGACGGTCCGGGCGACGTCCGCGGAATCGCCCACGGCGAGGATCTTCCCTGCACGGATCGCGACGGCTCCGGGCCGCGCGTCCCCCGACGACAGTCCCGTCCAGACCATGCCGTTCACCACCACGGTATCGGCCTTGGGGCCGCCACAAGCGGCGACGAGCAGCACGGAGAGGCCGGCGGCAGGCAGGGCGTGGCGCATGCGGGGAATTCTCCCGGTCAACGGAGCTTGGTGACGCGGCGGATGGTGTCGAGCGCGGCCAGCGGATCGACGCCCGGGGCCGCTTCACGAGGCGGGGCAGCCGTCTGGAGACCGTCGCGGATGTCGAGCAGGACTTCGAGCAGCAGTTGCTCGCGCTGATAGGCGGCGTCGAGGTCGAGCATGCGACGCTCGTCGCCCGCGGCTTTCGCCCGGTCGTAGGCCTCGCGGTAGACGGTCTCGAGGTTGGCGAGGATGCGCTCGCGGGGACGACCCGGCATGGGGACAAGATATAGGTCGGCAGAAGATACGGCGACGGCAGGTAATACGACGGCGAGTGATACCACGGCGGGTGATGTGACGGGGGCTAAGACCGGGGACCCGGGGTTCGTTTCGTGAGCGTCTGCATCCACGCCCAGGTCAACTGTGCCGCCTGGCGCCGCATTCGTTCGAGTCGAGCGCGTTCAGCATGCTTCAAGTATCCCATTTCCTCGGAGAAGAGGAGCTGGTACCACAACTCAGCCAGAGAGCCCCAGGCAATGTCCAGGAACCTCCGAAGTTCTGCGGAGCCTCGCTTCGCCACTCCTTCGATCATGTTCGTCGGGGCCGATAGAGCAGCCCGCCGCATCTGGGCTGTCAGCCCGAAGCGCTCGTCCTTGGGGAAGGACCTGGTGGCCTCGTACACTTCTTTCGCGAGCTCGTGAGCGACGCGCCACGTCCGAATCCGCTCGTATTTCAGCATAAGGCAAGACTAGTAGCGCCGCCGGGAGATTCGTCATCATCTGAACTCGGGAGGGACCAGAAACACGCTTCACCCACCGCGGTCTCTTCTGCCGTCGCAACTTCTACCGTCGCTTCACCTACCGTCAGTCGCCCGCAGCACCAAGCCGCTCGGCACCTTCGGGATGAAATAGGTCGACTTCGGCGGCATCACGTCGCCTGCGTCGGCGACCGCGAAGACCTGGTCGACCTTCGTCGCATTGAGGAGGACGGCGGCGAGCGCCTTCCCGAGATGCGCGACCTGCAGCGCCGGGGTGGGATCGGGCGTGTAGGTGAGGGTCGGCGTGGACTTCCCCGCCCCCAGGATCTCGCCGACGACGAGCCGCTCCACGATCGCCACGTCCAGGCCGCGCACCGCTGGGGTGCGGCCGAGCTCCACGATGTCGTCGAGCGGCGCATCGTCCCGCAGCGACAGCAGCAAGTCGTGCTGCCCACCCTCCGTCGCGACGATGCAGGCGACGCGCCCGCGCCCGGCCTCCTCGAGGAGACGGACGCGGTCCGCGGGAGGCGGGACGGGCCGGACTTCGAAGAACCGCTGCCAGACGTCCGCGAGGGCGGACACATCGCGGTCCGCGGCGTAGATCACCCGATGCGTCGGGAGGACGACGAGGCCGGGATCGCGTGCCGAGACGACGAAGGCGAGCAGCCGGCGCGCCGCCGGATTTTCCCCGGCGTAGGCGACCGCCGTCTCGTAGCGGTGGTGGCCGTCGGCGATGTAGAGGGGCGCGGCCGCGGCCGCGGCCAGGCGGTCGGCTTCGGCACCGGACTGGACCCACAGGCGGATCTGGACGCCGTCCAGGTCCGCCGAGGCGTCGGGTGGGCGCGGGCCTTCCGCGATGGCGCGGAGCCCATCCGCCAGCGTCCCCGCACGATCGGGCGCGAGCAGGAAGATGGATTCCAGATTGGCATGCGTCGCGCGCAGCAGATCGAGGCGGTCCACCTTCGGCCCGCGGTGGGTCTTCTCGTGGGGACGGATGCGGCGCGTCTCGTACGGCTCCGCCGAGGCGGCGGCGAACATGCCGACGCGCGTGAGTCGCTCACCGGCGGGCGTGGAGAAAGCCTGGGCCACGACGTAGACGGACGGAGCCGAATCGGCGCGGAACACGCCCTCCGCGCGCCACGCGGCCAGGTGCTCGGCGGCCGCACGGTAGCGGTTCACGTCGCCCGCGGCTTCCGGGAGAATCAGATGGACGATATTGTGCGGGTCCGCAGCCGCGTACCGCCGGCGCGCTTCCTGGGAGATGACGTCGTAGGGAGGTGCGATGAGACGGGAGAGCGCGGCCCCGTCGGCATAGCGCTCACCGATGAACGGTGTGACGAGCGGCGTGTCGGCACTCATTCTGGCGACGGAGACTCCCGTGGCGTTTCGCGAAGCCCAGTCGGCGGTGGACCGCTGGGTCAGTCAATATAAGGAAGGCTACTTCAGCCCGCTCACGAACCTGGCCCGCTTGAGCGAAGAGGTGGGCGAGCTGGCCCGCGAAATCAACCATCGGTTCGGAGAAAAGCCCAAGAAGGCGGATGAAGCGGAAGGCGATCTCGCCATGGAGCTCGGCGACATCCTGTTTGTGGTGATCTGTCTCGCAAACTCGCAAGGCATCGATCTGGACGAGGCGTTCGCGGCGGTCATGCGGAAGGTCGCGACCCGCGACGCCGAGCGCTGGACCAGGAGGGAACGCTGATCTCCTCGTAGATCCGCTCGTAGGACACGAGCCGGTCGGGGTCCACCTGGCCGGTCCGCGCCGCCTCCCGCACCGCGCAGCCGGGTTCCGCCAGGTGGCGGCAGTTGTCGAAGCGGCACCCGTCCAGGAAGGGACGGAACTCGGGGAAACACGCCCCCAGCTCGTCGGGGGCGATACCCCACGTGCCCACTTCCCGCATCCCCGGCGTGTCCACCACATAGCCACCGAGCGCCAGCGGCACCAGCTCGGCGGCCCGGGTCGTGTGAGTGCCGGTGCGCCATTTCTCGCTGATGGCGCCGATGCGCAGCTTCAGGCCGGGCTCGAGCGCATTGAGCAGGCTCGACTTCCCCACCCCGGAGGCGCCGGTGAATACCGATTCCCGCCCGCGCAACAGATCGCGCAGCGCGGGCAACCCCTCGGGCGTCTTCACCGACGTGGCGAGCACCTGGTAGCCAGCCCGCGCGTAGCGGCGTTCGAGTGCTTCCACCGCGACCCGGTCCAACTCCACCTTGTTGACCACCAGGGCCGCGGGCAGCCCGTTCGCTTCGGCGATGACGAGGAAGCGATCCAGCATTCGCGGGCTGGGCTCGGGGTCACGTGCGGCGGCGACGACGACGACCTGGTCGACGTTGGCGGCGATCGGCTGCGCACGTCGCGCCCCGTGGCCGCCCGTCGCGCGGCGGCGCGCCAACATGCTGCGGCGCGGGAATACCCGCTCGACCGTCGCCGGCCCATCGCCGTGAAACGCGAGCTCCACCACGTCTCCGGCGACGAGCCGGTCGTCGTCGGGGAGCTTGAGCTTGCCGCGCAGCACGGCGGTCACCTCCCCATCCGACGTGTGCACCCGGAACCTGCCCCCGACCCGCGCCAGCACGACGCCCGTCGTCATGCGCCGGCCGTTCCCCTGCGCGCGATGCAGCGATCGAGATGCGTCTTGACCTCCTGCAGGGTCAGCGCGAGCACGGGATCGCGCGCCGCTTCCGGCGTCGACCCGAATGCGAGGTAGTCCGTCTCCAGATGGCCGATGGCGCGCTCACCGCCCTCCGACCAGCGGATGAAGAGCAGGGCGGCGCCGAACCGACCGGCTGGATCGGGATCGTCGTCCACGAGCGTAGATACCGAGTACGCAGCTCCATCCGAGCCGCCGAAGGCCGGGGGACGCTGATGCACCTGGAGGTAGCCGCCCAGCGTGGTGTCGTCGCCGCTCAACGCCGCCGTAGCGACTCCCGGACGATGTTGCCGAGCATGAATCCGATGTTGGCGGGGCGCTCGGCGAGCCGGCGCATCAGGTAGGGGTACCAGTGGCTGCCGAACGGGACGTACACACGCACCCGGTATCCCGCGCGCTGCAGGTCCTGCTGCAGATCCCGCCGCACGCCGTGCAGCATCTGGAACTCGAAGCGCGACGGGTCGACGCCGCGGCCGCGCGCATAGGCGCGGGCGTGCGTGATGATACGCTCGTCGTGGGTGGCGATCGCCGGATAGTTCCCCCGGTCGAGCAGCCGCTCGAGACAGGCGATGTAGTTGGCGTCGACGTCCCGCTTGTCGGGGAACGCGATCGTCGCGGGTTCCTTGTACGCGCCCTTGCAGAGCCGGACCCGCGCGCCCAGCAGGATCATCGCCTCCACGTCCGCCGCCGTGCGACGGAGATAGGACTGCAGCACCACGCCGGCCGAAGGTCCGAACTCCGGGAACACAGTGCGGGTGAACAGATCGAGCGTTTTCTGGGTGTACGCCGACCCTTCCATGTCGAGACGGACGAAGGATCCGTGTTGTTTGGCCCGCTGCAGGATGGCCCGCAGATTTTCCACGCACAGCGCCTCGTCGATATCCAGTCCCATCTGCGTGAGCTTCACGGAGACGTTGGCGTCGGCGGAGGCGGCGTGAATGCGGTCGAGGAGCTGCAGATAGATGTCGCGCGCGGCCCGCGCTTCCTCGGGGCGCCGGACCGATTCCCCCAGCAGATCGAGCGTGGCGGAGATGTGGGCGGCGTTGAGGTCGCGCAGCGCCGCGAGCGCGTGGTCCACGGTCTCGCCCGCCACGAAGCGCGCCGCGAACCTCCCGGCGAGCCGGTTGCGGCGGACGAAACGCGAAATACGGGGTTGCTCGCTCAGCCAGAGCAGACTGGCACGCAGCATCAGGGATAGAACCGCTTGCGGGCGCGCGCCAGCTCGACGATCGCCGGGCAGGGCTCGAACCGGGGACCGAGGCGCTCGGCCAGGCGCGACAGATCGGCATAGACGTGATCGGCGCCCTGGTCGTCGAAGTAGCGCAGCGGCCCGCCGCGGAAGGGCGGGAACCCGAAGCCGTAGATCGCGCCGATGTCGCCGTCGCGGGGCGTGTGCACGACGCCCTCGGCGACCGCCCGGGCCGCTTCGTTCAGCATGGCGTACATGAGGCGCTGGACGATGTCGGCGGTCGGGATGCCGCCGTTGGGCTGCACGCCGAGCAGCGGATAGACGCTCGAATCGACCGGTCCCTTCTTCCCCCCCCGGTAGGTGAAGAAGCCCTTGCCGGCCTTGCGGCCGAGGCGTCCGTCTTTGACCATCGCGGCGAGCGCCTTGGGCGGTGCGAGCCGCTCGCCGAATGCGCCCTCCAGCACCTCACCCGCGTGCTGGGCGACGTCCAGTCCGACCTCGTCGAGCAGCGTGATCGGGCCGACGGGAAAGCCGAATCGCACCATGGCGCGGTCGATGTCCTCGGCGCCGACTCCCGACAAGAGGAGGTGGGCGGCCTCGTTCATGTAGGGCCCGAGGATGCGGTTCACCCAGAAGCCCGGCGCATCGCGCACGACGATCACCGTCTTGCCGAGGCGCCGCCCGAACCCCACGGCGGTGCTCACGGTCTGCGGCGCTGTCGACCCCGAGGGGATCACTTCGAGCAACGGCATGCGCGCCACCGGGGAGAAGAAGTGCATGCCGATGACCTGCTCGGGTCGGCGCGCCACCTCGGCGATCCGGGCGATGGGGATGGTCGAGGTGTTCGTGGCGAACACGGCCCCCGCCGGTAGAATGGCCTCGCATTCGCGCAGTACCTGCCGCTTCACCTCGAGCTCCTCGAACACCGCTTCGATCACGAGACCCGCGCCGCCGAAGCCGGCGTAGCTGTCGCCGCCCGACAGCAACGCGACGAGCCGCGCGTGCTCGTAGCGGGAAATGCGGCGCCGGGTGAGCCGCTCGTCTACGATGGCGCGCGCGGCGATGATCCCCTTCGCCACCCGCGGCAGGTCGGAGTCCTTGAGGCGGACATCGACGCCCGCCTGGACCACCGCCGTCCCCGCGATGCCAGAGCCCATGAAGCCGGATCCGACGATCCCCAGCCGGCGCACCTCGGCCGGCGACGGGGCATCGGGCACGCCGAAGTCCTTCTTGAGATCCCGCGTGGCGAAGAAGATCTGTACCAGCTTCCGCGACACGTCGCCTACGGCGAGCTCGCCGAAGAGCCGGGCCTCGCGCTGCAGCCCGGCCGCCATGCCGTGCGTCAGGCCGTGGCGCACGGCCTCGAGGGCGGCGAGCGGGGCCGGGTAGTTGCCCTTCGTCTGGGACAGCACCTGCTTGCGCGCGAGGCGGAACACGAGCAGGCGGCCCAGCGGATTGCCGTCGAGCAGCAGGCCCATCAACCCGCCGCGCCGGCGCCGCAGCATGACGCCCCGGTCGGCCATGCGTCGCGCCGCGGCGATGGTGACGTCCCTGAGAATGGATGGCGGGACGACCTCGTCCACCATGCCGAGCCGAAGCGCCTTCGCCGCCCGCTCGCTGCGGCCGGCGAGAATGATGTCGAGCGCGGCGCGTGCCCCGATGAGTCGCGGCAGGCGCTGGCACCCGGACGCGCCGGGGAGAATCCCCAGCTGCACCTCGGGCAGACCGAGCTGGGTCTTGGGGTGATCGGTCGCGACGCGGTAGTGGCACGCCATCGCGAACTCCAGACCGCCGCCCAGGCAGGCGCCGTGCACGCCCACGGCGATGGGCTTGGAGAACTGCGCCACGCGGTCGAGCATCGCCTGGCCGTCACGCGACAGCTGCTCCGCCTCGGCGGCACTCTTGAGCTGGACGAATTCCTCGATGTCGGCGCCGGCGATGAAGTTGTCGGCCTTGCCGGAGAAGAACGCCACGGCGCGCACGTTGGGGTCGCGCTCCAGGGCGAGCAGCATGGCGTAGACCTCGTCCTTCACCGCCTGGGAGATGACGTTCACCGGGGCGCCGGGACAGTCCAGCGTGACGACGGCGACCCCCTCCGCGACCTCCCAGGTGATCGCGGCCATCAGCGCCGCTCCAGCACGACGGCCGACGCCATGCCCCCCTGCGCGCACACCGAGATGAGACCGAACTGGACGTCGCGCCGCTTCATTTCATTGGAGAGCGTGGTGACGAGCCGGCCGCCGGTGGCCCCGAAGGGGTGACCGATCGCGATCGAGCCGCCCATCACGTTGATGATCTCCTCGTTGATTTCCCACCCCTTCTCGGCGAATCCCTGCAGGTTCGACAGCACCTGGGAGGCAAACGCCTCGTGGATCTCGATCAGCCCGAGGTCCTTCCATTGAATTCCCGCGCGCTCGAGCGCCTTGGGGACGGCCCACACCGGCGCCTGCAGCAGCTGCCAGCCGGGATCCACCGCCGCCACGGCGTAGGAGCGGATGTAGGCGAGCGCCTCGTAGCCGAGGGCACGGGCGACGTCCTCGGCCATGAGCAGCACCGCCGAGGCACCGTCGGTGAGCGGCGAGGAATTGGCGGCCGTGACGCTGCCGTAGCGGCGGTCGAACACCGGCTTGAGCTTGGCCATCTGCTCGAGCGTCGTGTCGCTGCGGATGCCGTTGTCGGACACCACGACCTCGCCGCCGGCCCGCTGGGGCAGCCACGGCGCGATCTCCGCCGTGAGGCGCCCGTCGGCCGTCCCCTTCGCGGCCAGCTGGTGGCTGCGCAGCGTCCAGCGATCCTGGGCGTCCCGGGTGATCCGATTCTCCTTCGCCATCTTCTCGGCCGACTGACCCATCGACTGGCCCGTGGAGGGCTCGGCGATAGCGGGTGCGACGGGAACGAGGTCGCGGGGACGGATCCGCGCGAACGTGGCGAGCCGCGCGCCCAGCGTGCGGGCCTTGCTGGCGGTGACGAGGATGTCGGAAAGGCGCCGGGAGGCGAGGATCGGAATGTCGGAGAGGGCTTCGGCGCCGCCCGCCAGGATGACGTCAGCGTGCCCCTGGGCGATCTGGTCGTGTGCGGCAGTGATGGCCTGGTTCGAGGACGCGCACGCGCGGTTGACCGAGAACGCCGGGATCTCCTTCGGGAACTGCGGCAGGAGGCTCACTTCGCGCGCGATATTGGGGACGAGGGGCGAGGCGACGACTTGCCCGAAGATGACCTCGTCGACCTTCGCGGGATCGAGATTGGTGCGTTCGACCAGCTCGCGCGCCGCGTGGCGGGCCAGATCCACCGCGCGCGCGTCCTTCAGAACCGTCCCCGCCTTGCAGAACGGCGTCCGGCACCCCGCCACGATCGCCACCCGCCGTCCATTGGGAAACGCCATCGCACCGCCTCCAATCCCACCCGTGCAAGGACGCCGAAACCTACCATGACCCCGCACCGGAGGGGAATGCGCGTGCCGCTCGACGCCGAAGTCCCCTGGCGCGATTACATTCTTCACGCGCACGCCCGCATGTCGCTGGGGACTCCCGCGTAGGTGCAGCAGGCCCCGGGACCCCGTGACGCAGGGCACGCGATGGGCGGTCGCATCGCGCGCAACCGCGCGGCCGCGCACCGCGCCGATCCGGAGGGGATTTGGCGGGCGAAGCGCCATTCTCACATCGCACCCGCGCCGCAGCGCTGGAGTCGATTCAGTCGCAGCCCGTGGACCTCCTCGTGATCGGTGGCGGGATCACGGGCGCGGGTATCGCGCGCGACGCGGCGCTGCGCGGATTCCGCACGGCGCTGGTCGACATGGGAGACTTCGGCGCCGGCACGAGCTCCCGCTCCTCGCGGCTGATTCACGGCGGCCTGCGCTACCTCGAGCAATACGAGTTCGGCCTCGTGCTGGAGGCCTCGCGCGAGCGGCGCGTGCTGCTCCACATCGCGCCGCACCTGGTCCGCCCGCTGCGATTCCTGTTCCCGCTCTACCGCGGCGGGCGGGTGCCGCCGTGGAAGCTGCGCGCCGGCATGTGGCTCTACGACGCGCTGGCGGTGTTCCGCAACACGCACCGGCATCGCTGGCTCTCGCCGCGCAAGGCGCTGGAGGCCGAGCCGGGGTTGCGGGACCGGGACCTCCAGGGCGCCGCCGTGTACTGGGACGCCCAGACGGACGACGCGCGCCTCGTCGTCGCCGCCCTGCGCGGCGCGGCCCAGTCGGGCGCACTGTGCGCCAACTACACCGCGGTCACGAGCTTCGTGCGGGCGGAGGGCAAGATCGTCGGCGCGGTGCTGCGCGATGCCATCTCCGGAGAAGAACGCATCGTCCGGGCGTTGAGCATCGTGAACGCCACCGGTCCCTGGGTCGATCGCGTGCGGCGGCTCGACGATCCCAACGTGAAACCGCTGATGCGGCTCTCCAAGGGAGCTCACGCCATCGTGCGGCGCGAGCGGCTGGGGCTGCGCGACGCGATCACCCTCGCCTCACCGATCGACGGTCGCGTGATGTTCCTGCTGCCCTGGAACGACCTCGCCTACATCGGGACGACCGAGACCGAGGATGACGTCGCGCCGGAGGCGGCCCGCGCCACGGGCGACGATGTGACCTACCTGCTGCGCTCGGCGAACGCCGTCTTCCCCCGCGCGCGCCTCGCCCCCAGCGACGTCCTCGCCACCTGGGCCGGACTCCGCCCGCTGCTCGCTCCCGAGCGTGACGTCCCCGCCGGGAAGGTGTCGCGCGAGCACCGCATCGTGGAAAGTCCGAGCGGCCTGATCACCATCGCCGGCGGCAAGCTCACGACCTTCCAGGTCATGGGACGCGACGTGGTGGACGTCGTGGCCCGGCGGTTACGCCAGGCGGACGGCCGCCCCCTGCCCCGTCCCCCGGCCACCGAGGCGATGCCGCTCCCCGGCGGCGAGATCGCCGCGCTCGATGTCATGATGCAGTCGGCCCGCATGAAGGAGCTGCCGGCGACGACCGCGCGCCATCTGGTGGACAGTTACGGCACGGAATCCGCCGCCATCCTGAATCTCGTCGCCAAGAACCGGGTGCTGGGCGGGCCCCTGGTGACCGGCCGTCCCGAAATCCGGGCCGAGGTCGTGTACGCCGTGGAGCGGGAAATGGCGATGCGTCTGAGCGATGTCCTGATCCGCCGGCTCCACCTCTTCTACGAGGACCCGCAGCACGGCACCGGGGTGGCGGCCACCATCGCCAAGAAGATGGCCGAGCTGCTCGGTTGGGATTCCACCCGTGAGGACGACGAAATCGGCGAGTACGTGGAAGAAGTGCGCAAATCGCGGGAGTTCCTGCGGGAAGTCGGACGCACCAGCCAGGTCCCGCGCTAGCCGAAGTACCGCCGCATGAGCCACCGCACCACCGCGGGTTTGCCGCAGACGATGCCGTAGAGCGCGGGATCCCTGCCGCGTGAGCGATAGGCGCACACGTATCGGCCGCCCGCCTCCTCGACCAACAGCTGCGTGGCCGCGATATCCCACAGCTTCACACCGTAGTCCACGGCGGCGCCGATCAGTCCTTCGGCGGCGAAGGCGTGCGCGATGCAGTCGATGTAGCCACGCACCTGGCCGTGTTCCCGCATCAGGCGATCGAACGCCGCGCCCGTGCGGCATTGTACGAAACGCGCCCGATCGCCCACCGAGATCACCTCGCGCGGCAGGTCGCGCCGCGCCGCGTCGCGCAGGCGCAGCCGCCGTCCATCGCGCCAGGCGCCGAGTCCCACCGCCGCGCTGTAGCACCGCTTCAGAGCAGGCAGGTCGATCACACCGACGAGGGGACGTCCCCGGTGATGCAGCGCGATGATGGTGCCGTAGAACGGGATGCCGTTCTTGAGGCTGGTAGTGCCATCGATCGGGTCGAGGATCCACTGAAACTCGGCGTCCGGGCGAACCGGCGGCAGCTCCTCGCCGAACACGCCGTGCCGCGGGAACAACCGGCCGATCGCCGCCCGTAGAGCGCGCTCCACTGAGAGATCGACGTCCGTGACGAAGCTGGCGTCCCGCTTGAGGCGGGTCCGGAACCCCGCCGCGATCCGCTTCCCACCGACCCGCCGCGCCAGGCGCGCGAAGCGGAGCGCGGCCCGGTAGTAGCGCCGCCGCTGGCCGAGGGGGATCACGATCCCGGGAGGTACTCCGGCGGAATCGGGTTGCCGGGCCGCTCGTCGTCCCATTGCGCCGCGGCGATCCACCAGCGCTTCCCATCCCAGAACAGCTCGACGCTGTTGATGCCGCGGCCGATCACCGGCCCGTCGAGGCGCTCACGCATTTCGTA
>DATGDT010000048.1:0-8025 GCA_035310725.1 Gemmatimonadales bacterium
AACCCCAGGACGTGCGCGCCACCGGGGCTTTGCTCGGCGTATCCGCGGTGCTCGAGGGGACGGTGCGGCAGGCGGGCGGGCGGCTGCGCGTCACGGCGAGTCTCACCGCCACCGACGACGGCCGGCAGCTCTGGTCGGAGCGGTACGACCGCCCGGTGGGCGACGTATTCGCGATCCAGGACGATATCGCCCACACGATCGTCAACACGCTCCGCGCCACCTATCTCGCCGATCTGGCCGAGCCGGCGCCGACCCAGCACACGGAGAGTCTCGAGGCGTACGGGCTCTACCTGAAGGGGCGATACAGCTGGAACAAGCGCTCTCTTACGGGGGCGGCGGAAGCGATCACCTACTTCGAGCAGGCGATCGTGGCGGATCCCCGATTCGCCCTGGCGTACGCGGGTCTCGCGGACGCCTATGCCCTCCAGGTCGACTACCGCGGCGCGCCGGTGCGGGAGGGATTCGAGCTGGCGAAACGGTATGCCCGCCAGGCGCTGGCGCTCGACCCCACGCTCGCCGAAGTGCACAGCTCGCTGGGCTGGGTGCTGTTCATCTACGATTGGGACTGGGAGGCCGCGACCGCGGCGTTCCAGCGCGCGCTGGAGATCGATCCGGGCTACGCGACGGCGCATCAGTGGTACAGCTTCGTCGTCATGACGCAGCGCAGCATCGACCAGGCGCTGGTGGAAGGCCATACCGCCCTCGAGCTGGACCCCGCCTCGACGTCGATCCGCCGCTCGCTCGGCTGGCTGTACTACTACGCGCGCCGCAACGACGACGCGCTGCGGCATCTGCGCCGCGCCATCGCCATGGATCCGACGTCGGAGGAGAACTACCGCATGCTGGGCCGCGTGCACACGCAGCGCGGCGAGTACGCCGAGGCCGAGCGCGCGCTGCGCGAAGCACTATCGCTTTCGCCCGAGACGGCGTACGCCACCGGGACCCTCGGCTATCTGTACGCCGTGCGCGGCGACCGCGCGGCGGCGGAGCGCACCCTGGCGGAGCTCGAAGCGCACCGCAAGACCGGGTACGTGTCCCCGGTCGCGATCTGCATGGTCTACGCCGGGCTCGGCATGGCCGATGAGGTGTTCGCCTGGCTGGAGCGCGCCTACGAGGAACGGCGCGGGTGGCTCGCCTATCTCAAGGTCGAGCCCACCCTCGACGGCCTGCGGGGAGACCCGCGCTTCACCGAGCTGCTGCGCCGGATGCGCCTCTAGCCGGCGGGGTTGACGAGCCTCATCCGTGGGGTTTCCCCCGGTGGGCGCGACGGAACGGGATCCGGTCGAGCACCCTGTCGAGCGTGCGAACTGGATGGTGGCGAACCAGGGCGGACAGGGCGCCCGGAAGGAGGCGTTTGAGATAGACGCTGTAGACCTCCAGCCCTCCAACCAACACTTCCTCCTCGCGGCGCAGTACGGCTTTGAGAATGCGCGCGGCACAGCGATCGGGATCCATGCCGCGCGCGTGTACGCGCATCATCTTGCCGTAGGCTGCGCCGCTGCCGGTGAGCGCGTGCTCGGTAATCGCCGTGTGGATGAATCCCGGGATCACGATCGTCACCTGAATGTGGTCCGCATGCACTTCGGCGCGAAGCGACTCGAAGAAGCCATGCAGGGCGTGTTTCGATGCCGCGTAGGCGGACAGCAATGGTCCACCGTAAGCGCCGGACAGACTGCTCATGACGACGAAGCAGCCGGAGTGGCGCGCCAGCATGGAGGGGAGCAGGGCTTTCGTCAGCGCGACGGGACCGAAGTAGTTCGTCGACATGATGGTGCGGTCGACGCGCAGGTCGGTGTTGACCACGCGATCCCGCAGGGCGACCCCCGCGTTGTGCACCATGTAGTCCACGTAACCGAAGCATTGGAGGGCCGCGGTCGCCTGCGCCGGCATCGCATCGACATCCGTCAGGTCGAAGGGCAGCAGGCGGAGATCGGCCGGCGCACCGCACGCCCGCGCCGTCTCCGTCAGCCCTTCGGGCCTGCGGGCCGACAGGATGAGCTGTGCGCCGGCGCGTGAGAAGGCGACGGCCAGCGACTTCCCGATCCCTGAGGAGGCCCCCGTGATCCAGACGACCTTGCCGGCATACGGTCCCGGGGTCGCGACCTCAGCCACCCGCATCGTGCGCCGTGGCCTCGGCGCGCAGCTCCCGCCGCAGCACTTTGAACGCCGCGCTCTTGGGCAGCTCGGCGCGGAACTCGATCTCCTTCGGCACCTTGTACGGCGCCAGCTCGCTGCGGCAATGCGCGATCAGGTCCTCCACCGTCGCGGCCTGCCCAGGCTTCACCACCACGAAGGATTTCACACGCTCGCCGCGTTGGGGATCGGGGAGCCCGATCGTAGCGGACTCGAGCACCGCCGGGTGGCGCATGAGAATGCCGTCCACCTCGTCGGGGAACACCTTGAACCCGCTCACGATGATCATCTCTTTCTTCCGCCCGACGATGTAGGTGTACCCATCCTCGTCCACGCGGGCGATATCCCCGGTGTAGAGCCAGCCACTTCGTATCGTCAACGCCGTCTCGTCGGGGCGGTGCCAGTAGCCCTTCATTATCTGCGGACCACGAACGAGCAGCTCCCCCTCCTGCCCCAGCGGCATCTCGGTCCGGCCGTCGGTCAGGTCCACGATCTTCGCATCGGTGTCGGGGAGTGGGATTCCCACGCTGCCGACCTTGCGTTTCCCCTGAAGCGGATTCACGTGAGTGCACGGAGAAGTCTCCGTGAGCCCGAACCCTTCCGCGATCACCCCCCCGGTCGCCGTCTCGAAGCGTCGCAACAATTCGACCGGCAGAGGTGCGGCGCCGGAAACGCAGTAGCGGATCCGGTGCAGACGGTCCGGCCGGAACTGCCGGTGGTTGAGGATCGCGTTGAACAACGCCGGGGCGGCCGGAAAGATCGTGACCCCACGCTCCAGGCCCGCCAGAACACTCACGATGTCGCGGGGGTTCGGGACCAGCACCATCGCGGCCCCGGCATAGACCGGGAGGTTCATGCAGACCGTCATGCCGAAGCTGTGGAACAGCGGCAGCGCGGTCATGAAGACCTCGCGCCCCAATGCCAGATCGGGCATCCAGGCGCGGATCTGCTGGACGTTGCTCGACAGGTTGCGCTGGGTGAGCATAGCTCCCTTCGCCACGCCGGTCGTGCCACCGGTGTATTGCAGCACGGCGAGGTCGTCGAGACCGATGTCCGGATGCGGCGGATCGGCCGGCGTACCCTGGACCAGGGACCGGAAGAAGTGCACCCCGCGGTCCGGCGCGACCCGCGCGAGCGCCGGGGGCCGCATGCGCCGCAGCTTGAGCGGCGCCAGGATCGAGAGCGGGAATCGCAGGTACTCCGGAATGGACGCGACCACGTATTGCTTCACCGGCAGGCGGTCGCGCAGGCTCCGGATGGTCCGGTCATAGAGGAAATCGGTCACGAACGCGACGCGGCAGTCGGCGTCGGTCCACTGGTGCTCGATTTCCCGCTGGACGTAGAGCGGGTTGGTCATCACCGCCTGTGCGCCAAGCGAGAGCGTCGCGTAATAGGCGATGACCGCCTGCGGGATGTTGGGAAGCTGGATCGCGACGCGGGTGTCGTGTTCGACTCCGAGCCGGGCCAGCGCGGTGGCGAGCCGGCGTACGTCCTCATACAGCTGGGCGTAGGTGAGCCGGCAGTTCAGGAACATCACGGCCGGCCGGTCCGGATAACGTGCCGCCGCCTGTTCCAGCAGCTGGGGCACGGTCAACGGTTCATAGCTGAGCGAGGCGGGGACGCCGGCGTCGTAGGCGGCGTGCCAGACCCGGGAGGTACCGGGTGTCGCGATTCGTTCTGGTGCGGTCACTACCCCATCGGGCGCTCCATGCAGGGGATGCTTTCCTCTTAGCACGTCGCGCCTGAACACCTCCTGAGATTGGCGTGAAACAAACCGGGCCCCAGGAAAGCTCGGCACAAGTCCGCGCGACGCGGGGAGTGAGGGCGTCCGGACGCGTTGGACGCGGGGGCGCTCGACCCGGACCAGTGTTTCGGAACTCATTGCCGGCCCGCAGCGACAATGTCCTGGCCGTGCGGCCCCCGCGTCCTTGCGTCCTAGCCCCCACTCCCCGTGTCGCGCTACATACGCAGCTTCCCTAGGGCCGGGTCATCGCCTCCACGATCTCCAGCATCATCACCGTCCCCCGCCGCACATTCTCGAGCGAGATCCGCTCGTCGTTGCCATGCACGCCGCCTTCCTGGGCGGCGGGGATGAGGAACGGCGCGTACCCGTAGCTCGCCAGCCCCAGGTCCCGGAAGAAGTGGCTGTCGGTGAAGCCGGTCGAGACCTGGGGCACGATGGAGGCGGCGGGGAAGTGCTTGCGGGTCACGTCGGCGATCGCCCGGTAGAGTGGATTGTCCAGGGGCGAGACGGCCGCCGTGAACCCCATGATCTGCTCGATCCGGATGCCGGGGTCGTCGATCACCGCGGTGAGCTCCGCCAGGAAGGCCGCCCGGTCCTGATCCGGGAGCAAGCGACAATCGAGCTGAGCCTGCGCCTCGGGCGGGATCACGTTGATCTTGTTGCTGCCCGCGAGCATGGTGATGGAGCAGGTGTTGCGGGTCAGCGCGGCCATGGCCGGGGCGTCGATCTGCAGTCGCAGCAGGGTGTTTCGATCCTGCACCGCCCGCGCGATATCGCCGTAGGCGTCGCGCCATTGGGGCGCCGCGCTCGGCGCCAGCCCCTGGAAGTAGGCCGCGACCGCCGGGACGATGCGTGGTGCGAAGTCGTAGGTCTGGATGCGGAACAGCGCCCGGACCAGCCGGTTGACCGAGGAGGCGACGGGGGGGATGGAACCGTGACTGGGCCGGTCGGTCGCGACGAGCCGCAGCCAGAGCGGCACTTTCTGGGTCACCTCGATGCCGAACCGGGCGCGGCCGTCTTCCACGGAGCCGTCGCCCCCCTCGTTCAGCACGAAGCCGGCCCCGGCGAACGCCTCGGGATGATGCTTCACTACCCATCCGGCTCCGAACGCGCCGCCCGCTTCCTCGTCGGCCGTGGCCAGGAAGATGACGTCCCGGGTGAGCGGCGCGTGCCGGCGGTGTAGCGCCAGGAACGCTTCCAGCTGCACGATACCCAGGGTCTTCGTATCGAGCGTGCCGCGGCCGACCAGATCGCCGTCCCTCACCGTGCCGCCGAACGGGTCGGCATGCCAGTAATGGGTGTCGGCCGGGACGACGTCCATGTGGTGCAGCAGGACCAGAGCGGGCGCAGAGCCGCCCTTCAGGCGTGCCCAGATATTGCCGCGGCCCGGGGCGGAGGAGGCGGTGTCGAACGCGATGCCTTCGTCGTGCAAGATGCGGGCGAAGAAGCGCATCGCTTCCGCTTCGTTGCCGGGCGGGTTCGTCGTGTTGATGCGGACGTATTCGGTGATCCGCCGCACGGCTTCGTCCTGCAGGGTGTTCGAGTCGCTCTTCGCCTGCGCGGTGAGCGTGGGAGTCGCGACGATGCACAGCGCTGAAAGCATGCGAATGGAAGTGGGCATCCCGTAACGTGCCGTCCAAGGCGGGGGAGCGCCAGAGACCGGCATTCCCGCTCCGGCCTGAAGAACCGTTCGTCCCACCTTCATTCGATTCCGCGTGACCAGCCTCTACATATGGATAGAGGAGGCTCTATGAAGACGACCTGGGTACTCGGCCTGGTGGCCCTCACGGGTGCGGCTTCGATGACGATGGCGGCGACTCGCACGGACGCGCCCGCCACACCCGATCCGCGTTCGGCGATCTTCATCCGGCACGGCTGCAACGAGTGTCACGCGATCTCCGCACTCCAGATCCGCGCCGTGCACGATGTCGCCCCCGATCTCACTTATGCCTACGGGGACGTGGTGCTCCGCTACGGCGTCGACCTCGAACGGTTCCTCGACAGGCCCAGCGGAGTCATGCGGTTGATGCTCGGTTCGCACATCCGTCTCAGCCCCGCGGACCGCGATTCGATCGTACGGATCCTCGTGGGGATGTACGCGCAGCGTGTGGCTTCTCGCCCCTAGAGAAGCTCTGCGCAAGTGTCGCGAGGCCGGGAGGCGGGTCCAGGACGCGAGGGCGCGGGCGCGGTCCGCACCCATGTCTTCCTGGGAAAAGGGGGAGTAGGCAAGACCACCTGTGCCGCGGCGACGGCGCTCGCCTACGCCGACGCCGGCGAGCGCAGCCTCGCCATCTCCACCGACCCCACGCCGTCTCTCTCCCACATCTTCGAGCTCCAGGGACGCCAACGCGACCGCGAGGTGCGGGACGGCCTCGTCCTCACGGAGCTGGGCCTCGAGGAAGTACGGGCCATGTGGGACGACCGGTTCGGGCGGGAGGTGTACGCGGTGTTCTCGGCGTTCGTGGACATCGAATACGAGCGCTTCGTCGAGTTCATGACGTCGGTCCTGCCGGGGCTCAACGAGGAGTTCATGGTGGACCACATCCGGCGCCTCGCATTGCAGGAGGCGTATCGCCACATCGTGTGGGACACCGCTCCCCTGGGTCAGACCTTGGCGCTGCTCGGGACGCCGTCGCTGCTCGCCGAGCATCTGCGGATGGCGCCGCGCGTGTACGCACACCTGCGGACGACGGGGGAGCGCCGCGAATCGGTGATGGCGGCGCTGCAGCGGTGGGACGAGCTGGCGAAGACCTGCATGGCGTTCCTGCGCGACGAGGTCCGCTTCTCGATGGTGACGATCGCCGAGGCGCTCGCCGTGCGGCAGCTCGAGCCCGTGTTCGCGGAGCTGGCGCGGCACGGGCTCCAGGTGCAGCGCCTGATCGTGAACAACGTGGTGCAGACGGTGGATTCGGCGTTCCTGCGGCAGAAGGCCGAGCACCAGGCCCCGCACCTGCAGTTCCTGCGGGAGCGCTATGGTCACCTCCCGATCGCCGAAATCCCCCTGCTTCCGTACGAAGTGCGCGGCATGGACCGCCTGCGGGAAGTGGCCCGCGTGCTGGGCCCGGACCGATAGCGCTCTAATAGTGTAAGTGTCCTCCATGAACCCGACCCTGTTGCTCGTCGTGCTGGCCGGACTCGGCCGCCCGGCCGTCGTTTCCGAGGCGCAGAAGGCCGTGTTCGCGGGTGGATGTTTCTGGGGAGTGGATGCCGTGTTCAAACACGTGCGCGGGGTCGTGAAGGTGGTCTCAGGCTATGCCGGCGGCGGCGCGGCCGACGCCAGCTACGATCGCGTCAGTACGGGGACCACGGGCCACGCCGAATCGGTCGAGGTCACCTTCGACCCGGCGCGAGTTTCCTACGATCAGCTGCTGGAGATCTTCTTCTCGGTCGCCCACGATCCTACCGAGCGCAACCGCCAGGGTCCCGACGTGGGCACGCAATACCGCTCGGCCATCTTCTACGTGGACAGCGCCCAGCGCAGCAGCGCGCTGCGCTTCATCGCGCAGCTGAACGCGCGACACGTCTACCCGGCGCTGATCGTGACGGAGGTGGTGCCCCTGGCGACGTTCTATCCCGCTGAGGCGTATCATCAGGACTACCTGGCACACCACCTGACACAGCCGTACATCGTCTACAACGATCTGCCGAAGCTCGAGCGACTCAAGGAGAAGTTCCCGCAGTTGTATCGGCAGTAGCCTCCGGCTCCGGAGACTCCGCTGTAGGACTCCGTCCTACATGCGGATGAGATCGTGTCCGCCATTTGCTGATAGACGCGGCTCGATCACCTTGCCAGTTTCTCCCGCTCGCAGTTCCTCCCGTTCGTCCACGGGCCGTCCCGTGCAAGGAGCTTCGGTGGGGTATACCGGGCGCTTCTAGAAGAAAAATCGCGTGTCACTCCTCCAGCTCGAGCCCCGCCGGTTCGTCAGGCGAGGCTCGTCACACGGTCAGCTGCGACGTTCTCGACCATGTTGGGGACCTTATCCTCCCGGAGGTAACGTGCCACGAATCCATCCGTCTCTCGCGCTCGCCCTGGGGGCGGGCCTCCTGCTCGCCTGCTCGCAAGACCGCCCGACCAGTACGTTCGAATCGTTGCCGCCGGCGAGCGGCCCGCTGCTCGCGTCGGCCTCGAACAGCTGTGGCGGCAACAC
>DATGDT010000049.1:0-14623 GCA_035310725.1 Gemmatimonadales bacterium
CGAGCGCCCGCAGCAGCGCGACCTCCATCGTCTCGGGAATGGACACCCGGATGATCGACGGCGGCGACACGGTCGCCATGGAATGGCGCGCGATGATCGACTGGACGTTCGGCCCGGTGAACGGGGGCTCGCCCACCAGCATCTCGTACACGACGCACGCGAGGCTGTACTGGTCGCTGCGCCCGTCGACGTCGCTGCCGGTTCCCTGCTCGGGACTCATGTACAGCGGCGTCCCGATCACCGTGCCGGTCTGCGTGAGCTGCTGCTGCTCCACGGCCGAGGCGGCCCGCGCGATGCCGAAGTCCGCCACCACCGCGGTCCCTCCCGACAGCATGATGTTCTCGGGTTTGATGTCGCGGTGCACGAAATCGCGGCTGTGTGCGTAGCCCAGCGCGCTCGCCACCTCGGAGGTGATCTTGACGACGTCCTCCTGGGGCAGCTGCTTTTCGCGGTTCAGCCGGTCCCGCAGCGATTCCCCCTCCACGTACGGCATGACGTAGTAGAGGTAGCCAGCAGCCTCACCGGAATCGTAGAGCGGCAGGATGTGGGGGTGCTGCAGCTGGGCCGCGATTTCGATCTCGCGCTGGAACCGCTCGGGTCCGATCGCGGCCGCGATCTCGGGCTTGAGCACCTTGATCGCCACTTTGCGGCGGTGCTTCAGGTCCTGCGCCAGGAACACCGTCGCCATGCCGCCATGCCCCAGCTCTCGCTCGAGAGCGTAGCGGTCGGCAAGTGCGTTACGCAGGGTGTCGAGCAGTTCTGCCAAGGATGCCGTTGCGACGGACGGAGAGGGTCAGCGGAAGATACGAATCTCGGCGAATCGTCGCTACGGGCGGCCCCGATCGGCGACCCGGCGGCGACGGCGCGCGGTGCTGCGTCAGGGCGCGCCGGCGCGTGCGGAAGTGCGCGGCGCGCGCGGCGGCCTTGGCTGAGCGGGGGGATTCGGCGCCACGGGAATGGATTGCACGGACTGGCTCGCCTTTCGCAGCTGGACGTCGCCGGCCACCGTGGTGATGTGGATCCTCCGGCCGCCTTTGCCGAGGGTGCCCGAGAGATCGTGGGACGCGAATTTTCCCGCGATGGTGAGCGGGTAATCGCTGGCGATATCGCCCGTGACCGTGTGACCGTCCAGCACCGCATCGACCTGGTCCGGCAGGTCGAGCGTCGCATCACCGTGCACCGTGGTGATGTTGACATCGCCGGGCTCGGCGAACGCGCGAATCGTCGCCTGCGCGTCACCGTTGACGGTCGCCGCGCGCACCGGTCCTCCGGAGGTCTCGACGGTGACGTCCCCGTTGACCGTGCCCACCCCGATGGGCGCTGAGGCGCCGCGCACTTCGACATCGCCGTTGATCGTCGACGCGTCGACCTTCACCCCGCGGGGCAGCCGGACCGTGAACACGACCGCGACATCGTTGCCCCGCAGCTTGGGTTCGGCTGTGTAGTGGCCGTCGGGGCCGCAGGCGGCGTCGCCGCTCGTACCGGGCCACACGGCGCACACGGTGATTCCCCTCTCGGATTCGGCCGTGACGATCCGGACGGAATCGGCCGGAGAATGCCGGAAGGTGCGCTCCGCCCTGATTTCCACGCTGCCCGCCTCGGCCGGCTCGATGGTGATCGAGCCGTTGATGTTCCGCAGCCACAGGGTGCGCTGCGACGCGAGCGGCGTCACGTAGGTCCACGGCTCGGCCCGCTGCCGATCCGAAGCGAAGAAGTCGGTATCGAACGCGCGCTCCAGACCGTTCAGCTGGGCGCGTCCTCGGTGCACCATCGAGCGCAGGACCAGGCCGCCGCCCAGGACGACCCCGAAGATCAGTACGCCGCGCAGGATGTCGCTGCGCCACCGCATCCAGAATTCCCGGCCATTCATACGAATCCCCCCGTGGGGTGAGGCTCAAAGACCGCCGACCCTACGGGGGGAAAGTACTACCGGTTTCGTCGTGCTGCCGCCGGCCGGTCAGCTCCCGCGAGCCGGGCAGTCGCGCGTGGCGTGCGCCCGGGTGTGCTCGGGCGCATCCGCCACGACGACGATGGGAGCGAGCGTGCCGCCATACCACACGCGATCAGCCGCCGATACCGCCGGCGCGACGGCCGGCGCCGCGATGCCCGGCTCCGCCATGGGTGCGCGTCGCGCAAGGGCCGTCCGGTCCGCCGCAATGGTGCGGCCTCCCAATGCCACCACGCCTAGGCTGCCGACGGCTCCGAGCGATAAAGCCAGGAAACGCATACACCCTCCTTGACTCCTGAGACGCGCCACGTCCGACGGCGTGGTCACCTTGTTGTGACGCCCAAACGCCACAGAAAGTTGCAGCGCTCGTGTCCGGGCCCCGTCATGCATTAGTTTTGCATCCGTGCCGACCCTGTCGCGCTTCCGTGATCTCCTCATGCAGCTCATCTTGCGGGACCTCAAGTCGCGCTACAAGCAGACGTTCTTCGGCGCCCTGTGGGTGTTCGGCCGCCCCCTGGTCGAACTGGGCGCGTACGTGCTGGTGTTCGGCGCGTTTCTGCGTGCACCGTCGGACGGCGTGCCCTATCCGCTGTTCGCCTTTTCCGGCGTGGTGCTGTGGAGCTTCGTGTCCGGCGCGGTATCCCGCGGGGCGCGCGCGGTGCAGAGTGAAAGAGGGCTGGTGGCCCACGCGCCGTTTCCGAAAGCGACGCTGCCACTCGCCGCCATCGCGGGAGCCCTGATCGACTCGGCGCTGGCGGCCGTCATGCTCGGCCTGCTCATGGTGGTGCAACACGTAACGCCGGCGCCCGAGGCCTGGCTGATGCTGCCCGTGCTCCTCATCCTCATGACGATCGTGACCGGCCTGTCGCTGCTCGGCTCGGCGCTCAACGTGTTCTACCGCGACGTCGGGCATCTGGTGGACATGGGCATGCGCGTGTGGCTGCTGCTGACGCCGGTCGCCTATGCCTCCTCGGTCGTCCCGGCCCGCTTCGAGACCCTGTACGATCTGAACCCGCTGGTGTCGGTGTTCAATTTCTCCCGCGCCGCTCTGCTGGGCCGCGGCGATCTCGATCCTCTCTCCCTCTGGTACCCACTGGCGGTGGGGGCCGTCCTCCTCGCGGTCGGGGCGTGGGTGTTCCGCGCAACCGAACCGTACTTCGCCGAATCGGTATAGCCCGTGGCCATCACCGTCTCGGGGGTCTGGAAGCAGTACCGCTTGCGGAGCCGGTCGCTGAAGGAGCTGCTGTCGAACATGCTCCCGCGGCGCAGCACGGCACGGCCCCCCCGCCCCAAGACCATGTGGGCGCTGGAGGACGTGTCGTTCGACGTCAAGCCCAGCTCGACGTTCGCGCTCGTCGGCGCCAACGGGTCCGGCAAGTCCACGATGCTGAAGCTGATCGCGGGCATGATGAACCCCACACGGGGCTCGATTCGCGTCACCGGGCGGTTGTCGCTGCTCAGCTTTCTCGGAGGATCCTTCCACGGCGACCTCACCGGCCGCGAGAACGTGTTCCTGGAGGGGGCGCTGCTCGGCCTGTCCCGCGGCGAGCTGAAGGCCAAACTCGACGCGATCTTCGCCTTCGCCGAGCTGGAGCGCTTCATCGACGTGCCGATCAAGTTCTATTCGGCCGGGATGGCGTTGCGGCTGGGATTCGCCATCGCCTCGCACCTCGAGCCCGAAATCCTGCTGATCGACGAGGCCTTCGCGGTCGGCGATACCGCCTTCCGTGATCGCTGCCTCGGGCGGATGCTCGCCTTCAAGGCCGCCGGTACGACCATGGTCCTCGTCTCGCACGAGCGCTACCTGGTGGAGCAGCTGTGTGATACCGCGCTGCTGCTGGATCACGGACGCGTCGTCGCCCTCGGACGACCGGAGGAGGCGTTCGCCGCCTACGAGCGGGTCATCGAGGCCGAGGAAGGCGACGACGCCGACGAGCGGGAAGGCGAGCCGGCCCGCTCACCTCTCGACATCGAGTCGGTTGAGGTCCTGGGCGGCGACGGCGAGCGGAGCCCCGAGCCGCTGTTCCACACCGACGCAGCCCTCACGTGCCGCATTCACCTGCGGGCCCGCCGCGACATCGCCGGGGCGTCGGTGGGAGTCCAGATCGCCCGGGAGTGGCACGTGCTGCACGGCACGCGCTGCAATCGCCAGGGCATCGAGATCACGGCGCGCGCCGGCGAACGTGTGACACTGGAGCTCGCGTACCGACCCCTCGCGCTGGCGAGCGGCTCCTATGCGCTCAACGTCCTGATCTACGAACACCGCCTCGCCGTGGAGCCGGTGGTGGTCTGGAAACGCGCGGCCCGATTCCGGGTCACGCTACCGGAACGGGAGGGTGTGGGACTGATCCGGCTCGCCCATGAGTGGCGTCTTTCCCCGAATGGCGGGGGCAGCTAGCTCCGGGCAGCGCGGCGAGCGCGTTCGCTGCTCCACCAAATCAGCAGCTTGTTCCACGCCGCCGGCAGAGGCACCCATCGCAGGACAGCCAACCGCAGATCGAGCGCCCGCGGCAGATCGAAGCCCTCGAGCCGCGACTCGAGCTGTGGCGGCGGGGTGACGCCCGCGAGGTCCGCGGCCGCCCGAAGCCAGGATCCCGCTGCGCCGGTGTCCACGATCTCCTTCACTTCCAGCCGTCGGACGATCTCCTGCCAGTCCAGCGGCGTGCCGCTCGCCCAGATGACGGCGGTGTCGAGCAATTGGCCCAGGATGAACGCAACGTCCGGAATGCGAAGCGCGTGCGCGGTGCCGTTCCAGAACAGCTCGGTGGCCGAAGGGACGAGGAAGCGCCGCTCGCCCCGCACGACCTCGCGGGCACCCGTATACAGCCGACGCCACGATTCCGCGGGCGGGACGCCCTGAGCGTGCGTCGTGTGAATCTCCACGCCGACACGCCGCGCGCCCATCAACGCGGGGAGGTGATGGTGCTCGGGCCGCGGCGGCTTGGTCAATCTGGTGCGCTCGTAGCCGAGGCGACGCAGCTCGTGCCACACCTCCCACGCTCGCTCGGCCGGGACGATGAGGTCCACGTCGTGCGTGCTGCGGGCATCGGCCAGCGGAAACCGTTCCGCCAGGAGTCTCCGGGCAACGCCTTTCATGAAGACCGCGGGAACCCCGATCCGCCGGAGAATCCCGGACAGCGCGTCCGCCTCGGCGTCGATCAGCAGGTTGCGGGCGGTCTGGTCGGTCACCTGCGAGGCGAGCCAATCGGCGAGGTCGCGATCCATCTGCTCCAGTGCACCGACCTGGTGCAGCCGGCGGTAGATCCAGATCGCACACCCCTCGAGCGCTACAAGCCGCGGGAGACCACGGACGTCGGCGCCGGCCCATGCCGCCGCCAGACGTTCGGAGGGCGGCGCCCCGTGAAACCGGAGCGTATCGAACAGCAGACGACCGGTGGTCACGAACGCGCCGCGGCCGCTCGCGTCTCGGGGAACCGGGCGATGACCGTGTGCCGACCCGCGTGCTCCGGCCGAGCCTCGAGGTACGGCGCACCGCCGCGCACCAGCCAGGCATGCGCCGCCACCGACGACGGCTCCTCGCTGCGCACGCCGATGCACAGCTCTACGGGGCGCCCGGCCCGCCGCAGCAGATAGTACAAAACCGCCGATCGCTTGAGGCAGGTGCGGTGCCACGGGCCGGGGAGATTGCGGAGCAACCGATCCACCCAGCGCGCCAGCGCCGGGTCGTCGAGGCCGGGCTCGGCCTTCCCGGAGGAGGTCCCGCCCAGCCAGGTCGCGAGCCGCGCGAACGAGACGAAATACAACAGCGGCGGCACGATCAGCGCCGCCGCCGCCGCCCGCAAACGCCAGCCCAGCGGAAGGCCTCCACTCACCCGCCGGCCTCCGGCGCGAGCAGATCGGCGGTACGGCACGTCTCCAGGAACTGGAGAACGCTCTCTTCTGCCTGTTCCGGCGTCACCTCATACCGCTCGAGCAGCACCTTCACGAGCTCGGCCACGGTGCTGGGCGACTCCAGCGCCTGGAGCAACGCCAATCCGCTTTCGCTCACGGAGAAGTAGCGGCGGGTCCCGAGGTGCAGCACGACCCCGTCTCCCTCTACATCGGCCAGGCGCAGGTCCGGATGACGCAGGTAGCGTTCGGTCATGTCACCAGTTCGATCAGGCGGTTCGGCCGGGCAAACAGGTCGCGGCCCAGCGTGACGCGATAACAGCGCGCCTGCCCGGCGAGCTGTGCCAGCACATCGAGGTGAGCCTGAGCCAGTTCCGGCTCCAACATCACCCATGCCGACCAGCGTACCAGCTCGGCGAGTGCCTCGGCGCGGGCGACTGGCTGCGCCGTCGTCGTCGTGCTGCCGACGGTCGGGAAAATAACGATGTCCGGCGAAACGAGGGGGGTCCAGACAGTACCCAGATCCTCCGGCCAGAACCCGACCTTGCCGCGATCGGGAAGCACGATGCCGCCGGCCTTCGCCAGGAGACGCCGCCCGCCCTCGCGCAATGCGATCGGTGCGTGCGCAGTGTGCACCACGATGCGGTCCGCGCGGCGTTCGAGAAATGCGGCGTCGTCGGTCCCGACCTGCCAACCGGAGGTCGCCAGCAGCGCGGCCGTCGTCGACTTGCCCACGTGCGCGTTGCCGGTGAACAGCCAGCCTTGCCCGCCGGGATCAATGGCCGTTGCGGCGTGGAGATGGTACCAACCCGCCCGGCGCAACAGCAGGATGACGACGGCGAGCAGGAACGTCCGGGTGCAGCGATCGAGCCGGGCGACCGCACTCGGCGACAGCCGGACGGTGGCCTCGGTCGCCCCAGCGGGAAGTTCGGCCACCGCCGGGGCGTGGTCCCAGGCTACCCGGACCCCCCGCCCATCCAGCCCGGGACTGAACCGCACCTCCGGCTGCTCGAAGGCGGTTTCGCCGAGCGGCGGCAACTCCTGTTGGGAGATTTCGACCTGGAGTACGACGCGTATCGGGACGGACAGTCGCAGCCCCGCGAGCCACGCATCCAGCGCGACGCGAACGGCGGGATCGGGGCACTGCACCGCGATGCCCTGTGGGATACTCATGGGACAAAGAAAGGCTCAGAGACGCACTGCGCGCCAGGCCGCTGGATTGCGACCTGGCGCGCTCGACACCTTCGCAGTCAATGGCTCAGGAGCTGTGTCCGTGCCCGTGCCCGTGACCGCGCCTGCGGTTGAGCTTGAACGTCGGCCCGCCGCCGCCGCCGGAGATCAGGGTCACTTTGGCAAGTGACGCCTGCTCCTTGAGCTGCGGGGCCACAAAGGGCTTGCGGGTTGGCTTCATTCCGCCTCCTCCCAGTACTGGTGGTGAATAGAGTGTGCACGACTCGGACTCTCAGGGAGCAACTTCCGGGCCTTAGTGCCAGTCGGGATGAGCATTGCTAAGTCATTGTACAACAACATCTTTCGTAGAAGGAGGATCGCCCTGGATGGAGGCGATGATTGCACGTCTGCGACAACTGAGGGAGAGCTTGTCGCAACCGGACCACGCAGCCGAATCTCACACTAATCGAGACGATTCCTCACCGGGGCAGCAACCACCACCCGAGGCCGAGCCCGGTCACCTGGGCCACGATCGAGACGGCCAACGGCAGGCGCCGAGCACTGGCGTGCCCGGCCTCGATGACGAGGAAGACGAGCAAGAGGACACTGAAGAACGGCCACCCGGCCCGGAGGCCGAACAGCCGGAGGATTCCGTCGCCCGCCCATGCGGCCGCAAACCCGCCCGCCAGGGATCCCAGCACCAGGGCCGTCTGCTTCGAGAACCGGATCGGCACGGCGCCGAGCGGGAGGAACACTACGAGGCCGGCGAGGGCAGCCAGCACGGCACAGGCGAAGCCCACGACATATCCGATGATGCTGCTCATGGCCGGCCCAACCTCCAGCATGCCCGGGGCAGGACTCGAACCTGAACGGTCACCAGCGCTCGCTCTCCCGCGGAAGCAGGCGGCCCGCCGCATCGGCGTCGACGGCGTGACCGGCGAGGGTGATGGCACGGGCGAGTGCGGGATCGCGCCCGTCCGCCAGGTCCTTCCCGCTCGGGAGGACGATCGTGTCCGGCACGACCCCGAGGTTCTCGAGACGGGCCCCGTCGGGCATGATGATGTCGGCGTCAGTGACGGAAAGCCAGTACTCCACGACGATTTCCGCCCCGATGGAGTGCGGCCACAGGCGAGATTCCATCACCGCCCCAGCGGTCGTGTCGCCGAGAATCGTCCCCCGTTGCGTACGCTGCATCGTCCGCGCGAAGATTTCCGTTGCGGAGGCCGACCCGGCGTCGACCAGAACCACGAGCTTCCCGCTGTACGGCCGGCGCGAGGGTGTGCTGACGAGTGGAACGGTCTCGTTGCGGCGGCGGGTCATGGCAACGGTGTCGACGTGATCCAGGAAATAGGACATGAGGTGCATCAGCGCACGTACGGAGCCCCCTCCATTGTTGCGTGCATCCACGACGAGGCCGGCATAGTCGGCGGCGCGCTTCATTCCCCGATCCATTTGATCTTCGCTGGTGAAGCTCTTGAGCTGCCAGACGAGCACGTCGCTCCCCACCGGAGCGAAACGGTCGGCCGACGCGTGGCGCGCGTGTTCTCCCCGCCGGATGAGATCCCAGATGTCCGTACCACCGTCCTGGCCGGAGAGGTCGAGGATCGCCTTGCCTGGAGTCACCTTGGCGTGGACGATGACGCGGCGTGGCGCCGAACCAGGGTGCGGCGCGCGAACGATGAGACTCACCGCCTCCTGTGGATTCAACGCGTTATACAAATAGAGGAGGTTGTGGATGTCGCGTCGCGTCGGTCGGTACCGGTCCACTCCGAGGACCGCGTCCCCCGTTTTCAATCCTTGGGCCGCAGCATCGCTCCCCGGCTCCACGTCGAAGATGAAGGCTGTGTCGCCTACCATCCTCATCGACCAGCCGTAGTCCACGCTGGCGACGCGTTGCGGCGGGATGAAACGGGTGTGGGAGTCGTTGAGTCTGAGCAGCGTCCCGGCAATAATGCCGAAGATGTCCCCGTTCGAAGGCGCGGAGCGGATATCGGTCTCGGCACTGTCGCACAACGCGGCGAGGTTGACGCCGTGGAAGGTCGAATCGTAGTACCGCTTCTCGAGGTCCCTGCGAATGGTTCGCAACATGAGCAGTCCGCGCTCACGATCGTTGGGACCCAGCTGCAGCGCCTGCCCCGCTCCTGTGACCCCTAGCAACAGCAGCCCCACTGTGACCGGGCATCGCGGGCGCATCGGATCCTCCCCTTACGGAGAACCTGCTTTACGGAATGGATCGGCCATTGATGGATGGTCGCAGTGAGTCACGTGGGGGTCAAGTCGGCCGTGGTGAGGCTCCGGAACTCGTGGTGCAGCATACCCGGGGCAGGACTCGAACCTGCATGGGGATCGCTCCTCAAGGGATTTCTAGCACCATGCCAGCATGTAGGCATCGGTAGCGAAATGTAGGAATGAGCATGAACCAGGCTAGTTTGCCAGCCGATAGTGACCGATAGCGACGGGTCGCCTTGCCACTTTCTTACTACCTTGCGACAAAAGCGAGTCAACCCACAATGCACTCTTAGGCCGCTTTGCGAATCTGCTCGAACAACCGCCTGTCGAAGCGGAGCGCGACGGCAACGTGCTCTTGACCGTCGATCACTTTAACGTACACCTCGGGATTCGGATTGCATGCGTGACATAGGTCCCTTGTTTCTTCAGCCCGTCTGAGGACTCAAACCGCCAATACAGACAGTAGTATTGGGAGGTCCAGGGCATCTCTTTCCGAAGGCCCGGCAGTGACGAGGCAATTGAGTTGAGCCGCTCCTCCGTACTGATGGAACTGGCTATTGTGCTGGGCCAGTCGTTTCTCGGGGTGGAGGATGGTTACTCCGATCTTGTAAAGATCAGGATCGGAGGGGTGCACCAATACGTAGAGGTAGCCTGACTTCATCGCTTTTGGGTCGAAAGAGGACAATGCTCGGGGCAGGATTCGAACCTGCATGGGAATTCTTTTCCCCTTAAGTCAGGGCAGCGGAATTTAGGGAGCCACGACCTTGACAGGGGTGCTATTCGGAGTCGTCGTGCCATCCCCCAACTGACCGTACGTGTTCACTCCCCAGCAGTATACGTCGCCACTCGCGGTCAGGCCGCACGCATGGTACCCACCAGAGCTGAATTGGTCGAAGGACATCCCGACCGCGACAGGCACGGGGGATGAACGAACGGCTGAGGACGTATCGGCCAAGACGTACGGCATTGATCCCCAGCACCACGCCGCCTTATTCGATGCCAATCCGCAGGTGAAGTGGCCCGCCTTTCCTGGTTGTACGGCCGCAAATGAGATTCCGCCGACGACTGGAGAGGGTATAGACGTGGTATCAACGCTACCCCCGCCGAGGTTACCCCAACGCCCATCGCCCCAGCAGTAGGCCGCGCCACCCGTTGCTACGCCGCAATGCACGACGGCGTCCGTTGCGAGGGTGACGAACTTGAGTCCGCCGGTGACGGCTTTCGGAGCATATACCCCCGTGGTGGTATCGCCCGTACCCAGTAGCCCGTTGAATCCCCAGCAGTAGGCGCCTCCAGCGGTGTCCAACGCGCAGGAGCTCTGATCATTTCCTGCGAAGATGGATCCGAATACGGTTGTGCCGGTGACCTTCAGAGGACTCGCCGAGTTGTACCGGGGAACGCCTGACGTGCCGAGGGCGCCACTATAATTGTCACCCCAGCAATAGACGTCGCCAGCAGATGTCAGAGCACAAACGTGCAACACCCCGGCCTTGATGGACTTGAACGTCAAGCCGCCCACAACCGGGGTGGGAACGTCCACCTGGCTGACGGTGGTGTCTCCGTTTCCCAAAGAGCCGTTCGCGTTGCTGCCCCAACAGTAAGCCTTGCCCGCTGTGGTAACTGCGCAGGTCTTCCCTTGTGCCGCGCTGATAGCAGTGAATCGAAGTCCGCCGGCCACCGCCACAGGGGTGGCGCTATAGCCGCCATCGTGAGCTGAGCCGTCTCCGAGCGCCTCGGCCAAATCACTTCCCCAACAATAGGCCGACCCGCTAGGCGTGAGTGCGCAGGTGTGCTCGGTACCCGCAGACAGTGAGGCCCATGTTCCCGTGGATCCCGATCCATTGGGCCCGCTGGAGTTGGAGCACGCGGTTAGGAGTAACACAAGTGCAACGTCGCTGAGCGTTGGCTTCTTCATGGCCAATCTCTCATTAGAGGTGCCGGAAGACACCAAGTCCCGCCAACATGAGCTCCGTTTGGCGCTCATGCTGAGCTGATAGTCCTAGAAAGCCAACTTGATGCCCGGGGCAGGACTCGAACCTGCATGGGGTTGCCCCCAAGGGATTTTAAGTCCCTTGCGTCTACCACTTTCGCCACCCGGGCGCACCGCTATTCTAACTGCACGCGCTCGCGCCGCGCGCCGGCTCCCGAGCGCAACACGATGACGGACGGCTCACGCCCGTAGGCGCGCAGGAATGACCGGTTCACCGCTGCGCGGATAGCCACCTCGCGCGTCCCCGGTTTGGTGGAGTCGGCGCCTACCAGCACGAGGACGCACCCTCCCCAGCCGGCGCCGGTGAGTCGCGCCCCCCACGCGCCCGCGCGACGAGCCGCCCGAACCACCAGGTCGAGCTCCGGCGCGCTGCACTCGTACTGTCGACGGCACGACTCATGAGAGGCGTCGAGCAGCCTGCCGAAGGCCCGTACACGCCCACGCGCAAGGAGATCGGCGCCGGCCCGGGTACGGGCGGTCTCGGTGACGACGTGCAGGGCGCGGCTGCGGAGCGTCCCGCTCAGCAGACGCCGCAGCGCCTGCACCCGGCGCGCCGGCCACTCCGCGAGGTATTCGAGCCCCGGCTGGGTGAGCCGCAGGATATCAAGGGCCGCCTCGCATTCGGCGCGCCGGGTGTTGTAGGCGCCGTCGCCGAGCTGGTGGCGGACGCCGGTGTCGAACAGCAGCAACCGCGCCCGCACCGGGATGGCGCGCGTCCGGCCGGTCGCGCATTCGATCAGCAGCGCGTGTCCCGCACGGCCACGCACCGCGATGGTCTGGTCCATGATGCCGCAGCGTACCCCGACCTGGTTCGCCTCGGCGCGATGCGCTACGCCGATCAGATCGGCGGGCGGGAGATCGGCCCCGGCAAGGTCGGCCAACGCGCGCGCGGTAGATACCGTGAGCGCCGCCGACGACGAGAGGCCACCGCCCACCGGCACGTCGCTCGCCACGGCGAGACGCACACCACGCGGCGCGTTGCCCCGCGCGGCCAGCTCGCGCTGGACGCCGACGACGTACCGCGTCCAGCCGTCGGGCATCACACCATCCCAACGCACGCGGGCCACGACGCCATCGCGCTCCGACACGAGCTCGAGCCAGCCGGGTTCGCCGGGACCGACCGCCGCGGTGGTGCGCGCCGAGATGGCCATCGGCAGGACCGGTCCGCCGTTGTAGTCGGTATGCTCGCCCAGCAGATTCACACGACCCGGCGCGCTGGCGACGTTGTCCGGCGAGCCGCCGAAGGCGCGGTGGAATAGAGCTATCGCTTGAGATCGCATGCGTTTGACAAGGGTTCACGCGAATGGTACCGTAAGCCAGCCTTTTCCACTATCTCCACCTTCCGGCCTCCGGAGATCTGCACATGCGTCGGTTTACGTGGTTGCTGCTCGCCGGCGTTCCTTCCCTGCTCGGCGCCCAAGGGTTCGGCGTGTACGAGCACAACACCTGCACCATGGGCCGCGGGGGGGTGTCGGCGGCCCGTCCCTGCGCTGACGGCTCGGCGATCTTCTTCAACCCTGCCGGGCTGGGCGGTCTCTCCGGGGGGCATGTGAGCGCCGGCGTCACGCTGATCCACGCGCAAGGCGGCTTCACCGACGATCTCCTCGCCAAGAAGACGGATCTCGCCAACCCCACGATCCCGGTGCCGAACGGCTTCCTTACTTACGCGGTGAGCCCCAAGCTGACCGTCGGCGTCGGCGTGTTCGCGCCCTACGGCCTGGAGACGAAGTGGCCGATCGCGGGGTTCGACGGCCGTTTCATGGGCTACAACACCAAGATCCGCTCCATCTATGTCCAGCCGACCATCGGCTACCAGGTCGGGGACTGGCTCAAGGTGGGCGTGGGCGTGGCCTACATCCACAGCACGCTGGAGCTGCACGAGCGCCTCGACCTGGCGACGCAATCCCCCGCACCGGGAATCACGTTCGGCGCCCTGGGCGTGTTGCCGGGCACGGACTTCGCCGACGCAGACCTGAGCGCGAGCGGTAACGGGTTCGCGGTCAACTTCGGGGGCATCATCAAGCTCAGCGATCGCCTGTCCATCGGCGGCCATTGGATCACCCGGAAGACCATCTCGTACGACGGCGACGCCAAATTCGTACAGATCGCCACCGGCCTCGTCCTGGCGCCCAACAACCCGCTGGGGTTGCCGGGCGGCACGCCGGTAGACGCGATCCTCGCCCCCGAATTCGCCACCGGCGGCCCCCTCGCCAACGGCGCCGCCAGCACCTCCATCACCATGCCGCCCCAGGGCACGCTCGGGTTTGCGTACCGGCTGCGGGACAACTGGTCGGTGATGGCCGACTACCAGTACGTCGTCTGGGGGTGGTTCCAGAGCGTCACCATCAAGTTTGCGAACCCGACCACGCCGACGCTCGCGCTCCATCCGAACAACAAGGACTCGCACGGCTTCCGGCTCGGCACGGAGTACGCGCCCTCGGCGAAGGTCATGCTGCGCGGCGGCTATCTGTACCACACCGCCGCTTCGCCGGTCGACTTCGTGACCCCACTCCTTCCCGAAGCACCGCGCAACGAATTCACCGCCGGCGTGGGATACGACTTCACCCCCAGGCTGCACGGCGACTTCGCCTATCAGTACATCGCCCAGCAGGACCGGCGCGGGCGGGTGTTCCCGCCGCCGGTGAGCAACACGGGGCTGTACGAGTTCTCGGCCCACCTGTTCGGCGCCGGGCTGGCCTTTACTTTCTGAGCGCGAGACGCGGACACCATGACACGAACCACCAAGCTCCTCGGCGCAGCCCTCACGGGCGCTCTCCTCGCGGCCGCCTGCCACAACGACGAGCTGTTCCGGCCGGCCAACACGCAGCCGATCGATCCCCTCTTCACGACCTATGTCGCGATGGGCAATTCGATCACCGCCGGGTTCCAGTCGGACGGGATCAACGACAGCACGCAGTTGCAGTCCTACGCGCCACAGGTCGCCAAGCAGATGCACACGCCGTTCTTCATGCCGCTGCTGAATCGCCCTGGCTGCCGACCACCGATCGATACGCTCTTCCGGGCCTCCGGTACGCCGCACCGAGTCGGCGGCGGTACAGCGACCACCTGCGCGCTGCGCCGGGCCCAGCCGATCCCACCGCCCTACATCAGCGACGTGGCGGTGCCAGGGGCCCTGGCCATCGACGGCACGACGAACTCGGTCGCCAACTCCAACCCTCTTACCACCCTGATCCTGGGCGGACTGACGCAGAGCCAGGCCATGCAACGGGCGGACCCGACGTTCGTCACGGTATGGCTGGGCAACAACGACGTGCTCGGCGCCGCGACGAGCGCTGCCAATGCGGGTGACTCGACCCTTGTCACCGACAGCACGACGTTCGCCAACGAGTACAAGGCCGTGCTCGATGCGATCGACGCCACGCCCGCGAGCGGGAACGGGGTGTTGATCGGTGTCGCGAACGTGACGCTGATTCCGT
>DATGDT010000050.1:0-3910 GCA_035310725.1 Gemmatimonadales bacterium
GGTCATCCATGAGCGACAGCAGGAAGTCCCAGTGGTCTTCCTTGCCGGCCCGCATCACCGCCTGGACCTTGGGCTTCAGGTCGCGCCAGGGCTGGATGTGGATGTGGACGTCGGTGATGCGGTTCACTCGCTCCAGGTGTAAAACCCCTTCCCCGTCTTCTTGCCGAGCTCGCCTCTGGCCACCTTGTCCTTGAGGATCTGGGGCGGGGCGTAGTGCGGCATGCGCAGCTGCTGATGCAGATACTCTGCAATGGCGAGCCGCACGTCCAGGCCTACGAGATCGGTGAGCTTCAGCGGTCCCATCGGATGGTTGTAGCCCAATTCCATCGCCTTGTCGATGTCTTCGGCGCTCGCCACGCCCTGCTCGAGCATGCGCATCGCCTCGAGACCGAGCACGACGCCCAGGCGGCTCGAGGCGAAGCCGGGGGAGTCCTGCACCACGATCGGCTCCTTGCCGAGGCGGCGCGCGAACGCCACCGCCCGGTCCACCGTGTCGGCGGGCGTCCGCCCGTGGCGCACGATCTCCACCAGGCGCATGAGGTGCACGGGGTTGAAGAAGTGCATGCCGATGAGCCGGGCGGGCTCCCGTACCGCCGCGGCGATCTGCCCTACCGAGAGGGAGGAGGTGTTCGTGGCGAGCAGCGCCTCCTTCGGCGCCTGGCGCTCGACCGCGGCGAAGAGCAGCTGCTTGGTGTTGAGCCGCTCGGCCACGGCCTCGATCACGACGTCGGCATCCATGACCGCGTCGTCGAGATCGCCGCTGTAGCGCACCCGCTCGTGCACAGCGGCGCGGTCGGCTTCGGTGATCTTGCCGCGCTGCAGCCCCGCCGCGGCCAGCGATTCGATGCGGTGCTGCGCGTCGGCGAGTGCGTCGGCCGCACTGTCGTGCAACGAGACGCGGCAGCCGGCGAGCGCTGCGACGTAGGCGATGCCGTGGCCCATCGTGCCCGCGCCAATCACGGCGACGCGCGCGGTAGGACTGGTGGGTGAGGTCATGCGGGAAGCGCGTCCAGGGTGCGCCGGCCCACATCGGGGCGATTGGTGCAGAGACCGTCGGCGCCCAGGCCGGCGAGGCGACGCATCTCGGCGGGATCGTCCACCGTCCAGACGATCAACTGGGCCCCCGCCAGGTGGAGCATCGCCGCAAGCTCGAGGTCCACCAGGGAGCGTTCCTGCCAGAACGCCACCGCGCCTGCATCCGTCAGCGGCACGAGCGGCCGGAGGGGATAGCTCGCGCTCAGCACGCCGCGCGGCAAGCCGGGGCGCACCCGGCCCAGGCGCGCCAGGATGCGGTGGTCGAAAGCGTGGACGGCATACCCCGACGGATAGGGGCCGCCATCCAGCGCGGCGATCAGCCGAGCGTCGCAGGTTGCGGGCAGCGTCTTGATCTCCACGTAGACGCGCAGCCGGGGATCGATGGCCGCCAGCGCCTCCTTGAGCAACGGAGGCGGCTCACCGTTGGGCAGGCGCTGCGCGCGTACCTGCTCGGCCGAGGCGGTCGGGATATGCACCCCGCCGACCGACGCGTCGTGATGCACGATGAGCGCGCCGTCGGCGGTGGCGTGGATGTCCAGTTCGATGCCGTCCGCGCCCAGCCGGCCCGCGGCGCGGAACGCCGCGAGGGAATTCTCGTACTCGACCGCGGAGGCGCCGCGGTGGGCGATGACGAGCGGCCTGCTCACTGGAGCAGGCTATCCGCCTTCTTCGGCTCGATCCAGTCCGGTTCCTTTTCGATGTCGTGGACTAGCGCGATGTCCTCGGCCCGTGGGAGTACCGTCTCCAGATACGCAGGATAGCGCTCCGGGCTGATCGGCTCGCCCTCTACCGTGAACTTCTGGTGGGCATACATGCCGATCCGGCGGTTGAACTTCAGGTCGGGGACGTGCAGCCAGCGCTCCTGCTCGGGGATGAACAGGTTCAGCCGCTCGACGAGCTTCACGATCTCCTGCCGGTACAATCCCCGGGAGAGCTCGTTCAACTTCGATTTGTCGGGCTCCGCCTCGTGCTCGCGCTCGTCGTAGCGGCCCTTCAGGCCCCACACGTAGGCCCAGTGCGCGGAGGAGGAGTTGTCGGTGCCGAACAGGTCGAACGCCGTCGGGATCCACTTGTTGAAGAACCGTTGGATCACTTCGGGCGGCATCTTGCCGGCTTTCACAATTCGCAGCAGCCCGTTGTTGCCGGTGCCCAGGTGGAAAGACTCCTCCTTGAGCATCGGGCCCATCGAGCGCGCCAGCGGGTCGAAGGCGCTCACCGAGAGCATCTTGAGCTGAAACTTGCCGTCGCGGTCGATGAACTGGGTATAGGTGAAGAAGTCGAGCCAGTTGTCCACGATCTCATTGAAGCTGCCGAGCAGCCGTTCGCCCTCGTCGGCGCGGCGCTCCAAAAGCTTGGCCGCCTCGCGCTTCCCTTCGTCGCCGAAGTGCGCGCACAGCAGATAGGACATCTGCCAGCCGTGCCGCATCTCCTCGGTCATCACGCGCTGCAGCGACAGGAGATCGTAGTCGGATGGCGAGTTGTGCAGCAGGTTGCGCTGCTGCTCCACCGAGGCGAACTCGGTGTCGCCCTGGTACACGATCAGGTTCAGCAGCGCGTCGCGGATGCGCTGGTCGGGGATGTGCATCACCGTGGGCCACTTGTGGCTGCCCTTGTAGTGGCCGAACTCGATGTGCGGGACTTCCGGTTCGCCGAACTTGGCGTCGAACTGGAAGTCGCGCAGCGCCCCCGGCGGCAATCCGATCGAGTCCTGCCAGTAGCGGAAATAGTCGATCCAGTCGTCGAAGTTGTTCAGCTTCCGTACCATGGCTCAGCGACTCCGCGTGGCGAGTGAGGCACCGATGCGCGACCGCGCCTCGGGCGTGGCGAAGAGCTCGTGCTGCAGCGTGATTTCGGCGTCCAGCATCTCGACGAGCGACGCGCGCTCGCTCCGGTAGATGACTTCCTTGGCGCGCCGCAGCGCGAGGGGCGGAAAACCGGCCCACACCGCGGCCAGGGCGCGTGCTTCCGCCAGCAGGCGATCGGCGGGAACCACGCGATCGAACAGTCCCAGGGCCTGCGCCTCCGCCGTCGGCACCATGCGCGCGCTCCACACCAGCTCGAGCGCGCGTGACGGGCCAACGAGCCGCGGCAGGAAGTAGCTCCCGCCCCAGTCGGGACCGAGGCCGAGCCTGGCGAACACCTGGCCGATCGCGGCGCCGTCGGCCGCGATCCGGTAGTCGCAGGCGAGGGCGAGGTTGGCGCCGCCGCCGGCCGCCGCGCCATTCACCGCGGCGATCACCGGCTGCGGCGCCCCGCGCAACAGCAGCGCGAGCTCCTTGCCGGCCGCGACGAGCGCCGGCCCGTCTTCGCCGAGGACGTTGAGGTCGGCACCGGCCGAGAAGGCACGGCCGGCGCCGGTCAGAATCAGCACCCGCGCGCGCGCGTCGGCGACGAGCGCCTGCAGCACCTCGATCAGCTCGCGGCAGGTGTGCCGGTCGAATGCATTGAGCTTGTGAGGCCGGTTGATCGTCACCGTCCCGATGCCCTCCGCGACCTCCACCAGGACGAGACTCATGTGCGCTCCACGATCAGCGCGATGCCCTGGCCGACGCCGATGCACATCGTTACCAACCCGTAGCGGGAGTTGGTGCGGCGCAAGGCGTAGAGCAACGTCGTGAGAATCTTGGCGCCGGTGCACCCGAGGGGATGCCCCAGCGCGATGCCGCCGCCGTAGATGTTCACCTTCGCCGGGTCGAGCGCGAGCTCCCGGATGCACGCGATCGCCTGCGCGGCGAAGGCTTCGTTGAGCTCCACCAGATCGATCTGATCGATCCTCAGGCCGGCGCGGGCGAGCGCCTTGCGCGTCGCGGGGATCGGACCGAGGCCCATGCAGCTCGGATCTACTCCGGCCACCGCCGCGCTCACGACCCTCGCC
>DATGDT010000051.1:0-2111 GCA_035310725.1 Gemmatimonadales bacterium
TCGAGTCGGCGGCGCGGGATAGCGCCGCCGCGATCCGGGCGTGATCGAAGGCGGGGGCACGTGTCCGCCGGGCGGGATCGACCAGCACGTACTCGACGCCGTCGGCGGTCGTGTTGAGATACCAGAACCGGTCGGCGGCGAGCCATCCGGGTCGCACGGTGGCACCCGCGACCAGCGGGTTGGTGTTGTAGCCCAGGAACCGCTCGGCGCGGGCGTAGTCGTCAGCCGTCAGCGCGCGAGGCTGCTGGGCGAGGACGGGGGTGGTGGCGGCGAAGGCTGCGACGAACAGGGCACGGCGCGGCATCATGGGCTCCCGGGAGGTGCGGTCGGTCCCAATATGTCACGCGGGCGCACCGGAGGCTTCCCTCAACACATCAGGGTCGGCCATCGTATACCTTCAGGTATCATCTGTCCTGCACGCCGTCGATCCCTTCTTGGAGGCGTTTGATGCGCGACCGTGTCGGTTCTCTGGTGTTCTGTCTCCTCGGGCTGGGGGCCGCCGTGGCGAGCGGGCAGAGCACTCTTCCCTTGAAGCACGCTCCCAAACCCACCACCCCGGCGATCACGGCCGCGGATCTGATGACGCGGCTCTACATCTACGCCGACGACTCGATGATGGGCCGCGAGGCGGGAACCCCGGGCAACGTGAAGGCGACCAACTACATCGCCGCTGAAGTGCGCCGCCTGGGGCTGCAGCCCGCGGGCGACAGCGGCACCTACTTCCAGACCATTCCGCTCAAGACGCGCAGCTTCGACACGACCTCCACCTTCATGGTGGCCGGCGCGCCGCTCGCCGCGTTCCAGGATTACGTGGCGCTCAGCCGCCAGCCCGCCAGCAACGCTGGGGTGACGACGGTGTTCGGCGGTGTCCTGGGAGATTCGACGCGGGTGATTTCCGCGGAGCAGGCCGCGGGCAAGCTGGTCGTGCTGACGACCGGCGGGTTCAACACGCTGCGCCAGCTGCGCCGGGCGCCGACCATCGAAGGCGCCTGGGGTGTGGCGCTCGTCGGCCTCGACGACACGCCGCCCCAGGTCATGGGGTTCCTGCAGCGGCCCCAGACGTTCCTGGACGACAATCAGCCGACCCAACAGCAGCCTACGGTCTTCCTTATCAGCCGGGCCGCGGCCGCCAGGATGTTCACCGGCTCGCTCGACTCGCTGGCCATCGGGACAGCGGGGGCCACCGCCGCGGTCGACGTACGGTACAGCGTGACCGCCATCCCCGATCCGGCGCGGAACGTCGTCGCGATCGTCCCCGGGAGCGATCCCAAGCTGAGGGCCGAGTACGTGGCGATCGGCGCGCACAACGATCACATCGGCCTGGCCCGGCCCGTGGACCACGATTCGATCCGCCTCTGGAATCATACCGTCCGCCCCGAGGGCGCCGACGACGGCCTCAAGCAGGCGACGCCGGCGCAGCAGGCGCTGGTGGACTCGATCCTCACCGGCTTCCGCGCGAAGCATGCCGGCGCCACGCGCATCGACTCGATCTCGAACGGCGCGGACGACGACGGGTCGGGGACCGTGTCGGCCCTGGAGGTCGCGGAGCGGATCGTGACGCTGCCCACCAAGCCGAAGCGGTCGATCCTGTTCGTATGGCACGTCGGCGAGGAGAAGGGACTGCTCGGCTCCCGGTTCTTCACCGATCACCCGACGGTGCCGCGGGACTCGATCGTGGCGCAGCTCAACATGGACATGGTGGGCCGCGGCGAAGCGAGCGACGAGGTGGGGCGGACCAAGGACGGAACCCCGATTCACGGAAGCCCCAGTTACCTGCAGCTCGTCGGCTCGCGCCGCCTGTCCACGGAGCTCGGCAACCTGATCGAGACGGTGAACACCGAGGGGAAACACGGCCTGACCCTCGACTACGCGATCGACGCCGACGGCCATCCGTCGAACATCTACTGCCGCAGCGACCACTACGAGTACGCGCGCTACGGCATCCCGATCACGTTCTTCACGACGGGGCTGCACTCGGATTACCACCAGGTGACCGACGAGCCCGAGTACATCAGTTACGATCACATGGCGCGCGTCGCGAATTTCGTGCAGGACATCGCCGTCCACGTGGCGAACCTGGATCACCGGGTTGTGGTCGATCACCCCAAGCC
>DATGDT010000052.1:0-2340 GCA_035310725.1 Gemmatimonadales bacterium
TCAGCGCAAGACCGGCGCGCTCATCGCCGCGGCGTGCGTCATCGGCGGTCTCGCGGCTGGCGGCGTCTCACCGGGCGAGCACCTGGCGGCGCTGCGCGCGTACGGGGAGGCGATCGGACTCGCGTTCCAGATCGCCGACGATGTGCTCGACGCCACGGCGACGTCGGCCCAGCTGGGAAAGACGGCGGGACGGGATGCCGCTCTCGCCAAATCGACGTTCGTGTCGGTGCTGGGCGTGGGCGCAGCGCGGGCCGAGGCGGAACGGCTGGCCGCGCAGGCCGTAGACCGGCTGCGTCACGCGGCGTTAGTTTCCCCTACACTCGTAGCGCTGGCGCACTATATCGTGACCCGACCCAATTGACCGCCGTGACCCTGCTCGATTCCATCCACGACCCCGGAGATGTGAAGCGGCTCCCGAAGGAGCAGCTTCAGCCGCTGGCCGACGAAGTCCGTCGCCGCCTGATCGACGTCGTCTCGCAGACGGGCGGGCACATCGGGGCCGGGCTGGGCGTCGTCGAGCTCACGGTCGCCCTGTGTCATGTGTTCGACTCCCCGCGCGACAAGATCGTGTGGGACGTGGGGCACCAGGGCTACCCCTGGAAGATCCTCACCGGACGGAACGACCGATTGCCGACGCTGCGGCAGGAAGGCGGCCTCTCGGGCTTCCTGCGTCGTGATGAGAGCCCGCACGACCAGTTCGGGGCGGGGCACGCCGGGACGGCGCTGTCGGCCGCGCTGGGCATGGCCACCGCGCGCGATCTCGCGGGGTCCGACTACAAGGTCGTCGCCGTGGTGGGAGACGGCGCCATGACCTGCGGCCTCTCCTATGAGGCGATGAACAATGCGGGGCATTCCGACCGGGACCTGATCGTCGTGCTCAACGACAACGGCATGTCGATCGCGCCCAACGTCGGCGCCATGAGCAAGTACCTGGGCTCGATCATCGCCAGCCCGGTCGGCGTCCGGTGGCGGGAGCGGGTCAAGCACGCCATCGAGAAGGCCTCGCACTTGGTGGGCGGGCCGCGCCTCGTGGAGTTCGCCAAGACGCTGGAGGAGAGCGTCAAGAATCTCTGGTCGCCGGGCATGCTGTTCGAAGAGATGGGATTCCGCTACTTCGGCCCGATCGCGGGACACGACCTGCCGCACCTCGTGTCCACCTTCGAGATCGTGCGGGGGCTCAAGGGACCGCGCCTCGTGCACATACTCACCGAGAAGGGGAAGGGCTTCCCGCTGCCCGAGCCGGACGTCGAGAAGTACCACGCGCGCGCGCCGTACGATCCGGTGACGGGCGTGCTCAAGCCGGTGGCCCCCGGCGCGCCGCAGTGGACCAAGATCTTCGGCGAGGCGCTCACCCAGCTCGCGGGCGAGTACCCGCAGCTCGTCGCCATCACGGCGGCGATGCCCTCGGGCACGGGCACGAACATCTTTCAGAAGAAGTGGCCCACGCGGTTCTTCGACGTGGGCATCGCCGAGGCCCATGCGGTGACCTTCGCCGCCGGCCTCGCGACCCAGGGAATCCGTCCCGTCGTCGCCATCTACTCGACCTTCCTGCAGCGCGCCTACGACAGCATCGTGCACGACGTCGCGATCCAGTCGCTGCCGGTGATCTTCTGCCTCGACCGCGCCGGTATGGTGGGGGAGGACGGGCAGACGCACATGGGGTTGTACGACATTCCCTACCTGCTCGCGCTCCCCAACATGACGGTGACGGCGCCCAAGGACGGGGCCGAGCTGATCGGACTGTTGCGGTGCGCCCTGGCGCATCAGGCGGGCCCGTTCTCGCTGCGCTATCCGCGCGACAAGGCGCCCGGCGAGGCGCCGCTCGCCGCCGAGGTCGCTCCCGTGCCCTACGGCAGCTGGGAGGTCCTGCGGCGGGGACGCGAGTGCGCCCTGCTCGCGGTCGGCGTCATGTGCCGGCCGGCCGTCGAGGCGGCCGAGCTGCTGGCGCGCGAGGGCTTCGACGTCAGCGTGGTGAATTGCCGCTTCCTGAAGCCGATGGACCACGCCATGCTCGACTCGCTGACACGCGATCACAAACTCCTCATCACTATCGAAGACGGGGCCGTGACGAACGGCTTCGGCGCGACGTTGGCCGGCCTGCTGCAGGGCACCGCCTCCGAGATCCGGGTCGTGCCCATCGGCGCGCCGGACCGGACCTTCGAGCACGCGCCCCGCGCGCGCCAGCTCGAGGCCGTGGGTCTCTCCGCGAAGGGAATCGCCGCGCGCGTCCGGGCGTTGGCGGCGGAAGAGAGCCTCGCCCCGCGATGAACGTCGGGGTCGTCGGCAACCCCAGCTACCACGACCTCCGCAGCCTTCTCGCGCGGCTGACCGCAGCGGCCC
>DATGDT010000053.1:0-9058 GCA_035310725.1 Gemmatimonadales bacterium
CGCTTCACTTCGATGTAGGCTTCCCCGAGGAGAGCTGCAACAGCCGTTTCCACTGGGCGGCCGTGGCGGGTACGACGGACAGCCGCGGCATGCGCACGAGGGCGAGATCCTTGAACGCCGGGTCGCCCTTGATGACCGACAGGGTGACGGGCGCCCGCAGCGGCTCCCCGGCCCGCAGCTCCACCACCACCAGCTTCTCGTCCGACTGTTTCGGATCCGGGTAGGCCGCCTTGGTTACGCGGGCCATGCCCACCGCGGCTTTTTCGCTTCCCGAGTGATAGATCAGCGCCTCGTCGCCCACCTGCATCGCCCGCAGGTGTTTCAGCGCGAGCGGGTTCTTCACGCCGTCCCACACGGCGGTCTTCGCCTTCTGCAGATCCGCGAAGCTGTAGGTGGACGGCTCGGTCTTCAGGATCCAGTAGCTCATGGATTCGTCTCCTGTGGGGTGATGACATCGGCCGCCCATGTGGCCAGTCCGTCGCAGACCTCCGCAAGCACCTGCTCGGGTATCCGCCCCGAGCTTTTGGGAACGCTGAGCGAGTGGTCCCCACCCTTCACCAGGTGCAGCGTGGCCCGGTCGCCCAGCCGCCGCAGCACCTGCCGCAGCAGCAACAGCTCCGCGAACTCGTCCCGTTCTCCCTGCAGGAAGAGCATCGGGATCGCGACATCGTCCAGGTGATCGGCGCGCGACACGGCGGGCCTGCCCGGCGGGTGCAGCGGAAAGCCCAGGAAAGCCAGTCCGTGCACGCCGGGCAGCGGCTGCTCCGCCTGTGCCGTGGAGGTCATGCGCCCGCCGAACGACTTGCCGCCGGCGACGAGCGGCAAATCGGGCGCCGCCGCGGCGGCCGCCACGACCGCGGCGCGCACCGCCGCGGCCGCCACCGCCGGCGGATCGGGACGGTGCTGCTTGCGCTCCATGTAGGGGAACTGATAGCGCAGCGTCGCCACGCCGCGCTCGGCGAGTGCCACGGCCGTCCGCTCGAGAAACGGGTGGCGCATCCCCGCCCCCGCGCCGTGCGCCAGGACATAGAGCAGGCGCGCATCGGGCGGCTGCAGCAGCAGCGCGGAGACTTCCGTGCCGGAGCCCGGCAGGGTGATGCGGAGCGGCGTCGACTCGGCCATCGGCTATTCGTCGAGGCGTTGGTGGAGACGGGTCAGGGCGGACATCAGGTCCGGCTGCTCATCGAGCACCGCCCAGAGCGGATCCTGCTTGAGGCGCTTCATGCGGGCGGGGACGGTCTTGATGGTGAAGGCGCGGATGTCGAGCTGCGGCGTCACGTCGCGCCAGGTGAGCGGTGTCGAGACCGTCGCGCCCCGCAGGGGGCGCGCGCTGAACGGCGCCACCAGCAGACGCCCGTGCCCGTTCTGGACGTAGTCGAGGTAGACCTTGCCGCCGCGCTTCTGCACCTGGCGTGTCACCGTCGCGATGTCGGGCAGCCGGCTCGCGATGACGCGGGCCAGCAATCCCCCCAGTGTGCGCGACTGCTCGTAGGTGCACTGCCGGCCCAGCGGAATGAGCACGTGGAGGCCGGTCGAGCCGCTCGTCTTGATCCCCGTGGGCAGGCCGATGTCGTCGCACAGCTCTTTCACCGCATGGGCGACCGTCACGACGTCGGTGAAGGGCGCGTCCTTGGGATCGAGATCGAGAATGCACCAGTCAGGGGTTTCCAGGGTCGCGACCCGCGACGACCAGATGTGCAGCAGAATGGCCGCCATGTTGGCGATATAGAGCAGCGAGTCCTCGGTGTCGCACACGAAATAGTCCAGCTCGCGCTGCGAGTCCTCGCTCCAGATCGTCACCGTACGGACGAACGCCTGGGCGTACTCGGGCGCGTCCTTCTGGAAGAACGACTTGCCGTTGATGCCGTCGGGATAACGCGTCAGCACGAGGGGGCGCTCGGCGAGGTAGGGTAACATCCAGCCCGAGATGGCCCGGTAGTAGTCGATCAGATCGCCCTTGGTGTAGCCCTCTTCCGGCCAGAAGATTTTGTCGAGGTTGGAGAACTGAACCGAGGGACGAGGGACGGGGGACGAGGGACGAGTGGGTAAGGGTGCCGGCTCATCCACCACTCGTCTCTCGTCCCCCGTCCCCCGTCCCCCGATCACGCACTCCGTCGCATCCTTGTCGTCCCTGAATCGCAGAAAGACCGGCTGCCGCAGCAAGCCGTCCCCCGTGATTTCCTTGTAGCGCACCTCCGCCACGAGCTCCGGTTTCACCCAGCGGCTCTCCCGCTCCGCGGGCACCGGTCCCGCGAAGGGCGGCTTGTCCTGGCGCAGACGCTCCAGGTCGGCCGATACCTCCTTGAGCTGTTTCGCCGAGAAGCCGCTGCCGGCGCGTCCGATGTAGACGAGCGTGCCGTCGCGGTAGGCGCCCAGGTGCAGCGCCCCGAACCCGCCGCGGCTCCCCCTGGGCTCCGTGTAGCCCACCACCACGAAGTCGCCGGTCTTGTCTGCGCGGACCTTGAGCCACAGGTCGGAGCGGCCGCTGGTGTACGGCGCGTCGGCCTTCTTGGCGACGATGCCCTCGAGCCCCAGACCCACGGCCTGGTCGTAGAGCGCTTCGCCATCCTTCTCGAAGTGTTCCGAGAATCGCAACGGACCGGCCTCCGGCAGGAGCTTCTTGAGCATCGCCTTGCGCTTGACGAGCGGCAGCGGCCGCAGGTCGAAGCCCTCGAGCGCCATCAGGTCGAAGACATAGACCGTCGCCGGGTTCTGCACCGCCGCGTGGCGGATGTCGGGCGCGCGGCCCACCCGCGCGCGGTTCTGCAGGCGCTGAAAGCTCGGCCGTCCCTGCTCGTCCAGGATGACGAGCTCACCGTCCATCACGAGCCCCTCGTAGGGCAGCGCGCGGACCGCGCGCTCCAGCTCGGGAAACGCCGCGGTGTAGTCGTTGCCGTTACGCGTGATGAGCCGCGCCTTCCCTCCCTCGCGTGCGATCCGCATGCGATAGCCGTCGAGCTTCACCTCGAACAGCCAGCCGGCGCGGGTGAACGGCTCCTCGCGTGTCTCGGCGAGCATCGGCGGCACGTCCTCGGCGCGCACCGCGCGGCGTGGCGCCTTGAGCCGCTTCAGCTCGGCCACGAGCTTCGCGGTCTTGCTCTCGCCGTCACGCAGCTCCTCGACGGTCAGCCCCGACAGGACCGACCCCGGCGGGAATTGATCGCCGTTCGTCGAGACGTACCCGTCGCGCTCCTTGATGAACAGCCATTCCTTGACGCCCTTCTTGATCTTCACCAGCGTCCAGACGCCCTTCAGCTTGTAGCCGCGCAGCTCGAACAGCAACTTGCCCTTCTGCATGCCTGCGACCGGGTCCTCGAGCGGCACCCAGAGTCCGCGGTCCCACACGATCACCGCGCCGGCGCCGTAGTTGCCTTCGGGGATGATCCCCTCGAACTCGCCGTATTCGATCGGATGGTCCTCGACGTGCACGGCGAGGCGCTTGTCCGCGGGGTTGCGCGAGGGCCCCTTGGGCACCGCCCAGGACTTGAGCACCCCGTCCATCTCCAGCCGCAGATCGAAGTGGAGCCGGGTGGCGGCGTGCTGGTGTACTATGAAGCGGCCCGCGCCCGCGCTAGCGGCGACGGTCCCGAACGGTTCCGGGGTCCGGTCCGCGGAGCGTTTGGCGCGGTAAGTGCTTAGCGCATCGTCGGTTGGCTTGCGGTTTCCACTCACGGATTCTATAGTAGACCACTTATGCCTCCTCATGCAATCGGCTCCGCCACGATCTCCTTCGGCCTCGTTTCCGTGCCGATCAAGATGTTCTCGGCCGGGGAATCGTCGGCCGCGATCAGTTTCAACTGGCTCCACAAGAAGGACGGGTCCCGCCTGAAGCAGCAATACATCTGCGCCAAGGACGGGGAGAAGGTGGAGGACGCCGACCGGGTCAAGGGCTACGAGTTCGCCAAGGGCCAGTACGTGATCTTCACCAAGGAAGAGCTGAAGGCGCTCGAGGAGAAGGGCACGGGCTCGATCGACATCACGGAATTCGTGGACGCCGAGACGGTCGACCGCATGTACATGGACCGGGTCTACTTCCTGGGACCCGAGAAGGGCGGCGACCGCGCCTTCGCGCTGCTCGGCGAGGCGCTGAAGAAGACCCGCAAAGTGGCGATCGGACAGTGGGCGGCGCGCGGCAAGCAGTATCTGATCATGATCCGCCCGCTCGGCCCCGGGCTCGCGATGGAGCAGCTGCGCTACGCCAACGAGGTGCGCTCGATCGACGAGGTGCCGATTCCCAAAGTCGACGTCAAGAAGGCCGAGGTCGACCTCGCCGTGCAGCTCATCCAGCAGGCCGCGTCCGAGGCGTTCCAGCCGACCAAGTACGAGGATACGGTCAAGAAGCGGATCCTGGAGCAGATCGAGCGCAAGGTCGAGGGCAAGGAGATCACCGAGGAGCCGACCGAGGCGCCCAAGACCCAGATCATCGATCTGATGGAAGCGCTCAAGGCGAGCCTCGCCAAGGGCAAGGGCGCGGCCGGGGCCGAGCGCAAGCCGGCGAAGCGCGCGGAGGCCGCAGCGAAGCCCGCGAAGACGCGGCAGGTGAAGCGCAAGGCGGCCAGCGCCTAGAGCGATGACGGGATACACCACCGAGGAGGTCGCGCGTCTCCTCGGTCTTTCCCCCGCGCAGATCCGATCCTACACACGAGCCGGTTTCCTCTCCCCCGCGCGCGGCGCGCGGGGGGATCTGCGTTTCTCATTCCAGGATCTTGTGCTCCTCAAGGCCGCGAAGGGGTTGATGGCCGCACGCGTGCCGGCGGCGAAAATCCGGGGCTCGTTACGCCGATTGAAGCAACAACTGCCGCGCGGGCGCGCGCTGTCGGAGGTGCGGATCACGGCCGAGGGCCATCGCGTGGTGGCGCGGGACGGGGCGGTCGCGTGGAACCCCGAATCGGGGCAGCTGGTGCTCGATTTCGACGTGGCGACGCTGGCCCAGCGGGCGGCCCCCCTCGCGCGGCGGCAGGCGGCAGCGGCGCGCCGGGTCGAGCAGGATCTCGACGCCGAGGAGTGGTTCGAGCTCGGGCTGGAGCTCGAGGTGAGCGATCCCGACGAGGCGCGGGACGCCTACCGGCGCGCCCTCGAGCTGGACCCCCACCATGCCGAAGCGCACGTGAACCTGGGGCGCTTGCTCGTCGAGTCGGAGCGAGCCGAGGAAGCGGAGACGCACTTTCGGGCCGTGCTGGCGGATCATCCCGACCATGCGACGGCCTGGTTCAACCTGGGGATCGCGTTGGAGGACCGGCGGCGCACCAACGACGCCGTCAAGGCCTACGAGCAGGCGATCGCCGCCGACCGCAGGCTGGCGGACGCGTATTTCAACCTGGCGCGGCTGTACGAGCAGGCGGGAAAGCGGGCGGCGGCGTTGCGCAACCTGTCGAAGTACCGGCTCCTCACCGGGGAATGACGGTTGGCCCTCCGTCCCCAATCGCATAGCTTGGTGCCGCGTGGATGACACTCGAACGCGCCTGACCACGGCGCTCGCGGGCCGCTACACGATCGAGCGTGAGGTCGGGAGCGGCGGCATGGCGACCGTGTACTCGGCGCTCGACTTGCGCCATCATCGCCGCGTCGCCGTGAAGGTGCTGCGTCCCGAGCTGGCCGCCGCGCTGGGGCCGGTGCGCTTTCTGCGCGAGATCGAGATCGCGGCCCAGCTCTCCCACCCGCACATCCTGCCGCTGCACGATTCGGGCGAGGCCGACGGCTTGTTGTTCTTCGTCATGCCGTTCGTCGAGGGCGAGTCGCTGCGGGACCGCATCCGGCGCGACGGCCCGCTGTCGATCCCCGATGCGGTGCGCGTGCTGCGCGACGTCGCCGACGCGCTGGCGTACGCCCACGATCACGGTGTGGTCCACCGCGACATCAAACCGGACAACGTGATGCTCGCCGGCCGGCACGCCGCGGTGACGGACTTCGGCATCGCCAAAGCCCTCACCGACGCCGCCGGAAGCACTCAGGTCACGACTGTCGGCATCTCCATCGGCACGCCCGCCTACATGGCGCCGGAACAGTGCGCGGCGGAGCCGACCGTTGATCACCGGGCCGACATCTACTCGCTCGGCGTGCTCGCCTACGAGATGCTGACCGGGCGGACACCGTTCACCGGCTCCAGCGCGCAGGCGATCCTGGCCGCGCATCTCGTGGACCAGCCACCCCCACTGCAGCAGGTCCGCGAAGACGTCCCCGGCCCCCTGGCCGAGCTCGTGATGCGCTGCCTCGAGAAGAAGCCGTCCGACCGCTGGCAGTCGGCCGGCGACCTGCTGGCCCGTCTGGAGGCACCGGCGATCTCGGGGGAGATGCCGGCGGCCTCTTCACCGCGCCGGCGCTGGCGCACGCTCGCGATCGTGGGCGTGGCCGCCATCCTCGCGGGCGCCTGGATCGTCTCGACACAATGGCGCGGCGTGCGCGTGCGCTACGCGCGCGAGCAGCTGCTGCCGAGGATCCAACGTCTGGCCGACAGCGGCGCGGCGGAGGCGGCGTATCGGCTGGCCCGGGAAGCGAGCACGATCATCCCCGAAGATCCGGCATTGCAGCGCGTGTGGTCACGGGTCGCCGTCGCCGTCAGCATTCGCACCGAGCCGCCGGGTGCCGCGGTGTATCGCCGCGACTACGCGGCCCGCGATACCACCTGGCAGCCCCTCGGGGTCACGCCGCTGGACAGCATCTGGTTCCCCATCGGGTTCTCCAGGATCAAGGTGGAGAAGAGTGGATTCCACGCGTTCCTGGGTGCGCTGGACCCGCAATGGGCCCCGACACGCCCGATCCGCCTGGAAAGTGATTCGACGGCGCACCTGGGGATGGTGCGGGTGCTCGGAGCGGACCGCGTCGACCTCCACTTCCCCGGCCTCGACCATCTCGCCCCGGTGCCGCTGGCCGACTACTTCATCGACCGCACCGAGGTCACCAATCGCCAGTTCAAGGTGTTCGTGGACTCGGGCGGCTACCGGCGCCCGGAGCTCTGGCAGGAGCCGTTCGAGGAGAACGGGCGACGCCTCTCGTGGGACCAGGCCATGGCGCGGTTCAAGGACAAGACGGGCCGCCCGGGACCGGCGACGTGGGAGGTAGGCGACTACCCGAGCGGCCAGGGGGAGCTGCCGGTCACGGGCGTCAGCTGGTACGAGGCCGCCGCCTACGCGAAGTTCGTCGGCCGCGCGCTGCCCACGATCTTCCACTGGAGTCGAGCGGCGGAGACGCGCGATGCGAACTGGATCGTCCCGGCGAGCAATCTGGAGGGGCATGGACTCGCGCCGGCCGGCGCCTTCCGGGGCCTGGGGCCGTACGGCACCCTCGACATGGCGGGCAACGCCCGGGAATGGTGCCTGAACGAAACGCGGGGCCAGCGCTACATCCTGGGCGGCGGCTGGAACGATCCCACGTACCAGTTCACCGAGGCGTTCGCCCAGCCGCCGTTCGACCGATCCGCCACCAACGGGTTCCGGCTGGCGCTCTACTCACCCGACGATTCGACCGTCCGCGCCGCGAGCGAGCCGATCGCCTGGCCGACCCGGGACTTCGCCACGGAGCGACCCGTCTCCGACGCCGTGTTCGCGATCTACCGGCGTGCCTACGACTACGACCGGACGCCGCTGCAGGAGAAGGTCGAGGGCACCGATTCCAGTGCCGAGGATTGGGTGGTGCAACGCGTCTCCTTCGCCGCGGCGTATGGCGATGAGCGGATGATGGCGTACCTGTTCCTGCCCAAGCGCGGCCGGCCGCCGTATCAGACCCTCGTCTACTTCCCGGGGGCGATCGCGATGGTCAGCCGCTCGCTGGAAGTCGAGGCCATCGACTTCATCCTGAAGAGCGGGCGGGCCGTGCTCTACCCCGTCTACAAGAGCACGTACGAGCGGGCGGACAACCTCAAGAGCTGGTACGCCAACGAGAGCAATGCCTACCGCGAGCACGTCGTCATGTGGGGGAAGGATTTCCGGCGTTCCATCGATTATCTCGAGACGCGATCCGATATCGATACCACGCGCCTCGCCTACTACGGTCGCAGCTGGGGTGGGTATCTCGGCGGCATCCTGCCCGCGCTCGAGCCGCGCCTCAAGACAGCGGTGCTCTATGTCGCGGGCCTGCAGATCCAGCGCGGGCAGCCTGAGGTCGAACCGATCAACTTCCTGCCGCGGATCACCATCCCGGTGCTGATGCTGAACGGGCGCTACGATCACTTCTTCCCGGTGCAGACCTCGCAGGACCCGATGTTCCGTTTGCTGGGCACACCCGCGGCCCGGAAGCGGCACGTGCTGTACGACGGCGGGCATTTTGTGCCCCGCACCACCCTGTTCTCCGAGGTGCTCGAGTGGCTCGACCGCTACCTCGGTCCGGTGGGGCGCTGACCGACCTCAGCGTCGCCTGAGGTCACCAGGAGGTCACCATGTCCGATGAGCCGATGCTGAGCCCGCTGTTCTGGATCTTCTGGCTGGCTGTGGTAGTGTTCGAGATTGCCGCCTGGTGGAAGGTATTCGAAAAGGCGGGCAAGCCCGGGTGGGCCGCCATCGTGCCCATCTACAACGTCATCGTGGTGCTGGAGATCGCCGGCAAGCCGCTGTGGTGGATTCTGCTGTGTCTCATCCCGCTCGTGAATATCGTCGTGATCGTCATGACCTACATCGCCTTCGCCCGCAATTTCGGGAAGGGCGTCGGTTTCGGATGGGGACTGGCCTTCCTGGGGATCGTCTTCATGCCGATCCTTGCCTGGGGGGACGCAGTGTATCGGCCGCAGCAGTGACGCGGGGCAGCCGCGTCCTCAAGGTTCGTCCAGGACCTCGGAGAAGAACGCGGCGAGCTCGATAGCAAGCGGCTCGGGAGCGCCGACGGGCCTCCACTCCAGGCGCAGCTCGAGGATCTCCGGCCGCTCATCGGCGGGGCGCCACCGTTCGACAAGCCGTGCATCGAGGTCCACGATCCAGTACTCGGGGACGCCTTGGCGCTGGTACTTGCGCCGCTTGACCTGACGGTCGGCGCGGGCCGTGGACGGCGACAGGACCTCGACCGCCAGCAGCAGCTCGTGAATCTCGGGCCAGTTCCTCGGGCGGCGTCCGCCAACGAACGGCGCGACGAA
>DATGDT010000054.1:0-4745 GCA_035310725.1 Gemmatimonadales bacterium
CGCCACCGCCATGATCCGCGTCGAATTGGGATAGATCCAGGTGTTGTCCACGTCGCTGTAGATCGGCTGGAACGTCCGGTCGGACGTGTAATAGAGGTACTTCCCGTCGGGATCGAACGCCGGCTGGGCGTCGTTGTAGAAACCGCTCGTCACCTGGCGCGCCGTCCCCGCCTTCGTGTCGAACAGGAAGACGGCGAGGTGCGTGTTCTCGAGATCGCGCGCGTACGCCAGCCAGCGGCTGTCCCCCGACCAGCTCGGCCGGAAGGACTCGAGCGCCCCCTCGTAGAAGCTCAGCGCCTGGTCCACGCGCACCGTTTTCTTCGTGTCGCGATCGTAGATCCAGATCGTCATCGCCTGATCCACGAACGCGAGCTTGCGGTTGTCCGGTGACCAGAACGGCGTATAGCGGAATCCCTTGCCGAGCGACGTCACCTGCTCCTCGGCGCCGCTGCCGTCGGCGGGACGCAGCACCAGCTCGTATTCACCCGAGCGGTCGCTCCAGTAGGCCAGCGTCTTCCCGTCCGGCGACCAGGTAGGCCACCGCTCGGCCGTTCCCGAGGTCCGCGTGACGTCGAGCACCGGCCCGTGCTCGGCCGGGACCGTGAACACGTCGCCCCGCGCCTCGAACACGGCCCGCTTGCCGGACGGGGAGATCCAGGCGCCGTGGATCATCCCCCCCACCGAATCGAGCTGCGGCTTCAGCGTCGCCTGATCCGTCACCACCTGGATCGCGACCTCGCGGGCCTTCTCCGTGGCGAGGTCGAGCAGCCACAGCTTCCCCGCCTGCTCGAACACCAGATCGGAAGGGCCGATCGCGGGGAAGTGGGCATCGTAGTCGGTGAAGGTCGTCACCTGGCGGACCGTGCCGGAATCGACCTGATAGGCCCAGATGTTCGCGCGCATCGCGGCGCCGCGGTCCGACAGGAAGTAGAGCGTGTGCCCGTGCCACATCGGCTGGGCGTCGTTGGCGTCGGTCGAGGACACGGACTTCGCGACGCCGGTGCGCAGGTTGTACAGCCAGATGTGCGAGGCCCAGCCGCCGCGGTAGCGCTTCCAGGTGCGGAAGTCCTGGCTCTGCGGCATGTAGGCGAGCCACTGGCCGTCCTCGGAAACGGCGGCGAACTCCCCGTAGGGCACCGGCAGCTTTACAGGGAGGCCACCCGCTTTCGAGACACGGTACAACTGGTTGAAGCGGTCCCGCCCGCTCTCCATCCCCGAGGCGAACAGGATGGACTGCCCGTCGGGATACCAGTCGAGCATCCGGTCCGGGGCGGGGTGATGGGTGATGCGCCGCGGCACACCGCCGCCCGCACCCGTCACGTAGATGTCCTGGTTGCCGTCATAATCCCCCGTGAACGCGATCTCCTTGCCGTCCGGGGAGAATCGCGGAAACGACTCCTCGCCGCGCGGCGACGAGAGCCGCACCGCTACGCCGCCGGCCTTGGGAGCGACCCAGATGTCGCCCGCGTAGACGAAGGCGATCTGGGTGGCCGAGACGTCGGGCTGGCGCAGCAGCCGGGCGTCGATCTGAGCGGTGAGGGAGAGGGGGATGATGCAGAATGCGCCGGCCATGACCAGCGCGGACCACGGAGCACGCATGGGGAACCTCGATGATTTCCGGACAATTGCGACGGCGGGACGACGCTACGCTACGCGCGTTGCGACACGTGTCAAGCAACCCATCTTGACATCCCCGGGCCTCCCTCGGTAGTTACCCATCATCATGATGCGTCGCGTGCCGACCTGCCCCTGTAGTCCGCAGCCCCACACACCGGAGGGCTGAGCCGCACGTGACCTGATCGTTGCACTTCCATCACCGGAACTCGCGGCCGCCGCTCCAGGTTTCACTCAAGCGACGGCCGTTTTTCTTATTCAGGAGGAGGTCTCCAATGCCACAAGCCACAGCCCCCGTGACCGATATCGCCGCGCGCGGCTACGCGCATCCCGAAGTCCTCGTTTCCACCCAATGGGTGGCCGATCACCTGACCGACCCCAAGGTGCGGCTGCTCGAATCCGACGAAGACATTCTGCTCTATGAGACCGGACACATCCCGGGCGCCCTGAAGATCGACTGGGTGGCCGATCTCAACGACCCCCTGATCCGCGACTACATCGATCGGGCGCGCTTCGAGAAGCTGCTCCGCGCCAAGGGGATCAACCAGGACACGACGATCGTGTTCTACGGCGACAAGAACAACTGGTGGGCGACCTACGCCTTCTGGGTGTTCCGGCTGTTCGGCGTCGAGAACCTGCGCATCATGGACGGCGGCCGGCTGCGCTGGGCCGAGGAAGGCCGCGCGCTCGACACCGCGGCGCCGCGCCATCGCGAGGGAAACATCACCGTGCGCGAGCGCGACGACGCGCGCCTCCGCGCCTTCAAGGAACAGGTGCTGGCGCACGTACAGCGGCACAAGCCGCTGGTGGACGTCCGCAGTCCCGAAGAGTTCCGCGGTGAGCGGCTGCACATGCCCGAATATCCGAACGAGGGCGCGCTGCGCGGCGGGCACATCCCCGGCGCGCGCAGCATCCCGTGGGGGCGGGCGGTCAACCCCGACACGCACACGTTCCGTTCGGCCGAGGAGCTGCGCACCATCTACCAGCACGAGAACGGCCTCCCGACCGACGACGACGTCATCGTGTACTGCCGCATCGGGGAGCGTTCCTCGCACTCCTGGTTCGCACTGACCTACCTGCTCGGCTTCGAGCGCGTGAAGAACTACGACGGCAGCTGGACCGAGTGGGGCAACCAGGTGCGCGCCCCGATCGAGAAGCCATGAAGCCGATGGACCGGGAGACCCGGATCGCGTGGCTGGTGGAGCACGCGCAACGCCCGCGCCACGCCCACCCGCTCGATGACGCCGACGTCTCGGTGCCCGGCGGGAACCCGGGGTGCGGGGACCTGCTCACGGCCTATCTCAAGGCCGATCCGGCCGCGGACCGGGTCGGCGCGGTGACGTTCGCGGGGACCGGGTGCGGCCTGAGTCAGGCGGCCGCCTCGATCCTCGCCGAGCGGATGAACAAGGAGCACCCGAGCTTCGCCGACGTGCTGGACTTCACGTATGAAGAAATGATGGATCTCGTGGGGCGCGACGTGGCGGAGGCGCGCCCCCGCTGCGCCACGCTCGCGCTCGGCACGCTCAAGGCGGCGGTGAAGGCGCTGGAGATGAACCGCAAGCTCCGGGCGGCGGGCAGGAGCGATCGGGAGATCGCCGAGCTGCGCCGGGCGGTCGCCGCGGCGGCCGAGGGGACCGGGATCGTGGTCGGGGAAGGTGCGGCGGCAGCGGCACTTGAGGAGGGCTTGAAACCGGGGTTCTAGTCTTGGGCCCATGAAACGGGCCGGCGTTGCGTGTATGGCGATCGTCGCAGGTCTCCTCCCCGCGGCACTCGACGCGCAGCGCCTGGCCCCCGCCGTCCTCACCTCCCTCACAACCTCCACCGTCTTCCACCGTCCTCCACTTCCGCCCTCCGTCCTCCCCAAGACACCCGACTACCGCTGGGAAGGCCTGGTGGTCGGCGCGGTCCTCATGGGTGTGGGCGGGGCCTATCTCGGTGCTCGGCTGTGCCATCTCGCCGACACTGGGGAGCCCCATTGCTTCCGGACGGCCGTCGGACTAGGGCTGCTCGGGGCGTTCGGCGGTGGAATCATCGGAGGCGTGATCGGGGGAATGATCCCGAAAGCGCCGGAATCGCCGCCATGAAACGATTGCCCGTGGTGCTCACGATCCTGAGCATGACAGCAGGAGCCCCTGTCGCAGGTCAGCGACGTCCCGCCGAATTCCCACGTTATCACCCGCGACTTACCGCGTTACGCCAACTGGATACATCGCTCCAGCCGCAGCGTCCCAAAGTGAAGGACTACACCATGGAGGGCGCGGCCATCGGCGGCCTCGCGGTCGGCGTCTTCGGGGCATACTTCGCGGGCGGCATGTGCGGCATGGATGGCGGAGGCGGAAGGAACTGCACCCTCGCTGCCCTGACTGGATTCCTCTCCGGTGCGAGCGTCGGAGCCACGATCGGCGGGATCATCGGATCCGCGAAGAAGAAGATCCGCCCGGAGCCGGCCGACACCAGTCTCGCCCCAGTGGCTCCTGAGCAGCGGCCGCCGGTCCCGGTCCGCGCCGACTCCACCCTCTTCCCCGGAGCCCCGAGCCACGGCGGGAACGGCGCCGCCCTCGGCGCGGTGATGGTCGGCGGCGGCGTCGCCGCCTTCACGGCCCTCGGCTGTGGTCTCGATCAGTCGGGGGGGCACGAGGACTGCGCCTGGAAATCTCTGAAACGCGGCACGATCGGGGCGGTCATCGGGGGTCTGACCGGTGCGATTATCGGTGCCGTGCTTTCGCCCGGTTCGCGGGACCCCTGACCAACGAAGAAGCGCCCGGGATCGCTCCCGGGCGCTTCTCGTTCGGCCCTCCGTCACTCCCTACTCGACCTCGGCCTCTTCCGGCACCGCTAAAACCCCGGGCTGCATTTCCGGCGGCGGCGTCGGCGGCACGAAACCCTCGGGCGGCTCGATCTCGATCTCCTGGTAGCGGTAGATGCCGCTTCCCGCCGGGATGAGATGCCCGATGATGATGTTCTCCTTGAGACCCAGCAGGTCGTCCTTGGCGCCGCGGATCGCCGCGTCGGTCAGCACGCGCGTGGTCTCCTGGAACGACGCCGCCGAAATGAACGACTGCGTCGTGAGGCTCGCCTTCGTGATGCCGAGCAGCAACGGCTCCGACGTGGCGGGCTTGCCGCCCTTCGTC
>DATGDT010000055.1:0-16750 GCA_035310725.1 Gemmatimonadales bacterium
CCGAAGAGCGGCGCGCGCTGTTCGAGGAGGCGGCGGGGATCGGACTGTACCGGAATCGCAAGGAGAGCTACGAGCGGCGGCTCGAGGAGACCGCGGGCGACCTGGCCCGCCTCGGGGACCTCATCTCGGAAGTGCAGACGCAGGTCCGCAGTCTCGCGCGCCAGCGTGGCAAGGCCGAACGCTACACCAAGATGATCGAGGAGCGGTTCGGCGTGGCCATCACGCTGGTGCGCCGAGAGCTGGAGGATCTGGACTTGGCGCTGGGAGCGTTGGGCGTCCGCACGCGGGAGCTGGCGGACAGTCTGCCCGCAGCCCGGGCGCGCTTCGCGGACACCGAGCGGGAGCGCGAGGCGGGCATGCAGGCGCGGCACACCGCGGAGGCGCGGCGCACCGAAGTGGAGCGGCGGCTGGCCGACGCCAAGCTGGAGGCCGAGCGCCTGCAGGGCGATCTGGCGGTGGCCGCGGAGCGGCTGACGAATGCCGCCCAACGCCGGGAGCGGGCGCTCGAAGAGCGAGTGGAGCGGGAGCGCCGCGCCGCGCAGGCCGAGCGGGAACGGGAGGCGGCCGAAGCCGAGCGCGTGAGCGCGGACCGCGAGCTCGCGACGGTCCAGGAAGAGCTGTCCGGCCGTTCGGCCCTCGAGGGGGAAGTGCGGACCCGTCTGGGCGCGATGCGCGAGCGACTTCGCGCCCTCGAGGTGGAGCTGCAGGAGACGACGGAAGCGGCGCGGGAGCACGAGATCGAGCGGGCGTCGCTCGAACGGGAACGGGGAGAGCTGCAAGAGCAGCTGCAGGCCGCGACGGCGCAGCGGGCCGCGCGCCGCCAGGCGGTGGCGGCCGCCGAGCAATCGCTCAACGCCGCGACCGGAGGCGCGGCGGCGGCCGCTCAGGCCGCCGCAGGTGCGGTCGAGGCCGTCCAGCAGGCACGGCGGCGCGTCGCCGGTCTGGAGGAGCAGGAGGTAGACGCGCGGACGGCCCGGCGGCAGGCCGAGAACGCCTGGTCGCAGCTGGCCGCCCGGCGCGACGCCTTGGCCGAGCTGGAGCGGGCGCACGTCGGACTCGCTCCTGCTGCGCAAACGCTGCTGGCGTCCCGCGAGCAGTTCGGGAGCGCGGTCCTCGGCCCGCTCGCGGATTTCGTGCGGACCAGCCGGCGTGACGCGGAGCTGGCCGAGCGCCTGCTCGGCGAATGGCTCCACGCCGTCCTCGTGCGTGATGCCGAGGCGGCGGAGGAGATCCGCCGCTGGCACGCCACGCAACACCCCGGCCCCCTCGTGCTGCTGCCCTGTTCCCCGGGGCCGCGGCTCGCGGCGGACGGTCACCCGTTGCGCGACGACCTGCGCGTGGACGGGCCGGCTGTCGCCTGGGTGCGCGCGCTCCTCACCGGTCACGAGGTGATGGACGACGGCCGCACGTTGCGCCGCGCGAACGGCGCGATCTTCCTGGACGGCGAGGGCACGTCGGGCAGCGGCCCGCTCCAGCGCCGCGCGGAGATCGACGCGTTGATCGCCGATATCGCGACCGCGGAAGCCGCCCGTGACCGGACGCAATCCTCTCTCGACGACACCGTCCGGGAATTGAGCGAGGCGCAAACCGCCCTGTCGGCGGCGGCCGAGGCCGCGGACCGGCACCGCCAGGAGGAGCTCGAAAGCGGCGCCCGCAAGTCCGAAGCTGAGCGGGCGCTGGCCCACGCCCGCCGCGACCTGACCGATTCCACGGCGCTCGCCGAGCGATTGACCCTGCGGCTGCAGGAGGTGAACCCCCGGCTGGAGGCGCTCGATACCGCGATTCAATCGCGGGCGCATGCGCGCCGGCTGCACGAAGACGGCCTCGCTACGGAGCGCGCCAGTCTGGCCGCGCTCGAGGCGGAACAGGAGCAGGCCCGGGAACAGCGGGTGCACTGGCAGGTGGAAGCGGCCCAGATGGAGGCGCGGCTTGGCGCCGCACGCGAGCGGGCCGACCGCGCGGCGGCCGAAGCGGCCGAGGCGCGGCGTGAAGCGGCCGCGCTGGCCAGCGAGGTCGTGGAGATCGACACGACCGCCGCGGCCCTCACGGCTCAGCGAGCGCAATGGCAGGACGCGCTGCAGGAGCGCCGCCTGGCCCTGGGCGAGCTCGAGAGCGCGACGCACGGCGCAGCGGGAGACGTCGCGCAGGCGGAGACCGCCCTGACCGCGACCGAGGCGGCGGTCGAGACGGCGCGCGCGGCGCTGACCGCGCTCGGCGAGGAAGAGCACCGGCTCGCCATGGAGCGCACCGAGCTGGAAGGACGCAAACGGGCCATCGCGGAGCGCGTCGAGGCGGAGTGGCGCAAGCCGCTCGCCCAGCTCCTCAAGGACGCGCCCGACGTGGTCGGCGACCTGGAGTGGCTGCGCCAGGAGAACGAGCGGCTGCAGGGCGCCATCGATGCGGTGGGACCGGTCAACGCGCTGGCCGTCGAAGAGCACGCCGAAGAGGTGAAGCGACTCGAGTTCCTGATGACGCAGCGCGACGACCTCGTCGCCGCCCGCGCCTCGCTGCAGCAGGCGGCGCGCGAAATCGACCAGACGGCCAAGGCGCTGTTCCTCGACTCCTTCGGGAAGGTCCGGGAACACTTCCGCACCGTCTTCCAGACGCTGTTCGGGGGCGGCGAATGCGATGTCCGGCTCGCCAACGAAGACGAACCGCTGGAGAGCGAAATCGAGATCCACGCGGCGCCGCGGGGCAAGCGCACGCAGCGCATCCATCTGCTCTCCTCGGGCGAGCGCACGCTCGTCGCCGTGTCGTTGCTCTTCGCCATCTTCCTCGCCTGCCCCAGCCCGTTCTGCCTCCTCGACGAGGTGGATGCCCCACTGGACGACGCGAACGTCGGGCGCTACGTCCGCCTCCTCTCGGAATTCAAGACCCAGACGCAGTTCATCGTCATCACCCACAATCCGCGAACCATGCAGGCCGCCGACGCCGTGTACGGCGTCACGATGCAGGAGCCCGGCGTTTCGACGATCGTGGGCGTTCGGTTGGGTCAGCTCGCCACCGCCTGAGTCCCGATGATGCGTCGTCCGGCACTCCCCGGATTCCGCCGCCGGGGACTTTGGGCCGTCGGCCTGCTGGCGTGGGCATGGCCGGCCACTCGCCTCGTCGCGCAACGGCCGACGCTGTCCCCACCGCTCGCCGCCGCCCTGGGTCACGACACGACGCTCACCGTATGGCTCTTCGTGCGCCCGGATGTTTCCCTGGCCGACGCCTCCGCCCGCGCGGCGATCCTGGGCGCCGGGGTCCGCACGACCAGCCGGTGGCTGCATGCCCTGAGCACCCGGACGTCCACGGCCGTGCTCTCACGGCTCGCTCGTGAGCGCTGGGTCCGTCGCCTGCAGCCCATGGGTCGCTGGCGTGCCCCGTCCCCTCCGGCGCCGCCGCTGGCGGACGAGCTGGGTGCCGCGGCCGTCGATAGCTGCGCCGCCGCGGGCGACCCGACGTACGGACCCTCCGAAATGCCCTACCGGCAGCTGGGCCTCCGCCCGCTCGCCGACGGCGGGGTGAACGGCGCGGGCGTTCGCATCGTCATTCTCGATGGCGGCTTCAACACGCTGCATCCCGCGTTCGCCGGCGTCGCCGTGACGGCGCAACGCGATTTCGTCTTCGGCGATTCGATCGTGCGCGATGAGCCCAACGATCAACCCGGCGCGCAGGCCCACGGCACCGCCGTGTGGTCGCTGTTCGCCGGGTCGGTCCCGGGCCGGCTGGTCGGTATCGCCCGCGGAGCGTCCTACCTCCTCGCCAAGACGGAGGACATCCGCTCCGAGACGCGGGTCGAGGAAGACAACTACGTCGCCGCTCTGGAATGGGCCGATTCCATCGGCGTGGACATCGCCTCCTCGAGCCTCGGCTACCTCGTCTTCGACAACGGTTTCGGCTACACGCCGTCCCAGCTCAACGGCGACATCGCGGTCACCTCCGTCGCCGCGGACTCGGCCGCGGCCCACGGCATCCTGGTGGTCACCGCCGCCGGCAACGGGGGCCCGGGGTTCCGCACCCTCGTCACTCCCGGCGATGCGCGCTCGGTGATCACGGTGGGCGCGGAGGACTCGCTCGGGGCCATCACCGGGTTCTCCTCGCGTGGGCCGACCGCGGACGGTCGCCTGAAACCCGACCTCACGGCGCCGGGACTCGATGTCTGCGCGGTCGCCGGCAGCTCTCTCGCGCGGCTCGCCGGGACGTCCTTCGCCACGCCGCTCATTGCGGCCGCCGCGGCGCTGGTCAAGCAGCTCCATCCCGCCATCGGACCGCTGGCGCTGCGCGCCGCGTTGCGTGACGAAGGCAGCAATCGCGCCGCTCCCGATTCGACTCGGGGGTGGGGTCGCCCCGACGTGAGCGCCGCCGCCGTGTTCGCCGAGGGCCTGGTACCCCTCGCCCCGGTGCCGCCCACGCTCGTCTCGATCACGCCCGTCTTCAGCTGGACGGTCGGATCGATCCCCGGCTTCGCCCAGCCGGTGAGCTACCGGCTGCGGATCGCCCGCGATTCGAGTCTCACGCCGGTCACGCTGGACACGGTGCTCACTACCCCGCAGGTCGCGTTGCCGCGCCCGCTGCAGCCCGGCGCGCCGCTGTTCTGGCAGGTCGATGCCACCAGTGCAACGGGCCGTACCGCCACCACGGGTCCGGTCGGCCCCATCACCGTCCCGGCCTGGGCCCGGCTGAACGTGCTCGCCGATTCCGCGGGATCGACGACCTCGGAAGTCCAGCCGACCTTCCGCTGGTCTCCGGCGGCGGTCGCGAGTCCTCCCGGACCGTTCACCTACGACTTCTTCGTGCGCCGCACCAACACCACGGTGCCCCAGTTCACGGCGAGCGGGCTGACCGACACGACCTACCAGCTGCCAGGTCCGCTGGAGCGGGACGCCGCCTACCGCTGGGGGCTCGTCGTACGGGCGGGTGCCGATTCGGCGGCCATCACGTCCCCGGCGCCGTTCCTGGTGCTCGACGCGGCGACGCCGCCCGCGACGCTCCTCTACCAGAACTTCCCCAACCCGTTTCCCACCCCGACCACTGCGGCGACGTGCATCTGGTTCGATCTCGCCCAGCCCGGGGAGGTCACCCTCGAAATCCTCAATTTGCGCGGCGGCGTGGTCCGGCGGCTGATCCCCGGCAGCGACTTCCCCGCCTTTCTCCCCGCCGGGCGCTATGGCCGCGGCAACACTGGGACCGGACTGTGCGATCCCCGGCTCACCTGGGACGGGCGCGCCGACGACGGCGCCTGGCTGCCCGCCGGGGTGTACCTGTACAAGTTGAAGTTCGGCGGCGTAATTCAATTCAAACGCATCGTGTACCGGGGAAGGACATCGTGACGCCGTGGAGCTGATCACCGTCGGCACGGGAACGGTCGCGCCCTCGGCGCGACGGACCGCCGCCGCCCATTACGTGGAGCGGGGCGGCGTGCGGGCGCTGCTCGATTGCGGGCCCGGAACCCTGCACCGGCTCGCCCAGTTCGGACTCCCCTGGAGCGACATCACGCACGTCGCGCTGTCGCACTTCCATCCGGATCATTTCGCCGATCTGCCGATGCTCGTGTATGCCCTCAAGTACACGACGTTGCCGCCCCGGAGCGAGCCGCTGGTGGTGTTGGGACCGCGCGGCGTGGTGCGTCTGGTGAAGGCGCTCGCGGAAGGATATGGTTCGTGGCTCCTCGACCCGGGATTTCCGCTGTTGATCATGGACGTCGAGCCCGGCGAGCCGTTCCCGCTCGATGCCGAGCTGTCGCTCGAATCGTTCCCGGTGCCGCATACCGAGGAGAGCGTCGCCTTCAGTCTCACGGCACCTGAGGGCCGCCTGGTGTATACGGGAGATACGGGGCCCTCGCCCGAGCTGGCACGGTGGGCCGCCGGGTGCAGTGTGCTGCTCGCGGAGTGCTCGCTTCCGGAGGCGCTGGCGCTGGACATCCATTTGACCCCGGAACGGGCGGGGGAACTGGCCCGCGCCGCCGGGGCGAAACGCCTCGTCTTGACGCACTTCTATCCTTCAGTCGAGAATTCCGATCCCGCCCAAAGCGCCGCCAGTCGCTTCGGCGGTCCGGTCACCGCCGCGGTGGACGGCGACCGGTTCACCATCGAGCAGGAGACGACGTCGTGCTGATCGTGATGCGTCACGGGGCGACCGAAGAGGAAGTACAACGGGTCGTCAAGGTGATTCGGGAGATGGGCTACCAGGCCCGTCCCATGCCCGGGGCGCAACGGACCGCGGTCGGCCTCGTGGGCAACGACGGCCGGGTGGAATCGTCCCGTCTCGAGGGGCTGCCCGGCGTCCAGGACGTGATTCACGTCTCCAAGCCCTACAAGCAGGTGAGCCGGGAGTGGCAGCCCGAGAACACCGTGGTCCGGCTACCCGGCGGCGTCGCGGTCGGCGGCACTGACGTGGTCGTGATCGCAGGGCCGTGCTCGGTGGAATCGGAAGAACAGATCGTCCAGGCCGCCCGTCTGGTGAAGGATGCCGGCGCCGTCATCCTGCGCGGCGGCGCGTTCAAGCCCCGCACGTCACCCTACTCCTTCCAGGGACTGGGGCGGCCCGGGCTGCGGCTGCTGGCCAAGGCGCGCGCGGAGACCGGGATGTTGATCTGTACCGAGGCGATGGACCCCGACGGGGTCGGCTGGGTGTCCGAAGTCGCCGACATCGTGCAGATCGGCGCGCGCAACATGCAGAACTTCTCGCTGCTGCGGGCGGCGGGTCGCGCCGGCAAGCCGGTGCTGCTGAAGCGCGGGATCTCGGCCACGATCACCGAGCTGCTGCTCTCGGCCGAATACCTGCTCGCCGAGGGGAACCACGACGTGATCCTGTGCGAGCGCGGGGTTCGCGGGTTCGATACCGCGACCCGCAACATCTTCGACCTGAGCGCCATCCCGGTCGTCCAGAAGCTCTCGCATCTGCCGATCATCGCCGACCCGTCCCACGCCACGGGATTGCGCGAGAAGGTGATTCCCATGGCGCGTGCCGCCGTCGCCGCCGGAGCGGACGGCGTGATGGTCGAGGTCCATCCCGACCCCGACTCCGCCAAGTCGGACGGCGCGCAGTCGCTCTTTCCCGACCAGTTCGCCCAGCTGATGCGCGAGGTCCGCGTCATCGCCGAGGTCATCGGCCGGCGGATCGCCGAGCCGGCGGCGGTGGGAGCGTAGGCGGATGGGTGGATTGGCGGATGGACGGATGGCCCTGGGCGTCGCGCTCCTCGTCGCGCTGCCCGCACCATCCGTCTATCCGTCCATCCGCCTGTCCGACCAGGATCCCTGGCCGATTCTCGACCACGCCAGCGCCGCGTATCAGGGCGTCCAGACCCTCGCCGCCAACTTCGTGCAGATCATCACCAACCCGATGCTGGGCGAGCCCGATACGACCCGCGGCCGTCTGTTCCAGCAGCGCCCCAGCCGCTTCGCGATGCGATTCACCTCGCCGGCCGGCGACCGAATCGTCGCCGACGGCCGCTACCTCTGGCTCTACACGCCGAGCACCGAGCCCGGGCAGGTGATCCGCAGCCGCATCCCGCAGACCGGCACGGGGCCGAACCTCATCGGGCAATTCGTCGAACGCCCCCGCGAGCGGTACACGGCGCGCTACGTCCGGGCCGATTCGGGCGCAGCGGGCTGGGCGGACGTGATCGCCCTGACCCCGCGTGTCGACTCCCAGGCGTACTCGTCCGCGGTGATCTGGGTGGGACGCGCTGACGGACTCGTGCGCCGGGTGGATCTGGTGGAAGCGAGCGGCCAGGAGCGCTCGGTCCGCCTCAGCAACCTGCAGGCGAACGTGGTGGTGCCGTCCAAGGAATTCCGGTTCAGCGCTCCCCGGGGCGTGCGGGTGGTGGATCAGTAGCCAGCGCGCGCGCCACGCGCGCCGCGGCCCCCTGCTCGAGACCGCGCCGCCGCGCGAGATCGAGGGCAAGCATCCCCAACTGTCGATAGAGCTCGCGCTGATCCCCTGACAACACGGCCAGGTGGCGGGTCACGGTCTCGGCGTCGCCGCGCACCACGGGACCGGTGAGCGCGCCCAGCGGGCCCCACTTCACGAGATTGTCCAGCGTGCCGCCGACCAGCGGCGCGAGCGCGCTCCAGGCATCCGTCTCGCTCAGGCCGGTGGAGCGCAGCAAATCCTGGGCGACCGCTTCCACCACGACGAAGTAGTTCGAGGCGAACACCGCGCCCGCGTGGTAGCGCGCCTTGTCCTCGGCACGCATCCGGAACGGGCGCATGCCGAGATCGCGGGCGAGCCGTTCGGCCATCTCGACGGCGCGCGGCATACCCTCGACCGCCGCCCAGGCGCCGCGCAGATGCGCGGGCACCCGTTCGGGCTCGACCAGCGTCTGGAGGGGGTGCAGTGAGCCGAGCGCCGCCCCGCTGTCGGAGAGGGCGGCGAGAGCCTCGTGATCGAGCAGCCCCGAGAGGTGCAGCACGACCTGGTGCGGGGCGAGGGAGCCGGCCCGCGCGAGTGAGCGCGCGAGGGGAGCGATGGCGTCGTCCGGAACGGCGAGCACGACCACCGAGACGGCCGCGAGCCACGGCGGCGGGGCGTCGGGCGCGCCGACCGTGAGCGTGAGGGGGGGTGGAACCGGCTTGGGGCGCCGGCCATGCAGCCGGACGTCGTGTCCGGCCTGCGCCCAGGCGAGCGCCAGGCCGGTGCCGGCTCGGCCGGGGCCGACTACCCCCACAACGAGGGGAGCCGGCCCCGGTCCCGGGATCACGGGCTGCGCTGTTGCGCGGAGCCCGAGGTCACGAGGGCGAAGAGATCCTGCGGCGCGCGGGCCCGCCGGGCGAAGTCGAGCGCCTGCTGCACCTGATGGTCGTCGTGCATGCGGCGGAGCACTTCCGCCCCCCGACCGAAGACGTAGCGCGTGGCCTCGTACCCGAGCTCGTCGCGAATCAGGGACCGGGCGCCCCCGGCGAGCGTATCGGACACCGGCGCGCCGCGCTGGCGCATCCGCCGGATCACCTCGTCCACCATCGCCGGCGTCACCGTGAACTGCGCGGACGCCAGGGCGTGCCCCGACTTGAGCTCGAGGGCGTACCCCGTGAGTACGTCGCGGAACGTCGCGACGCTGCTCCCCAGCCCCCGCACGAAGGCGCGTTCGGCCGTGGTGAAGGTGTCGGGTGGCTCGAACATGTCGGGGCGGATGCCGCCGCCGCCGCGTACGCTGCGCCCGGCGTCGGTGTGGAATACCGGCGCGCTGTCGGACAGGGTGTCCGTGCCATGCGCCGCCGCCTCGAGCGCCGCCAACTGCTCGGCTTCGCTCCTGCTGGCGCGCTGGATGGTCCGACCGCTCGGCGTGTACCAGCGGGCCGTCGTCAGCTTCAGGGCCGTCTGCGGAGAGAGCATGTACAGCGATTGCACGAGGCCTTTGCCGAACGTCGGCGTCCCGACGACCAGCGCGCGATCGTGATCCTGCAGCGCGCCGGCGATGATCTCCGCCGCACTCGCCGTGCCCGCATTCACGAGCGTCACGATCGGCAGCTTCGGCCAGCGCTGCGGCCGGTTGTCGCGGTAGGTGTGCGACGCGTCCGGCGCCCGGCCCCGCGTCGCGACGATCTCCTGCCCCGGATCGAGGAACAGGTCGCTGACGGCGATGCCCTGGTTCAGCAGACCGCCCGGGTTACCGCGCAGGTCGAACACCAGCGACTTCATGCCCTGCGTGATCAGGCTGTCGACCGCCTGCGCCACTTCGTCCGCCGAAGTCTGGCTGACCGGACTGAGCGAGACATAGCCCACGCGATCGTCCAGCATCATGGCGACCTGGACCGAGCGAATGTGAATCTTGGCCCGCGTGAGCTTGAACGTGATCGGCTCCTCGACGCCGATCCGGCGGATCTTGAGCTCCACCGTCGAGCCCGCCGTGCCGCGCAGCTGATTGACCGCCTCGTCCTGCTTCCAGCCTTCCGTGGAGCGCCCGTCGAGCGTGACGATTTCATCCCCGGTCTGCACGCCGGCCCGCTCGGCCGGGGTGTCGGGCAGCGGGGCGACCACCGTGATCCAGCCGTTGCGCACCTCGATCTGCAGCCCGAGACCGCCGTAATCGCCGGTGGTCTGCTCGTTCAGGGAGCGGAAATCGCTCGGCTTGAGGTACGTCGAATACGGATCGTGCAGCTGGTCGAGCATGCCGTCGATCGCCATCTCGTAGAGCTTCCGCTCGTCGATCGAGTCGACGTAGAAATCGGCGACCCGTGACAGCACGTCGTCGAACAGCCGTGCCTGCTGGTACACGGTGCCCTGCGGGCTGCTATCGCGCTGCAGCAACCAGCCCCCGGTCACCAGGGCCACGCCGGTCATGACGGAGACGAGCAACCATTTGCGATTCATGAGATCCCTCGCGTAGATAGTACCGTCACCGCCTGCAGCTCCCGACAGGCCGCGTCCAGCACCGTGTTCTTGGACGGCGTTGCGTCGAGATGGACCACGCCGGGGCCCGCGGCGTTGCGATAGGCCGCCAGGACCCGTCTGTGAAACTCGTCGTCCTCCCGCTCGAATCGGTCCTGCACCTTCCGTGCCTTGCGCTGACGCTCCCGGCCGATCTCCACCGGGATGTCCAGCACCAGCGTGAGGTCGGGCACCAGGCCGCCCGTCGCCAGCCGCAATGCCGCATCCACATCATGCGGCGGGAGTCCGCGGCCGGCAACCTGGTAGGCGCGCGTGGACAGATCGAATCGATCGGCCAGCACCACCTGGCCCGCCTCGAGCGCGGGCCGGATCACCTGGGCCACCAGGTCGGCCCGGGCCGCGAGAATCAGGAACAGCTCCGCGGCCGCCGACAACTCATGGCGCGAGCGCAGCGCCACTTTGCGCGCCGCCTCGGCGACGGGGGTTCCCCCGGGCTCCCGGACCAGGAGCACCTGCATCCCTTCCGCCAGCAAGCGCGCCCCCAGCGCACGCACCAGCGTCGACTTCCCCGCGCCCTCCGGCCCCTCCACCACCACGAACGTCCCCGGCACGGTGATCAACCGAGGGTGATGATCGGGCTCGCCGCACCCTTTTGGATGCCTTCGTAGATGCGGGCGTTCACCTTGGCCATGAGCTTCTCGAAGTTCGCCTGGGCCACGGCCATCTGCTGATACACCTGGTTCACCTGGATGCTCTGCACCGCCTTGTCGTACTGCTCGGCCTGCTCAGGGCTAGGCTCCTTGCCGTTCCGCGCGGCCGCCTCGATGGTGCCGGTGAGCTTCTCCATGTCGGCGAGCAGCCGCTGGCAATCGGCGTCCTCGCGCAGCCGCTCACTCGCCCGCTTCAGGGCCTTGTACTCCTCGGTCTGCCCGATCAGCCGTCCCAGGTCCTGCGCCTTCTCATCGATCACGGAGTCCTCCGCTGTCAGACCGCCAGCGCGTAGCGCGGCCGGCCGAACACGTCCTGGTGAATGCTCACCCGCCATCCCGCCGTCTCAGCGAGCAGCCGGACCGCATCGGGCCGGCGCTCGTCGATTTCCAATGCCAGCAATCCTCCCGGCTCCAGAACGGCGCGGGCGCCGGCCAGCAGCCGCCGGGTCGTCTGCAGGCCGTCCGCACCGGATGCGAGCGCGTCCTTCGGCTCGCAATCGCGCACGGCGGGCTCCAACGCGGTCCACTCGTCCTCGGTGAGGTACGGCGGATTGGCGACGACGACCCGGCAATGTACGTCGCCCAGCGGCGCCAGCAGATCGCCCTGGCGGACTTCCACGGGAATGGGCGGTGCGACCCGGGCCACGTTCTCGCGCGCCAGCGACGCCGCCGCTGCGGATCGATCGGTGGCGATCACCCGCTCGAATGAACCTTCGACGGCGAGGGACAAGGCGATGCACCCGCTGCCGGTTCCGATGTCCGCCGCGACGCCCCACCTCCCCACTCCCCGCTCCCCGTTCTCCCCGCACCACCGCAGCACCAGGTCGACCAGCCCCTCGGTCTCGGGTCGCGGGATCAGCGCCCGCCGATCGATCGCCAGCTCGAGCGTGCGAAACGCGACGGTGCCCGCCGCGTAGGCGAGCGGCAGCCCATCCGCGCGATCGCGCACGGCCGCCCGGAACCGCGCGGTCGTCCGCGAGTCCGCACGGCCGTCCCGGCGCAGCCACGCGTCTCCCGGACGCCCTCCCGCGATCGCCGCCCACAGCCGGTTCGCCTCGCGTCGCGGCTCGGCCACGCCGGCGTCGCCCAGGAGGGCGGCGGCGGCATCCAGCTCGGCGCCGATGGTCACCGGAACGGCGGCCAGGTCAGGCACTGAGTCGTTCCCGCTCACCGGCCAGCCGCAGCGCATCGATGAGGTCGTCCAGGCGTCCGTCGAGCACGTCGGAGATGTTGTGGGCGGTGTAGCCGATGCGGTGATCGGTGACGCGGTTCTGGGGGAAGTTGTACGTCCGCACCTTGGCGGAACGGTCCCCGGTCCCCACCTGCGCGCGCCGCGCGCGCGCGCGCTCGGCTTCCTGTTCGGCGATCATCCGGTCGAGCAACCGCGAGCGCAGGATCTCCAGCGCCTTGATCTTGTTCTGCAGCTGGGATTTCTGATCCTGGCACTGGACGACGAGGCCGCTGGGGATGTGGGTCACGCGGACCGCACTGTCGGTGGTGTTGACGCTCTGCCCGCCCGGTCCGGAGGAGCGGAAGACGTCGACGCGCAGATCCTTGTCGTCGATCTTCACGTCCACTTCCTCCGCCTCGGGCAGCACGGCGACCGTGGCGGCGGAGGTATGGATGCGACCCTGGGCCTCCGTGGCCGGCACGCGCTGCACGCGATGCACGCCCGATTCGTAGCGCAACGTGCCGTAAACGCGCGGGCCGCGGGCCGCGAACACGGCTTCCTTGAGCCCGCCCAGCACCCCCTCGCTCAGGCTGAGCAGCTCGACCGTCCAGCCACGGCGCTCGCAGAAGCGTGTGTACATGCGGAACAGATCGGCGGCGAACAGCGCCGCTTCGTCTCCGCCGGTGCCCGCGCGGATCTCCACGATCGCGTCGCGGTCGTTGAGGGGATCGGGAGGGACGAGCAGATCGGCCAGCTGCGCGTCCAGCCGGCCGATCTCGGGGCCCAGCCGCTCGATGTCGTGGCGGGCCAGCTGCGACAGCTCCGGGTCCTGGTCGGCGAGGACTTCACGGGCCTGCGCCAGCTCGGCCTGGAGACGCGTCAGGCGATCGTGGGACTGCCGGATGGCCTGCAGACGGGCGTGCTCGCGACCGAGCTGCCTCAGCTTGGCCGGATTCCGCGCGGTCTCGGGGTCGGCCAGCAGGTGGGCGACCTCCTCCGCCCGCGCGAGCGCCTGGCGGAGTCGGGCCTCCATCGTGCTCAGCTCGCAGCCTTCTCCGTGCGGTATTTCTGGCGGAAGCGCTCCACCCGACCCGCGGTATCCACGAGCTTCTGCTTGCCCGTGTAGTAGGGGTGGCATTGCGCGCAGATCTCTACGTGGATTTCCGCAACCGTCGACCGCGTTTCGAAGGTATTCCCGCAGGCGCACTGCACGGTGGCGCGGCGGTACCGGGGATGGATTCCTGGTTTCACGACGTCATTCCTCTGTGTCACAGCGTATGGATCGCCGACGCACCGGGCGCCGCGCGAAGCATGGAAATATAGCCGCCGCAGCAACTTGGGGGCAAGCCGGGAGCCCGCGAGCGACCCGGGCGGGGCGGCAGAGGTTCGGATCCGGTGAGGAAACCCGGCGCACGTCGCCGCCGTAGATCGGCGAACTCGGTCGCGGCGACATACTTAGCCCCCGCGGGACGCCGCGCGGTGGAGCGCGCAACCATTCCGCGCGTTCTTGCATCTGCCGGACATGCAGGCAATATCGTCCAGCGAACCCCCACTCGCCGCACGCACCAACCACCAGGAGTGAATCGTGGAACGTCGTGACTTCGTCCGACTCACCGGAACGGCTGCCGGCGCCATCGCGGTGCCGATTCCCGGCTGGCGGGACGGCGGCATCGTCGGCGCCCTGACGCCGATCCCCGCCGCCGACAAGAAGGCGCTCGCCGATGTGGCGCTCAACACCGGCCGTGCGCGCGGCGCCACCTACGTCGACGTCCGCATCGCCCGCTACCTCAACCAGTTCATCACCGCCCGCGACACCAAAGTCCAGAATGTCACCAACACCGAATCCTACGGATGCGGCATCCGCGTGATCGCGAACGGCACCTGGGGATTCGCGGCCACCAACGACGTGACGCCGGACGGGATCGCACGGGCCGCGATCCGCGCGGTGGCGATCGCCCGGGCCAACAGCCGGCTGCAGACCGAGCCGGTGCGCCTGGCCCCGGAGCCGGGGCACGGCGAAGTCTCGTGGCGCACGCCCATCAAGAAGAACGCGTTCGACGTGCCGATCTCGGAGAAGGCTGACCTGCTGCTCGCCGCGAGCGACGCCGCACTCAAGAACGGCGCGAACTTCGTCAACTCGCTCCTCTTCCTCGTGAACGAGCAGAAGTATTTCGCCTCTACCGACGGCAGCTACATCGACCAGGACATTCACCGCATCTGGCCGACCTTCGTCGTCACGTCGGTCAACACCCAGACCGGCAAGTTCGAGACGCGCAACGCGCTGAGCGCGCCGCGCGGTATGGGCTACGAGTACCTCGATGTCGTGGCGGCCGAAAAGGTCGCGGGCCCGGGTGGCATCGAGTCCATCAACTACCGCGACGCCTACGACATGGTCGAGGACGCGCGGCTCGCCGCCCAGCAGGCAAAGGCGAAGCACACGGCCAAGACCGTCGAAGCCGGCAAGTACGATCTCGTGCTCGACCCCAGTAACCTGTGGCTCACGATCCACGAGTCGGTGGGACATCCCCTCGAGCTGGACCGGGTGCTGGGGTACGAGGCCAACTATGCCGGGACGAGCTTCGCCACCCTCGACAAGTGGCAGAGCAAGACCTTCAACTACGGCAGCCCCGTCGTCACGCTGTTCGCCGACAAGATCCAGCCCGGATCCCTCGGGGCCGTCGGCTACGACGACGAAGGCGTCAAGACCAAGCGGTGGGACCTGGTGAAGAACGGCGTACTGGTGGACTACCAGGCGATCCGCGACCAGGCGCACGTGCTCGGCCAGAATGCGTCCGACGGCTGCTGCTACGCGGACAACTGGAGCGACGTCCAGTTCCAGCGCATGCCCAACGTGTCGCTCGAGCCGGGTACCGCCCAGGTCACGCCGGCGGAGCTGATCGCCGGGGTGGACAAGGGGGTCTACATCGTCGGCGACGGCTCGTATTCGATCGACCAGCAGCGCTACAACTTCCAGTTCTCCGGCCAGCTGTTCTTCGAAATCCAGGGCGGGAAGATCGTCGGGCCCCTGCGCGACGTGGCCTACCAGTCCAACACGCGGGAGTTCTGGAACTCCTGCGCCCAGATCTGCGATCAGCGCGATTACCGGCTGGGCGGCTCGTTCTTCGACGGCAAGGGACAACCGGGTCAGATCAGCGCCGTCTCCCACGGCACGTCGACCGCCCGGTTCACCGGGGTGAACGTGATCAACACCGCGAGGAAACTCTAACATGGCTCCGCTCACACCCGACCAGGCCCGCGCGCTGATGGACCGGGCCCTCCGGCTGTCCAAGGCCGATGCATGCGAGGTGAACCTGAACGCCAACAGCGGCGGCAACATCCGCTTCGCCCGCAACACGGTGAATACGGCCGGCGCGAACGAAGACCTCCAGATGGTGATCCAGTCCAACTTCGGCACCCGCTCGGGCACCGTCACCATCAACGAGTTCGACGACGCGACACTGGAGCGCGCGGTGCACCGCTCCGAAGAGCTGGCCCACCTCGCCCCCGAGGACGAGGAGTTCATGCCGCCGATGGGCCAGCAGCAATACGTGGCGACGCAGGCCTTCTTCGACAACACCGCGAACATCACGCCGGAGTACCGCGCCCAGGTCGCGGCCGACAACATCACGCCGGCCAAGGCGAAGGACTGCACGGCCGCCGGCTTCCTGCAGGATGGCGCGCAGTGGCAGGCGATGAAGAACACCGCCGGGCTGTTCGCCTATCACCGGCAGACCGGCGCCGCATTCTCCGTGACCGTCCGCTCCAACGACGGCACCGGGTCCGGCTACGGGTCGTGCGAGGCCAATGACCTGGGCAAGTTCGACGTGGGCGCCGCGTCCCGCATGGCCATCGAGAAGGCGGCCGCGAGCCGCAATCCACGGGCGATCGAACCCGGGAAGTACACGGTCATTCTCGAGCCCGAAGCCGGCATCAATCTCATCGGCAACCTGCTCTTCAACCTGCAGGCCCGGAGCGCCGACGAAGGTCGCAGCTTCCTCGCCAAGGCGGGCGGCGGCACCAAACTCGGGGAGAAGCTCGTGGACGAGCGCGTGCACATCTGGTCCGATCCGGCGCACCCCGACGTGCCGACCTCACCCTGGCAGGGCGACGGCCGCCCCTACGAACGCACCGACTGGGTCGCCGGGGGGGTCGTGAAGAACATGTTCTACTCCCGGTACTGGGCGCAGAAGAAAGGCGTGAAGGCAGTCCCCTTCCCGCCCAACCTGATCATGGACGGCGGGACGGCGAGCACCGAGGACCTGATCCGCGATACCACCCGCGGGATCCTGGTGACCCGGACCTGGTACATCCGCTCGGTCGATCCCCAGACGGTGCTGGTCACCGGGCTCACCCGGGACGGGACCTTCTACATCGAGAACGGCCAGATCAAATACGCGGTGAAGAATTTCCGCTTCAATGAGAGCCCGGTGATCATGCTCAACAACCTGGACGCTCTGGGCCGCCAGCAGCGCGTCTCGGGTTCGGACGCCGGGATCACCAGCCTCATGCCGGTGATGCGGATCCGGGACTTCACCTTCAGCAGTCTGTCGGACGC
>DATGDT010000056.1:0-7265 GCA_035310725.1 Gemmatimonadales bacterium
AGCAGAGAAAAGAAGATGAGAAGGAATTGGCAAGGTTTGTGCCCCTGTCTGCGGGGAAATGATGACACCGCCAATGGCAAACGCGACCATCATTGAGGTGCATGCGCACCTTCTACGTGTACATCATGGCAAGTCGGTCCCGGGTGGTGTATGTCGGCGTCACCAATGACCTCGCGCGCCGGGTGAATGAGCACAGAAGCTTGGTCGCTGGTTTCACGAGCAGGTATCGCGTCACCCGACTCGTCTACTTCGAGGAGTTCACGGACATTCGGGACGCCATTGCGCGGGAGAAGGAGATCAAGGGGTGGGTGCGGTCGCGGAAGGTCCGGCTGATCGGAAGCGTGAACCCCACCTGGGAGGATCTTTCTTCTCCCCTTTCTTCCTAACGAGCGCCGCAGCGTTGTCATCCTGAGCGCCGAAGGCGCGAAGGATCTGCTGTTCGAAAACGCGGGGCCTTCGCGTCGCGCGTTGTCGCGCGGATGACAAGACGCCCGTAGCTTCACCACACCTCAAGAAGCAGGTCGCTTGCTTTTATGAGGAAGAAATAGGAGAAAGGAAGGACAGTAGAAGGGGACCCCAGCCTCGAGGAGTCGCCATGTCACCGAAGACGTTAGCGCGGGCCGCCGGCGTGTTCTCCCTGCTGACCCTGATCGGCGGTGTCGTGGCGCAAGGGCTCATCGCCAACCGCCTCGTCAGCGCACGCGACGCCGTCACCACGGCCACCAACATCCTCGGCGCCAGGCAGCTCTACCTGTTGGGCTTCACCATCTTTCTCGCCGAGATGGCGGCGAACATCGCGACGACGGCGTTCTTCTACGTGTTACTCCGACCGGTCGATCGGACGGCCGCGCTCCTGTCGCTCGTCTTCGGGCTGGTGGGCTGTACGATCAAGACACTCGCCCGCGCGTTCTACTACGCCCCGCTGCTGATCCTCGGGGGAGCTGATTACCTGAGCGTGTTCGGCACGAGTCAGCTGCAGGCGCTCGCGTTGCTGTCGCTCAGGATCAACAACGTGATGGCCGGGATCGCGCTTGTTTTCCTGGGGCTCGGGACCCTGTTCCAGGGCTATCTGATCATCAAGTCAACGTTCCTGCCGCGGTTCCTGGGCGTCATCGCCGTCGTCAGTGGTCTCGGGTGGCTCACGTACGCGTATCCACCCCTCGGCTCCGCGCTCTTCTACTATTTGATCGTGCTCGCGATGCTCGGTCTGCTGTTGACCGCCGGGTGGCTCCTGGTGCGCGGCGTCGACGAGCAACGCTGGCGGGAGCAGGGTGCCAGATCTGCCGCATGAAAGCCGCGATCTGTACCCGGTATGGGGCTCCGGACGTGCTCCAGATCCAGGACGTCCCCGAGCCCGTTCCGGGAAGGCGCGACCTCCTGATCAGGGTGCACGCCGCGGCGGTCAGCGTCAGCGACACCTACATCCGGAGCATGGTGCCGACCGCGCAGCTCTGGTTTCGCGTGCTGGCGCGACTCGCCATGGGGCTCACTAAGCCGCGGCGACCGATCCTGGGCGCGGTGCTGGCGGGCGAGGTCGCAGCCACCGGTGCCGGCGTGCGGCGCTTTCGTGCCGGTGAGCGCGTCTATGCGTTCACCACGATGCGCATGGGCGCGTACGCCGAGTACGCGTGTGTAGCGGAATCGAAGATCGTGGCCAGAGCGCCCGAGAACCTCACGGCGGCCGAAGCGGCTGCCCTTCCCTATGGCGGTCTGATCGCGCTGCATTGTCTGCGAAAGGCAGGAGTCGCCGCCGGACAGCGTGTCTTCATCTACGGCGCTTCGGGCGCCATCGGGACCGCCGCGGTGCAACTCGCCAAGCACCTGGGCGCGCACGTCACCGCGGCGTGCGGGCCTACCAACCTCGACCTCGTCCGCTCACTCGGCACCGACGCCGTACTCGACTACACGGCCTCACCCCCTGAGAGCTTCAGCGTGGGTTACGATCGGGTGATCGATGCCGTGGGGCGGCGCAAGACATCGGCGCTCAAGGTCGCGGCGCAGACGGCGCTAGCCCCCGGCGGCCGCTATGTCTCGGTGGATGACAGCCTGCCGCGCTTCGGACCTCGCGACCTCGTGCTGCTCACCCAGCTCGCCGAACAGGGCGCGCTCGTGCCCGTGATCGACCGGCGCTTTCCGCTCGCGCAGGTCGCGGATGCGCACCGCTACGTGGAGTTGAAGCACAAGAAGGGGAATGTCATCCTGGACATTGGGGAGCCCGCGTAAGGATCCTTCCTCTCTCTCTTTCTTTCCTAACACGCGCCGAAGCGTTGTCGTCCTGAGCGCCGCAGGCGCGAAGGACCTGCTTATTAAGCTCGTCATGAGAGAGGAAAGATCCGCGACACGAAGAAAAGCAGATCCTTCGCTGCGCGCGCCTGCGGCGCGCTTCGCTCAGGATGACAACGCGGACGCTCTCCTCGACAAAAGGGAGAGGGAGAAAGGAGGCCCGAGCCTTAGGCCCGGGACCAGGCCCGCCGGCGCAGCAACGAAGGCCGGGTGCCGCGACACTGAGACTTGACGGTTCCCCGCTCACTCGTAACGCAGTGCCCGAATAGGATCCACGCGGGAGGCGCGGCGGGCGGGCACATACCCCGCGCCGAAGGCCACGATCATCAGCACCACCAGGGAGAGCGCGAACACCACGGGGTCCGTGCTCGTGAGGTCGAACAACAGCGAACCGGCCGCCTTGCCGAGTCCCACGGCACCGACGAGGCCGATGCTGGCGCCGACGATCACCATCCCGCCGACCTGGCGCAGCACCATGACGCGCACCCGCCCGGCATCGGCGCCCAAGGCCATGCGGACGCCGATCTCACGGGTCCGCTGGGCCACCGCATACGCCAGGACGCCGTACAGACCGATCGCGGCCAGGAGTGTGGCGAGCGCGGCGAAGGCGCCCGAGAGAATCGAGATCATGCGATCGAGGAACACGTTGTCCCGGATCTGCTGCGGCATCGTCTTCAGCCCTTCGACCGGAACCCCGGGATCGATCTTGTGGATCACGTCCTCGATACTGCGCAGCACCGTCCCGGGGACGGCTGTGCGGACGTAGAAACTCATGACCGGGTTGTGCGCCCACTGCCGCCACGGCAGGTAGAACACCGGCGGGACGGGTAGCTTCACCTCGGAGTACTTGACGTCGGGGACGACGCCGACGATCTCGATGTTGATCGAGTCGGACCCCCCGTCCGACATGAACTTGCCGACGGCACCCGTCGTCAAACCGAACTTCTTGACGAAGGTCTGGTTGACCACCGCCACGCGGGGCGCGCCCAGATGGTCGGCGAGCGTGAACTCGCGTCCAGCGATCGGGCGGACCCCGAACGTGGAGAAGTAGTCCGTTCCCACCAGGTTGTAGTGCGAGTGGCTGTCCACGTCGGGCCCCGACTGGAACCCCTGCACAGCCACGGGCCGGCCCCGATTGTGGCTCGCGAGGAGTGGCACGGCGGACGAGGTGGCGGACGTCACGCCCGGCATGGCGGCCAGCGCCTCATTCACGCGCGCATAGTACTGGAGCGCCCGGGTGCTGTCGTAGCCGACGCGCTCCGGTGACAGGGTGAAGGTGATGACGCTGTCGACGTGGATGCCGAGATCCACACGCGTCACGTTGACCAGACTCTTCACGAACAACCCGGCCGCAATGAGCAGCACCGTCGCGAGCGAGATCTGCAGGGTGACGAGCGTGGCGCGAAACCGCGCGGCAGAGCGGGCACCGGAGATGGCCCCCGCATTGGCGCGGATCGTCGTGACGAGCTCGCCACGCGTGTTCTGCCATGCCGGGAAGAGTCCGAACACGATGCCGGTGATCACGGCCAGCGCCCCCGCAAAGAGCAGCACCGCTGGCTGGAGCGTGAACGTCAACCCGGCGTTGCCCTCGGTCGGCAGCAGCCGCGCGATCCCCGTCAGTGTCCAGTTGGCGACCATGAGACTCGCGAGTCCCCCGAGGGCTGCGAGCACCACCGATTCGAGCAGCAGCTGCAGTGCCAGCTGACGCCGCTTGGCGCCGAGGGCCAGCCGGACCCCCATCTCCATCGCGCGCCCCGCCCCGCGCGCGAGCAGCAGGTTCGCGATGTTGGCGCACGCGATGAGCAGCACGATCCCCGCCACGCCGAACAGCATCGTGAGCGGGGTCTTCGCCCGCAGATGCAGGATGCTCTGGCCGCGCCGGCCGGGCTCGACGACGATCTGCTTGACGCGGAACTGGGCCATCGTGGCGTCGCTCATCCCCTGCTGCAGCGGCACCTCGACGTCGTTGAGGATGGAGTGATAAAGCCGATTGAGACCGGCGTTCGCCTGCGCGAGCGTGACGCCCGGTTTCAATCGGGCGAAGAGATAGACCCAGTAGCTGCGCCGCTCCGGGAAGTCGTCGAAACCGGGCAGCAAATGCCCGAGCGTGCTGATCGGCACGTACACGAGCGGGCGGAGCCCAAGTGTCGTGCCGTCGAACCCCTCCGGGGCGACGCCGACAATCGTCAAAGCCTGGCCGTTTACGACGAGCGGCTTGCCCAGCACGTCCTGATCGCCACCGAGGCGTGACTGCCAGTACGCATACGAGAGCACGGCGACGAAGCTCGTCCCGATGCCCTGGTCGTCGCTCGGCGTGAGCAAGCGGCCGAGCGCCGGGCGGAGCCCCAGGGTCGGGAAGTACGACCCGGAGACCGACATCCCGTCGCCGGTGACCGGCTGGTTCTGGTAGGCGACGCTCGCGCCGAATGCGTCGTGCGCGGCGATCGCGGTGAAGACGGTCTGCTGCCGTTCCAGGTCCCGGAACATCGGGTAGCTGAAGGTCACTTCGCAGTCCCCCGCCTGCCCGCACGACTGCCACGGGGGCTTGGGGCCGGGGGCGGAGAGGTTGACGAGGCGGTCCGGCTCGGTGACCGGCAGCGGGCGGAGCAGGACCTGATCGAACAACGAGAAAATCGCGGCATTGGCGCCGATCCCTAGCGCCAGGGAGAGCACGGCGATCGTCGTGACGAAGGGAGTACGGAACAGGGTGCGGAGTGCCAACCGGATACTGAGCATTGGGGCCTTCCTGCGCGCGAGGAGGGGTGACGGCGCGATGTCCCGCTTCGCGGCAAGAGAGGTGCCAAAAAGACTGGTCATCTACTGTGAAGCAGAGGAGCCGGAGAAGACGTGGTCTTGATCGGTGATGGGATGGGCCGTCCCGGAACCGGACACACGCCGTTACCGAGAAACAGGACGACGTAGCCCGCTCGGGAGGCTCACGCCTGCTCGAGCGGGCCAGGGTATCCGGCTACGCCCACGTCTGTAGCGTCGCCGCGTCCTCGGAAAAGAGCATCGAAAACATCCCGTCGATCATCTTGAGCTCATCGGCTTCGCTGAGCCCCGGCAGCGCGGGAAAGTCCCCTTCCAGGTCCACCTTCGTCCTCTGCCCTAGCGGAGTGTAGGAGTGGACGAACCTCGCCCCGTCGAAGTGGCCGCCGGTCATCGTCGTCACGATGTTCTTGGGGGGCGTCAGGAGATGCGTGATCGTCGTCCGGAAGGTCGAGCCGTCCGGGTTGTAGAATTCGGCCGAGGGATTCATCGCGCTCTATCAGAAGCAGTACAGCCAGGCCGCCGAGCACTTCCGCCACGGCAATCCGTTCGACCCGTACGTGAAGTATCAGCTCGCGCTCGCGACGGAGGGCTCGGGCGACGCCGCCGGAGCCCGGAAGCTCTACCGCGAAGTCGCCGACTACAACTTCAACGCCCTCGGCTTCGCGCTGGTGAGAAGGGACGCACAGCAAAAGGCTGGCGCTGGCACGTAGGGGACGTTGGCCGCAGAACGAGGCGAGGCCCACACCGCTCAAGCGTTCTGTTGCTTTCGATTGGGGTTTCCACTGCCGGTCGTGATCAGACCGCGCAGGCTGTCGTTCACATAGAAGCCCCACGCGCCGCAGCAGTCGTCGTAGCATTCGATCGCGGGCACCAACCCGACGTGCGTAAAGCGCAGCTCGGTCCCGGCCCCCTTCCGGGCGATCTCGAACACGATCTTCGTCCCCAGCCACTCGTTGGTGTCGGCGACAAAACCGACATAACTCTCCGTAACCTCCCACACGATTCGCTGGTTCGGCACGAGCTCTGTGATCTTCTGCGTCGTCCGGTGCAGGTCCTTGTAGTGGTACTTGAACGCCGCGCCGAGGGTGTCGGTGCGGCCCTCGATTTCCTCCGACCACCAGGCTCGCGGGTTGGTGACGGCCGCAAAGACCTGTTCCGGGGATTGGGCGACCGTGAAGGTCGCGGTGTAGTCCTGAGCGGTCATGAGATGGCTCCGGTCAGGAGGCGATCGACTGGAGCAGCCCGGCACTCCGGCGCTCCATGGACTTGGCGGCGCTCGCGTTCCAGCTCTCGGCCATCGTGGCCGACAGCGGATCGGGAAAGATCTCTTCCTCCCCGCGCGCGACGCCGTCGAACACGGCCCGCGCGACGGCCTCCGGCGCGCTCTTGGGCACCGCGAAACCGCGGCTCATCTCCGTATCGATGGGACCGGCCAGCACCCCGTGCACGCTCACGCCCTGCGCGGCGAGATAGGCCCGCAGCGACTGCGTCAGCGACAGGGCCGCCGCCTTCGAGATCGAATAGCCGACGAACACCGGGAGCGGGGCCAGCGCCGCCAGCGACAGCACATTGACCAGCGCCCCGCGCGCCTGCGTGAGCAACGGCAGGAACGCCTGGGTCATGCCGTAGGGGCCGTAGAAGTTGACGGCGAGGTGCCGCTCGAGCGTGGCGCGATCGCTCAGCTGATCGAGCTGCGCCACGCCGGCGTTGTTCACGAGCACGTCGAGCGCGTCCACCTGCCCCCGCGCGGCCTCGATCTGCGCGGCATTCGTGATGTCCAGCATGAGAGGCGTCACGCGCGGGTCCGCGAAGGCCACTGGCTGCCGGGTCCCCGCGTAGACGCGCCGCGCGCCGCGCTGCAGCGCCTCCTCGACCAACGCCCGGCCCAGGCCGCGATTGGCGCCCGTCACGAGTACTGCCTTGTGTGCGATGTCCATACGTCAGCCACCCTTCCTGAGAGGTTGTTACTAGCATCACGCTAGTATGCGCACGCTACCCTCTCTGCTTGCATCACGCAAGTGGTGACGATGCCCAGCGGGCTGCCAGCCGGGCGCCCGTGGGCGTGTACTACACTTGCATTATGCAAGCTCTGGGGTTAGGGTGGACCCATGCTCGGACGCACCTACGACCACCAGATCTGCTCGGCCTCGCGCGCCCTCGAGCTCGTGGGCGAGCGCTGGAGCCTGCTCATCCTCCGCAACGCGGCCTTC
>DATGDT010000057.1:0-7147 GCA_035310725.1 Gemmatimonadales bacterium
CGAGGATCAGCCAGACCGAGTCGCCGTTGACCAGCGCGGGCACGTGTATCGCGCCACCGTAGGAGTCGAACGGCACGGTCGCTACCGGCTCTGGCGGAGCGACGGGTCTGGAAGGCAAACACCCTGCCAACAGCAGCGCCGCGATCAACCCGGCGCGGACCGCCAGGCGAGGCTGATGGCGCGACTCGCCCTGCCACGACGAACTGCGCGGCACCGTCAGCGGTGTGGCGGTCGGTTGGGGCCGAGTAGTGCGCTGATCCAGAGGCCGCTCCCGAGAACACCGGAGTCCGACGACGCGATTTCGGTATCGCAGTTGACAATCTGGACGGGATTGCCATCCGGATCAACTCACATGGGGACCGCTCGCCAGGTGACCGAGGCCCTCAATACCCCTGTCCCCCTCTCCGTCACTTCCCCCTCGGCTTGTACCTCTCCCCTTACCCCTTCTCGGCATCTGTACCTCACCCCCTGTCCCCCTCTCCGCTTGACGCGGAGAGGGGGGACGAGATGCAGGGTCCGGGTCTTCTACTTCTATCTCGTTCCCCCTCTCCCGACAGGGAGAGGGGGTCAGGGGGTGAGGTACACAGATGGGCTCAGGGGGTGAGGTACCGCGAGAGGAGGAGGGGGTGAGGTACCTCTACGTGTCCAGCACGCGGGCGAACAACGCGGTCACCTCGATCAGCAGCTCGGGGACCGCTCCCACCTTCCATACGAGCCGCTCGTCGACGATCTCCGGCCGCGTGTCTGGGGGACGCCAGCGCTCGATCAGCCGAGCGTCGAGATCGACGATCCAGTACTCGGCGACGCCGGCCTGGTTGTAGATCCGGCGCTTGGCGCCGCGATCGCGGGTGGCGGTGGTTGGAGAGAGGATCTCCACCGCGAGCACCGGCACGCCAACGTCCTCCCAGCTCCGCAGCGGCTTGCCCGGCTGGCGCTCCACGACGAAGACATCCGGCTGAACGAGCGTTCGGACCCCGAGGATGACGTCGGCGGGACTCGAGAAGAGCTGGAAGCGATTCTGTCCCTGGAGCGCCGGGATCAACAACGCCATCAATTCACGCACCATGGCCTGATGCGGCAGCGCGGGAGCCGGCGTCACGACGTGGACCCCGTCCAGCAGCTCGTGGCGCATCCCGTCCTCGGGGAGCGCCAAGAGGCCGGCGATGGTCGTGACGTCCGGGGACGCGGCGGGCATGCCCATAATCTCGACCTCCTCGGCGGGAAAGAGCAACTCGGCATCCGCCACGATGAGGCGCGGGCGCTGCTGCATTGTCATCGAAATGGCACGGAGAGGGAGCCGAGAAACGCGCGCGGGGAGGTCGAAGGCGGCGTGGTGCCTACAGCATTGTGGCGAGCGGGCAGGAGAACCCGGGCACGACGTCTTCACCATCCAGCGTCTCCGCGGCGCTCACGATGCGCTCGGTGCCGTCGTGTCGGTACACGCGGGCAAGCCGGCGCTCCGGGTCGATGACCCAGACCACGCGCGTCCCTGCGGAGAGCCAGTCGGCGACCTTCGCGAGACGCTGTCCGGGACGATCGTCGGGCGAGAGCACCTCGACGACTAGGTCTGGCGCCAGCTCGGGGAACCCGACGGGTTCAGGGGACGGGAGTCGCTCCCGGCGCACAAACGCCACGTCGGGGGCGCGCACGGTGTCGGGGTGGCGCGCGAGGGTGAAGCCGGTCTCGGCGGCGTAGACCACGCCCAGCTCTCGAGCCCGTACGAAGTTCGCGAGCTCGACGCCCAGGTTCATGGCGATTCGGCCGTGGCGAGCGCCCGGCGGCTCCCGCACGACGAGCACGCCCCTGACCAGCTCGGCGCACTTGCCGGGGATATGGAGGTGGAGCAGCTCGTCCGCGGTGAGCAAGGCGGTCATGGGCGGAACGTAGGACGGCTCAGCCATCGGTGCAAGACAATCTGGTTCCGTCACAACGGAGAATCGCACGACGGCAGGTCCTTCCCGCACACGCACGTCCGGGCGTGCGCGGCGCACACGGACTTCCCGCACGTCGCACAGTGCGTTACCTCGTCGCTCGCGAAGACGACACCCGGCTCATGGCTGCACTGGCCGCGGTGCCCCTCGCACACCAGGCGCCGCGACCGATCCGCGCGGCGGAGGTGCCTGGAGCAATGGACGAGCTGGTCCACGACGCAGGCGGCCTGGTGCTTGGCGCACACGAACTGGTCGCAGCTCGAGCAGCGGACGGCTTCGTCCCGGCCGACGGGCTCGCTGGCCTTGCCCTCGCAGTACACCATGCAGTCGAGACAGAGGCGGCGCTCGCCCCTGGGGGCGCCGGCGTCGCTGCGAACCGCGTGCGTGACGCAGACCACCTTGCCGCAGATGCTGCAGGGCCCCAGGCAGGCGCTGCAGGCCGGATGGCCGCCGGCGCTGCACGTGCCCGCGTGTCTGGTGCAATGCGGCCTGCGACAGGTTGGGCAGGTGCTCGCATGCGCGGCGCAGGCGGGCTCGCCATCGATGTGACACTCCGCGATGCCGTGCTCGCCACAGAAGTCCTCGCCGCACACCCGGCACGTCTTGCCGCAGGCGCCACAGGCCACGTGATCGTGGCGGCAGATCACCAGCAGTTTCGGGGAGGCGCCACACTGCGGGCAGGCGAGCTGCCAGGCACCGGAGCCGCTCAGCGACCGCTGTGCCGTGAGCGTGGCCCGACGCCCGTTCTGGGAGACGAGGTTCCAGTCCACGCGCTCCACGAGCAGCGTGAACTCCACGAGCTGCAGCGGATGGACCGTCGCGCGAACTTCGTGACGGCGTTGCTCCTCGGCCCGGCGGCGGGCGTGTTCCACCTTGATGGCGCGACGCTCTTCGGCGTTCGCCGGGTCCCAGGCGGACTCGGCGGCCTCCTTGAGGAGTTGCCGGTAGTAACGGTCGATCCGGACCAGCTCGGCCTCCAGATCCTGGCGGGCGTCGTTTCGCTGTCGCGCGAGCTCCGTCGCCAGCCTGGACTCGATATCGCGGGCCATGATCGGAACGAGCTCCGCGAGCGGCCGGGAAGCGGCCGGCAGCGCTCGTACGGCGTCTGAGGCCCCGTCGCCTGCCGGCGTGACGGAGCCCGCCTCGATGTCACGGCAGAGTCGCGCCACGTCGTCCGGGACGCGCAAGCCCGTGGCGAAGTCGAACACTCCGCTCTCGGCGATGTGCTCCACGACGATCGCCGCGGCCGAGATCGACACGCGCGCGATGAGCCGAGCCACCGGGTGCAGTGAGAGAGTGACGACGGGCGGTTCCGACGCGCCGCTGCGAACCGGGAACGTTCGCGGCAGGCCGTCGGTGTCCGCAGCATGCGTGGGCGGAATCAACCCGAAGGCGCGCCGCGCGCCCCGGGTGCGGACCGCGGCGAGCAGCTCCTGGAGAAACGGGCTGCCGACGACGGCCATTTCGGCGTCGGGGTGACGCTCGAGGGCGGGAAGCGAAAACGCGACGCGCACCGACGGGCGCCCACCGAAGTGCGGTAGTTCGGCATCCGGGAGCGAGAGCTCCAGCAGCTGCGGTTCCAGCTCCTGGACCGTCGCCCCGGCCAGCCGCGCGTACCGCTCCACCAGCCCCTGCAGGCGAGGGTCGACGAGTGTTTCCGGGATCTGTGACCCTGGTGCGTCGATCATGAAGCGGCCTGCCGCGCGAGCGGTGCTTCGGCATCGGCGGACAGATCGGCGAGCGTCATGGGCAGGCGGTCGGCCTGCACCAGCAGCTGCACCGCCCGACCGCGTCCCGTGACCCCCACGAGGCGAGAGAGGCGCCCGTATTCCGGATGATCACCCGCGTCCTCCGCGTGCCTGACGTGCTCCGCGGCTTCGCGAATCTCGGTGACGTGGAGGCCGAGCTGATGGCGCTTCGCTTCCACGCCGCGGGCGAGCTTGAGATGACAGGTGCCATAGCCCAGCACGACGCGTCCGGCAATCGACAGCTGCCGAAACTCCCGCTCGAGCCGCTCGGCGTTATCCTCGGGAGCGATTTCGGAGGCCAGTCGTGCGTGCCGCGCCCCGGCCTCCCGGCTCGCCACGACCTGCTCGCCGATGCCCTCGAGCTCCCGCTCGAAGGCCGCGTCGGACTCGGACCCCAGCCACGCCTCGGCCAGGCGGTGCTCGAGCGTCTGGCCGTCGCCGAACTCTCCCAGAATCATGTCGAGACCGCCCACGTCGAGCTCGAACAGCCTGAGCTTCCGGTCGAGCAGCCGCAGGACCGGCATCTCGATCGTGGCCTGCGCGGCCAGGTTCAGGATGTGCACCTCCCGCTCCTGGCCGATGCGCAGCACGCGACCGATACGCCGCTCGATGATCGTGGGATTCCACGGGACCTCGTAGTTCACGATCCGGTTGCAGAACTGGAGGTTCAATCCTTCGCTCCCGACGCGGGTCGTGAGAAACACGCTCCCCGGCTCGGCCCGGAAGCGGGCCAGCTGGTCGCCGCGATCGGCGCGGGACAGCGACCCGGTGAAGGCGATCGCGGGGCGGCCGAGGTCCTGGAGCCGATGCTTGATGAGGTTGAGCGTCGGGAGGTGCTCGCTGCAGACGATCACCCGGTCCGCGGCGGGCGCGTCGGCGAGGTAGCGGATCAGCTCGTCCAGCTTGGCGTGCCCGGTCACGGCCCTCGCCTGCTCCGCGAGCTGACCGGCCCGCTGCCGGTACTCCGGCTGCAGCAGGTCTCCCGCAGCCACGGAGTGCAGCGAGTCGGCGAGCGCCCTGGATGACGACGTGAGCCGCTGCAGCAGGCGCGTCGGCTCCAGGACGAACGTGCCCTTGCGCTCGAAACAGCCGTCCCGGTGGAGATCGCGCAGGAAGCGCACGGTGTCCCCGTACAGCGCGGCCTCCGCGGGCGTCAGGTCGACGGCGTGGTGGGCGGGGCGGCGCGGGGGCAGGGCGAGCACGTCGGCCACGCTCGAGCGCCGCGTGCGGATCATCACCTGGCTGGTGAACTCGCGCAGCGTTTCGGGGTTCGGCGCGCAGCGTGGATCGCCGCTCTGCAGGGATTCCTTCTGGAACTGACCCCAGGTGCCGAACTGGCCGGGCCGGAGCAGGGTGACGAGGTTGTACAGCTCGCGCAGGTTGTGCTGGACCGGCGTGGCGGTGAGCAGCAGGATGAAGTTCCGATCGAGCTGCCGCAGGAACTGGTGCACCGCCGTCGTGTGGTTCTTCACGTTGTGGGCCTCGTCCACGATCACGAGGTCCCAGCGGTGCTGGAGGATCTCGGGCGCATGCCCGACGGCGCCTTGATAGGACGCGATCGCCCTGGTCGCGTGGCGCCAGTGCTCCGGCTCAGCCGGCGTGTCGAACTGCTCGAAGAACTTCGTCTCGAGCTCGGCTCGCCACTGTTCCACGAGGGTCGCGGGGGTGAGGATCAGGACGCGGCGCGCCATGCCGCGCACGCCCAGCTCCTTCATGATGATTCCGGCTTCGATGGTCTTGCCGAGCCCGACTTCGTCGGCGAGGATCGCCCGTCCGCTCATGGGCCGGCGCAGCACGCGCAGCGCGACGTCGATCTGGTGCGGCAGCTCCTGGATGGTGTTGTAGTCGAGCGTGATGAGCCGGTCGAAGCCCGGGTTGAGGGCGATGTCCTCGAACTCACGGCGGAGGTCGAACCACTCCGCAGAGGAGGCGCCGTTCTCGAGCCCCCCCATCAGGCCGCGCAGCGATTGCTGGTCGATCTCCCAGTTGGGTGGCGCGGCGCGTGCAGGTGTCGACGGCGTGGGCTGAGCCAACGGCTTCTCGTCCCCAGGCGGAATCGGTGGCCCTCTTCATGTAGCAGATTCCGTGCCGAGGAGCGCTCAGCAGATGCGGTTCCGCCCGCTGCGCTTCGCTTCGTAGAGTTTCGCGTCAGCCCGGGCGAGGACAGTCTGGACGTCCTGCCCCCGGGTCCATTCCGCCATCCCGGCCGACACGGTGACGCGGCTGGGCAGCCCGTCGAGGGCGGCGACGCCCGACCGCACGCGCTCGGCGAAGGGGCGGGCCGCCCACAGGTCGGTGCGCGGCAGGATCGCCAGCAGCTCCTCGCCGCCCCAGCGTCCCACCAGGTCACTGGAGCGGCTCGCCTCCCGGAGGACCCCCGCGACGGCGCGCAGCACCGCATCGCCGACATGGTGGCCATGCGTGTCGTTCACCACCTTGAAGTGGTCCAGGTCGAACAGCACGAACACGACCGAGGCGTTCTCCCGCATCGCGCGCGCGACCTCACGCGTGATGGCCTCCTCGCACGCGCGACGGTTGCCGAGTCCCGTGAGGTGGTCGGTCCGCGAGGTGTCGCGCTGCCGCGTCTCGAGCTGCCGGAGCTCCGTGACGTCGCGCGCGATCCCGACGACGCTGCTGACCCGCCCCTGCTTCACGACGGGGACGGCGCTGAAGCTGGCGATGACGTAGCCGCCCTGCCGGGCCCGCATGCGGACGTCCAGCGCCGGCGGCGCGTCGTTGCGCACGGTCCGCCGGAGCAGCTCCAGCACCGCGGGCCGGTCCTCGGGGTGCAGCAACTCGACGAAGTCCCGACCGATCCACTCGGCCGGCGGCCACCCGGTGATCGCCTGGAACTCGGCGTTGAGGCCCGTCACGGTGCCGTCCGGCGTCAGGTCACAGATCGTCGCCGGCACGCGGTCCTGGATGATGCGCAGCCGCGTTTCCGCCTCCTCGAGCGCCGCCTCGAGGCGCGCGCGCTCGCACGCGTAGCGCAACGACCGCTCGATCAGCGGCCCCCCGAGGCCGGCCTTCGGCAGGCAATCCTGCGCGCCGCTGCGGACGGCCGCCTCGGCGAGGGCGTCGTCGTCCGGTCCCGCCATGACGACCAGCGGCAGGTGCCGCGCGACGCCCCGCACCCGGTGCACCACTTCCACACCCTCCGCGTCCGGGAGGTGGAGCGCGGCCAGCATCACGTCGATCGGCACGGTCTCGAGCTGTGCCAGCCCGCTCGCCATCTGCCCGCAATGCGTGACGTCGTACCGGCACGACCACAAGGCATCGCGCACCCGCACGGCGTCAGCTTCGTCGTGATCCACCAACAGTACATGCACCCGGCATTCTCCGATCGGCTATCGTGGCCGGCCCCCAACGAGTCGTGCGACTCCCGCACCGGTCACGCTGGTCCGGCCATGCCTTCATTTTAACATGGGCAGGAGGGCCGATGCGGGTCGCCCCCGCTCGTGGTGGCCC
>DATGDT010000058.1:0-1642 GCA_035310725.1 Gemmatimonadales bacterium
CCATCCCCACACCGGCACGCCGGCGCGCTTCCAGGCGTCCCCCGGCCAGCTGGAGAGTCCCAGGTCGGTGCCCCGGTCGTAAAACGGCTTGAACGTGCCGGGCGTGGCCCGCACCTCGCTGTCCGGCCCTTCGTTGTAGGCGGTCCAGACGACGCGGCCCGTATTCAGATCCAGCGCCTTGAGCCAGCCGTGGATGCCGAACTCGCCGCCCGAGGGCCCGACGAAGACCAGGCTCTTCACTACCAGCGGCGCCATCGGCGTCGTCTCGCCCTGGCCGAGGTCGGCGATCTGCGTCTTCCAGAGCTCCGCCCCGGTGACGGCGTCGACGGCGACCGTGTGCCCGTCGAGCACGTTGAAGACGATCTTCCCGTCCGCATAGACGGCGCCGCGGTTCACCGCGTCGCAGCAGGCACTGCCGACCGCGGAAGGATTCACGTCGGGGCGGTACTTCCACTTGAGCGGATAGCCGTCCTTGGTGAGGTCGAACGCGTAGAGCACATTGGGATACGGCGTCACGACGTACATCGTGTTGTTCACGACGAGCGGCTGGCCTTCGTGCCCGCCCAGCACGCCGGTGGAGAAGCTCCAGACCGGACGCAGCCGGGCGACGTTCGCGCTGGTGATGGCGCTGAGCGCACTGTAGCGGGTGGACGCGAAGTCCCTGCCCGGCATGGTCCACTGCCCGTCGGCTTCAGGCGGTTTCTGGGCGGCGGCAATGCTCGCGACGACGATGAGGCAGCCTACGGGGAGAAGGCGGGAGCGCGGCGGCATGCCGACCATTCTACATGCTGCAGCGCGGTTTGGTGACTGGGACGGGCGTCCGGGTTCAGAGCGTCCGGTGTACGACCCCGTCTTTCAGGACCTGCGCGATGGCCGGGAACCCGCTGCGGGCAGCGGGGGGCACGGGCAGCCAGTCCTTGGCTTCGGGCCGGCCCACGAAGTAGTCGAACGGTTGCGCGCCCGGTCCCGTGGCCGCCCCCACGATGATCCGGCCCACCATTCCGGCCGCTTCGTGCGGCATGCAGAAGAAGTCGTAGACCCCCGGCACGGTCAGCGTGACGTCGAAGTGATCCCCGGGGTTCACGAGGAATCCGGAATCCCATGGCGCCGCTCCCTCAGGAATGCGCAGGGAGTGACCGCCGTTCCGTGGATGATAGGCGGTCGCCGTGTGGACGTTCTCACGGACCACCCAGCGGATGGTGGTGCCCGGCTGCACCAGGACCCCTGCCGGATCGAACCACACCTTGGCGCCCGCCGCGTCGCTGCGCATCGCGATCTCGACCGTCGTCGCGAGCGAGGGGCGCAACCGCCACCATGGGGCCACGGCCAGACCGGCGAGGAATGCCCCGCCGGCCTGGACGAACCCGCGCCGGGTCGTCACTTCAGGCTACTTCAACGCGGCCGCAGTCGCGGCCGGGACATACCACAGGATGACGTGGTAATGCGGCTCGGCGACGCCGGGATGCCCCGCGTTGTAGACGATGTCCACATGATCCACCGCCTGTCCCTTCGCGACGTTCAGATCAGCGAAGTTCTTCTGGGCGTTCATCTGGCTGAGCGGGATCATGTAGATCGAGCTCACCAGGGTACCCTTGCGGTCGTATGCCAGGAACGGACCCGCCGGCAACGTCGCGGGGTCGAC
>DATGDT010000059.1:0-6920 GCA_035310725.1 Gemmatimonadales bacterium
CGCGTCAGAAGGCGTTGCCGACGATGTGGTGGTGGGGAGAGGAGCCGAAAGGCAAGTAGGCGTCAAGCAGAGACGTCAAGCAGGGACGTCAAGCAAGAGCGCACGAGTCTGCTCGGCGCCTTTGCTTGACGTTCTCGCTTGACGTCTTCGCTCGACGTAGTTAGTCTTCCGTCCGTAGTCAAGAACCGCGAGCTGGCATCCTTCCGCAGGACGGTCCCGCTCAGGAGCGGGCGCCGGCGCTGAACACACGCACGGTCTCATTCCCCAGGTTCAGACAACCGAAGAGCGACACTGAGAGTGGCGACATTCCGTTTCCACGAGTGCGCGTGTGTGCTGTAAAGGACCATGGACAACAACATGCCATTTGCCTCACTCGGGCTGGTGCCCGAACTGGTGCGTGCCGTATTCGAAGAGGGATACGCGCACCCCACGCCCATTCAACAGGAAACCATTCCGCTGGCCCTCGCGGGCCGCGACGTCATCGGCTCGGCGCAGACCGGCACCGGGAAGACGGCCGCGTTCCTGCTGCCGATCCTCCAGCGCCTCAACCGGGAAAAGCGGCCGCGCACCCTGCGGGCGCTGATTCTCACGCCCACCCGTGAACTCGCCGAGCAGGTGCTGCAGAGCGCGCGCACGTACGGCCGCCATCTCTCGCTGGAGAGCGTCGCGGTGTACGGCGGCGTCGGGATGGAGCCGCAGACCCGGGCCCTCACCCGCGGCGTGGACATCGTCGTCGCCACGCCGGGCCGCCTGCTCGACCATATGGAGCGCGGTCACGTCGACTATTCCAGGATCGAAGTGCTGGTGCTGGACGAGGCCGACCGCATGCTCGATATGGGGTTCGCCCCCGACGTGAAGCGCATCCTCCGGGCGCTGCCCGACGAGCGGCAGACGTTGCTCTTTTCCGCCACCATCTCTCCGGAGGTCGACGCCCTCGCGCGCAGCGCGCTGTCGGGCCATGCGTCGGTCGACATCGGGCGGCGCGCCCAGCCCGCCGAGGGGATCGAGCACGTCATCGTCGCCGCGGACAAGCTCAAGAAGCGCGACGTGCTGGCGGCTATTCTCAAGGCCAAGCCCGCCGGCCAGACCCTCATCTTCACCCGCACGAAATACGGCGCCGACAAGCTGCAGGCGTTCCTGCGGAAATCCGGGATCGGGGCGAACGCGATCCACGGTGACAAGGCGCAGAGTCACCGCACGCGTACGCTCGACGCGTTCCGCGCCGGGTCCGCGGAGGTGCTCGTCGCCACCGATATCGCCGCGCGCGGCATCGACGTCGACGGCATCCGCATGGTGGTGAATTTCGACGTCCCCAACGACCCGGAGACCTACGTGCACCGGGTGGGACGCACCGCCCGGGCTGGGGCCCGGGGCCTCGCCCTCACGCTGCTGTCGCCCGACGAGTGGCTGCTGATGGGCGACATCGAGAAGCTGGTGGGGCAGATCTTCCCGCGAGAGATCATCCCCGGGTTCGAGCCGTCGGTGGCCCCGCTGCAGCCGAAGCACGCGGAGTCGGCGGTGAAGCGCCCCTCCCTTACAGTACGCGGACGGGCGGGCGGGCGGCGGAGGCGATAAGGAGAGGCGTCAAGCAGAGGCGTCAAGCGAAAACGTCGAGCGGAACCGTACGGTCCTGCTCGACGTCTTTGCTCGACGGTGTTGCTCGACGCTTCTGCTCGACGCCTTATCGTTTTTCTATGGGAACATACGCGCGCATCGGAGGCCCGACGTACACCTGCCGCGGCCGCGCGATCTTCTGCTCCTTGTCGAGCAGCATCTCCTGCCACTGCGCCAGCCACCCCGGCGTGCGCCCGATGGCGAACAGTACCGGGAACATGTCCACCGGAAACCGCATCGCCTCGTAGATGATGCCGGAATAGAAATCGACGTTGGGGTACAGCTTGCGGGTGACGAAGTAGTCGTCCTGCAGCGCGATGCGCTCGAGCTCGAGCGCCAGGTCGATGAGCGGGTTCTTCCCGGTCACCTCGAAGACTTCGTCGGCCACCCGCTTGATGATGCGGGCGCGCGGGTCGTAGTTCTTGTAGATGCGGTGGCCGAATCCCATCAACTTGACCTCGCCGCGCTTCACCCGCTCGATGTAGGCCGGCACGCGATCCTTCGACCCGATCTCCCGCAACATGCGCAGCACTTCCTCGTTGGCGCCGCCGTGCAGCGGCCCGTACAGCGCCGCGGCGGCGGCCGCCATGGACGAAAAGGGGTCGGAGTGGGACGAGCCCACGCTCCGCATGGCGCTGGTCGAGCAGTTCTGCTCGTGATCGGCGTGCAGGATGAACAGCACGTCGAGCGCGCGCTCCGCCACCGGATGCGGCTTGTACTTCACCTCCGTCCCCTTGAACATCATGTTCAGGAAATTGCCGGCGTAGGAGAGGTCGTTGTCGGGATACGCGAACGGCATGCCGGTGGAGTGCCGGTATGCGAACGCGGCCAGGGTCGGCGTCTTGGCGATGAGCCGGTGGATCTGGAAGCGCCGCGCCTCCCCGTCGCCGATGTGCTTGGCCTCGGGGTAGAAGGTCGACAGCGCCGCCACCGTGCTGACGAACATGCCCATCGGGTGCGCGTCGTGGTGGAAGCCGTCGATGAACTTCTTGACGTTCTCGTGGATGATCGTGTGGTGCGTGATGTCGTACACCCAGCGATCCAGCTCCGCCGGCCTGGGCAGCTCGCCGTTGAGCAGCAGGTAGGCCGTCTCCAGGAACGAGCTGCGCTCGGCGAGCTCCTCGATCGGGTACCCGCGGTAGCGCAGGATCCCCTTGTCGCCGTCGATGAAGCTGATGGCGCTGCGACAGGCGGCGGTGTTGAGGTAGGCCGGGTCGTAGCTCATGAGCCCGAAATCGTCCGGGCCGGACTTGATCTGTCGCAGGTCGGCCGCCCGGATGGTCCCTTCCTGAACAGGGATCTCGTAGGTGCGACCGGTGCGATTGTCGACGATGGTGAGGGAGTCGGTAGGCATGGGGAGAAGATAAAGGGCGCCCTATTTCGGCGCTTCCACCACCTGCAACGTGGTCTTCAGGGTCCTCCCGGACGCCGACAATGTCACCGTATAGGTCCCGGGGGCGACGTACTCCGTCGGGTCCGCGGGGGAGCCGGCGCGCAGCGACTCCTTGGGCTGGAGATCCCACATGACGCGGTTCAGCCCGGGATCCTTGCTGCCGGTGAGCTTCGCCACTTCGCGCCCGCTCGAATCGGCGATCGTGATGGACACCTCATCCGGTGTATAGATCTTGAGGTAGTAGTCGATCGCCGCCCCGAAGGGCGGATTGGCGCCCTGGTAGGGGCGATGGCCCCACAGCCCCGATTCCTGGAACTTCCAGAACGGCTGCACCGGCCGAGTGCTGAACAGAAAGGCGGCCGAATCGAGCACCGCGGGGGTCAGCTCCTCCAGCGGGATGACCTGGTCCAGGATGTAGAAGCTGCGGCCGTGCGTGGCGACGATCAGGTCACGGTCGCGCCGGTGGATCGCGATGTCGTCGTAGGCCACGGTCGGCAGGCCGTTCCGGAAGCGGTTCCAGCCGGCGCCGCGGTCGAGTGAGAAGTACAGGCCGAACTCCGTACCGGCGAACAGCAGGTTCTTGTTGCGGGGATCCTCGCGCAGCGCCTTGAGCGGTCCGCCCGCGGGCAGGTTGCCGGCGATGGACGTCCAGCTGCGGCCGTAGTCGGTCGTCAGGAACGCGAGCGGCTGGAATACGTCGCTGCGGTGCCCGTCGATCGCCACGTACGCCGTCCCCGAATCGAAGTGCGACGCCTCGACGCGTGCCACGTACAGGTTCGGCTTGGGGAGCCCGCGCAGGTTCGCCCCGACGTTGGTCCAGGTGGCGCCGCCGTCGCGCGTGACCTGGATGTTGCCGTCGTCGGTCCCCACCCAAATGACCTTGGGGTCGAGCGGAGACTCCGACAGCGTGACGATGGTGTTGTAGGTCTCCGCGCCGGAGCCCGCCGCCGTCATCGTCTGGGGGTTCATGGTGGAAAGGTCGGGGGAGATCGTCTCCCAGGCATCCCCACGGGCGCTGAGGCGGAACAGCTGGTTGCCGCCGAAATAGAGCACGGTGGGATCGAAGTGCGAGATGGCGAACGGCGTGTTCCAGTTGAACCGGAACGCGGGCGTGCCCTCCTTGGCGTTGGGCCGGATGGACTTGACCGCCCCGCTGCGCTGGTTCACCCGGAACGCGTATCCCTGCTGGCATTCCGCATACACGATGTCCGGATCGGTCGAATCCACCTGGACGTAGTAGCCGTCGCAGTCGCCCACCCGGTACCAGTCGGAGGCCGCGATGCCGTCCTCCGCGCGCTTGCGGCTGGGACCGCACCAGCTGCCGTTGTCCTGCAGCCCACCGCAGATGCGGTACGGCGTGCGATAGTCGTAGGTGACCTCGTAGAACTCGCCCGTGGCCACGTTGTTGATGAAATCCCAGGTCTTCGTGCGGTCCCACGAGAAGTAGATCCCGCCGTCGGTGCCGAGGACCAGGTGATCGGCGTTGCCGGGATCGATCCACAGCGCGTGCAGGTCGCCGTGGATCTTCTCGGCGCCGTCATGGCGGAAGGTGCGCCCGCTGTCGTCGGACACGTCGAGACCGTAGCCGAGGACGTACACGTGCGCATCGTTCGTCGGATCGACGCGGATCTTGGCGAAATAGAAGCCGCGTGGAGCGAGGTCGTTGAGCCGGCGCCAGTGGGCGCCGCCGTCGTCGGAGCGGAAGACGCCGCCCGAGCGCGAGTGGACGTCGTCGATGTCCTTGGGACCGCCCACGTCGGACTCGATCACGGCGTAGACGATCTGGGGGTTCTTGCGGTAGATGTCGAGTCCGATCCGCCCGGTTTGCGCCGGCAATCCGCCAGCGAGCTTCGCCCAGGTCCGGCCGCCGTCGGTCGTCTTGTAGATGCCGCCCACCGGTCCGCCGCTGCGCATCGCCCAGGGCGTGCGCAGCCGCTGGTACATCGCGGCATAGGCGACGCCGGGGGAAGTGGGGTCGAGCACGAGATCGATGGCCCCGACCGAGTCCCCGAGCTGCAGCACCGCGGTCCAGGTCTTGCCGCCGTCGGTCGTCTTGTAGACACCGCGCTCGGGATTCTTGCCCCAGAGGTGGCCGAGGGCTGCCACCCAGACGGTCGAGTCGTTGCGGGGATCGATCGCGAGCGCCGGGATATCGTGGGTGTTGTCGAGCCCCAGGTGCGTCCACTTCCCGCCGCCGTCGGTGGACCGGTAGACCCCGTTGCCCCACGACGAGCTGTTGCGCCCGTTGCCCTCCCCGGTGCCGACCCAGACGAGATTCGAGTCGCGCTGCGACAGCGCGACGGCGCCGATCGAGGCGACGGGCTGGTCCTCGAACACGGCCGACCACGTGGTTCCGTTGTTCGTCGTCTTGAAGAGACCGCCGGTTCCGGCCGCGGCGAAGATCACGCGTGGATTCGCCTCGCGCACCGCGAACGCCGACATGCGGCCCCCCATGGTCGAGGGCCCAATCGCGCGGAACTTCAGGCTGCGGTAGAGCAGGGTGTCGAGGAGTCGTGCGGCGGGTGCCGGCGCGGGGGCGGTGCGGCGTTGGCCCGGGAGCGCCGTCGGAGCGAGGACGAGAGCACCCGCCAGGATCGGCCAGAGGGTTCGATTCATGGGGCCAGAAGATGCGTCCTCTGGTCCGAACGCTCAATCCTCGTATTTTGGCAACGTGACGTCTCCAGCCGCTCCCCGCCCCAGCCTCTATCCCACCCGCTCCGCCGCCGGGGCGGACCTGGGCAAGGTGCTGGCGTCCCAGGGATACGTCCACTGCCTGCTGCTGGGGGTCACCCCCGAGGGAGTGGAGATCGCGGCCAACGCCGCCAAGGCGATGGGCGCGAGCTTCGACGTGCTGGTGGCGGCGTTCATCCGCCTGGGCGACAATCTGGCGCCGGTGGGGGCGCTGGCCGAGAACGCGAGCTCGGCCGAGATGGATCCCGACTTCCAGCCCGGCATGGCCCTCGTCGAGAAGCTCAGCTCGGCGATCGAGGAATCGCGGGCGCGGGTGCGGCGCGACCTGGTACTGTACCGCACCAATCGGCCCATCAAGCGCCTCGACGACCGGCAGGTCATCATCGTGGACGGGCAGGTCTTCTATCCCTGGAAGGTGCTGGCGGCGGCGCGCGCGGTGCAGGAGCTCGGCGCCCGTCGCATCGCGATCGCCACCCCGGTCGCGACCACCGATGCGGCCATTCGGGTCCGGGCGCGACGCTTCGAGTTCGTGTGCCCCAATGTGCTGGAGGCTGTGGAACAGAACACGAGGCTCTACGGCGACGCGATGGGGGAGAGCCCGGAGCGGCTGAAGAGCATTCTGATCGCGCACCAGGCGGCGTGAGGAAGGATGGAAGGATGGAAGGTGGGAAGGACGGAAGGTAGACGGGAGGTAGACGGGAGGGCGCGCGCGAATTGGGTAGGTGTTGCGTCGGATTGGTTATCCCGCTGTTTCTGAGTTTGTTACCATCAACCGATGATGCCGTTCGAGCGCCTCGAGGCGTGGCGGGCTTGTCACCTGTTGGCTCTCGCGACGTATCGAGTGACCGCGGGGTTCCCTGATACCGAACGGTATGGATTGACAGTGCAGATGCGGCGTGCCGCCGTGTCGGCAGCATCGAATATTGCCGAGGGAAGCGCGAAGCGTGGCGCCAGAGAGCTGCGACGGTACCTCGATATCGCCCTTGGCTCCCTGGCCGAACTGTGCTATCAAATCCGGTTGTCGAAAGATCTCGCTTATATCTCGGTTGACCAATTCGCCGAACTCGAAGCCCAACGGAGTACCGCGGGTAAGCTCACCTGGGGGCTCCACGAGTCGGTTCGACGTCGAGAAGCGTTGTCAGGCTAGCTCCACCTGCCAATCCACCCTTCCGACTTTCCCGCCTTCCCACCTACCAACCTTCCAACCTTCCAACTTTCCAAC
>DATGDT010000060.1:0-3028 GCA_035310725.1 Gemmatimonadales bacterium
GTGGAACCAGGTCACCGGCGTGTTCTTCCTCGTGATGCTGGTGCTGTCCTCCATCGGCCTGATGGTCGGCGGGGTCGGCGTGGTGGCGATCATGATGATCTCGGTGACCGAGCGCACCCGGGAGATCGGCGTGCGCAAGGCGCTCGGCGCCACGCGCCAGGCCATCCTGTGGCAGTTCCTCGTCGAGGCGTCGACCCTCACCCTCGTGGGCGGAGCGGCCGGCATGCTGGCCGGCGGCGGCATCGCGTTCCTGCTCTCCCATGTCACCCCGATCCCGGCCCACGTCCCGGTGTGGTCGATCGTGGCGGCCCTCGCCGCCTCGGCGTTCACCGGGGTCGGATTCGGGCTCTACCCAGCCAGCCGCGCCGCCCGGATGGACCCGGTGGACGCGCTCAGATACGAATAGGGAGGAGGGATGGGGGACGGGGGACGAGTCCCCGCCCTTCCCCATCCGACCCTCGTCCCACACTCGTCCCTCGTCCCTCATCCCCCGTCCCTGATCAGACTCCGTTCCACAGTTAGTTTTCCGGATCCATGCAAGTCACCGAAGCCATCCTCATGGCCCTGCGGGCGGCCTGGAGCCACAAGCTCCGCTCCTTCTTCACGCTGGTCGGGATCATCGTGTCGGTCGCCTTCCTGGTGGCGGTGGTGGCGGTGATCCAGGGGATGAACGCCTACGTCCGCGACCGGATCGGCGGCGCGATCGTGGGGGTGAACGCGTTCCAGGTGCGACGCACCCCGATCGCCATCGGGCTGATCGACGACGAAGAGTGGCGCGCGATCCAGCGCCGGCCGATCATCGCCCCCGAAGACGTCCCCTACGTCGCGCGCGCCCTCCCCGACGCGAAGGCCATCGCGCTGCAGTCGGGCTGGCCCACCCCGCAGGCCGACGTCGTATGGCGCGACCGCACCGTGGGCGACGCGTTCGTGTTCGGCGTGACCGCGCCGTTCCAGACGGTTCAGGACTACAGCTACGCCGCCGGCGAGGCCCTGAGCGACGTGGACGTGCGCGAGCGGCGCGCGGTGGCCGCGCTCGGCTACGACGTGGCCGACAAGCTGTTCGACGGCAACGTGGCCCTCGCCGTGGGGCAACGGATCCGGGTGCGCGGCGAGCAGTTCACCGTGAGAGGCGTCGTCGCGAAGAAGGGAACGGTGCTGGGCAACTCCTGGGACGGGTTCGTCATGCTGCCGCTCACCAGCTTCGAGGCGCTGTATGGCCGGCGGCAGACCAGCGTGATCTCGGTGAAGATGCCCGACGCCGCCTCCGTGACGCTCGGCATGCAGCGCGCCGAGGAGGCCATGCGCATCGCGCACCGGCTGCGCCCGGGTCAGCCCGACGACTTCTCGATCGACACGGCCGACGCCCTGGTGTCGTTCTGGAAGAACCTCACCCGCATCCTGTTCACCGTGATCCCGGCGGTGGTGGCGATCGGGATCGTGGTGGGCGGGATCGTGATCATGAACATCATGCTGATGAGCGTCAACGAGCGGACTCGCGAGATCGGCGTGCGGAAGTCGCTGGGCGCGCGCCGCCGCGACATCCTGCGGCAGTTCCTGGCCGAGGCCGTCACCCTGTCGCTGCTCGGGGGTGTGCTGGGCCTCGCCGCGGGCGCGGGGCTGGCGGGCGTGATCTCCGCGGCCACCCCCCTGCCCGCCCGCGTCACGCTCTGGTCGGTCCTCGTGGCCCTCTCACTGGGAGCGGGCGTGGGCGTGCTGTTCGGCGTCTACCCGGCCGCCCGGGCGGCGCGGCTGGATCCGGTCGTGGCGTTGAGAGCCGAATGAGCACCTGTCGGGGAGCGGGGAGCGGGGAGCGGTCGGAGACGGTGCGGACCGGAGTTTCGGTTAGGCAGGGCTGCGACCGCTCCCCGCTCCCCGCTCCCCAGTCCGATCGGTGAAACTCCACTCCCTCTCCGAAGGGTTGGGGATCGCGCTGGATCAGCTGCGCGCCAACAAGCTGCGCTCGGCGCTCACGATGCTGGGCGTGGTGATCGGGGTGGCGACGGTGATGGCCATGGCGTCGATCGTCCAGGGGATTCGCGACCAGATCATCAACACCATCGAGGTCGCCGGGCCCACGACGTTCTACATCGTGCGCTTCTTCTCCCAGACCCCGCTCAACCCCGACGCGTTGCCCAAGGAGGTCCGCATCCGCCCGGTGATCCAGCCGGAGGAGGCGGTGTCGATCGCCCGGCTGCCGGACGTGCGCTACGCCGGCATCTGGGTCCAGCTGTTCCAGCGCATGGAGTACAAGGGCGCGCGCACGCAGATCATGACCGAATTCGGCGCGGACGACCACTACATGGACATCCAGGGCGGCCAGCTCCTGTCCGGCCGGTTCTTCACGCCGGCCGAGCAGCGATCCGGCGCGCCGGTGATCGTGATCGAGGAGAAGCCGGCCGACAAGCTATTCGGCCGCCTGGACCCGATCGGGAAGTACGTGCGCGTGTCCGGGAAGACGCTGCGGGTGATCGGGGTGTACCAGAACCCGCAGAACATCTTCCAGCCGCCGTCGCAGGAGATCGGCGCCATCCTGCCGTTCGAGACCGCGCGCCAGGCATTCCGCTACGACGAGACGAACGCGCTGTGGATCGTGGTGAAGCCCCGCGACGGCGTGTCGGTGACCGCCGCCATGGACGCGGTCACGCTGCAGCTGCGCCGCCTGCGGGGCCTGCGGGCCGGGGACCCGAACACCTTCGACCTGATCACGCAGGACCAGATCCTCGACATCTTCAACAACCTCACGAGCGTGTTCTTCCTCGTGATGCTCGCGCTGTCGTCGGTGGCGCTGATGGTCGGCGGGATCGGCGTGATGGCGATCATGATGGTGTCGGTGACCAACCGGACGCGCGAGATCGGGGTGCGCATGGCCCTGGGGGCGACGCGGCGCGAGATTCTCTGGCAGTTCCTGGTCGAGGCGTCCACGCTCACGCTGCTGGGCGGGCTGATCGGCATCGTGGTGGGCCTGGGGATGGGCGAAGCCCTGAAGGGGCTGCTCGGCACCGCATCGGGCGTCCCGATCTGGAGCGCG
>DATGDT010000061.1:0-8905 GCA_035310725.1 Gemmatimonadales bacterium
CGCCTCAGATCGTCCAACTCGGCCGTGTGCCGCTCCAGGCTCTTGACCCGATCCGACAGGGTCTCGAGGCGACGCTCGAGCCCCTCGAGCTTGTGCAGCAGCTGAACTCCACCGGTCTTCGTCGTGGCCATGGTCTCCTCCAGATGCGCCATAGCTGTAACATCGCACCAGGGGGTGATCGAGGCCTGAAACAAATGTGAGGGCTGTCATGGAGGTCAGGGCCCCTCAGGCGCGCCTCAGGTTTGCTTCATCGTGACCGTCCTAGGCTGAGCATCATGAGCCAGAACGCCCTGATCCTCGGCGCCGCGGGACGCGACTTCCACAACTTCAACGTGTTCTTCCGCGGCAACCCGGCCTATCACGTCGTGGCCTTCACGGCCACTCAGATTCCGAATATCGCCGACCGGCGCTACCCAGCCGCGCTCGCCGGGCCGGACTACCCCTACGGGATCCCGATCCAGCCCGAGAGCGAGCTCGAGCACCTGATCGGCGATCTCCGCGTGGACGTGGTGGTATTCAGCTACTCGGACGTGTCGCACGAGCACGTGATGCACATTGCCTCACGCTCGCTCGCGGCGGGCTCGGACTTCCTGCTCCTCGGACCGCACCACACGATGCTCAAAGCACGGGTGCCCGTCATTGCCGTGTGCGCCGCCCGGACGGGTGCAGGCAAGAGCCAGACGACGCGCCGCCTGGCCACCCTGCTCGAGGCACGGGGCATCCGCCCGGTCGTAGTGCGCCACCCCATGCCGTACGGGGACCTCGCCCGGCAGGCGGTCCAGCGCTTCGCGCAGTTCGCCGACCTGGACACCCACCGCGTCACGATCGAGGAACGCGAGGAATACGAGCCGCTGCTCCGTGCCGGGAGGGTCGTGTACGCCGGCGTCGACTACGAGCGCATCCTGCGCGAGGCCGAGCGCGAAGCCGACGTCCTGCTGTGGGACGGCGGGAACAACGACATGCCGTTCTTCGTCCCGGACCTGCTGGTCACGGTCGTCGATCCGCACCGTGCGGACCACGCGGCGCACTACCACCCGGGAGAAACGGTGGTCCGCATGGCGGACGCGATCGTCATCAACAAGGTGGACACCGCGACCCCCGACGAGATCGCGACCGTGCGTCGCGTGGTACGGGAGTTGAACCCGCGCGCGACGGTGGTCGAGGCGGCGAGCCCCATCTCGGTCGAGGGCGGCGCACAGCTGCGCGACAAGCGCGTGCTGGTGGTCGAAGACGGTCCGACGGTGACGCACGGGGGCATGCCCTACGGCGCGGGGTGGGTGGCGGCGCGGCGCTACGAGGCGGCGCAGATCGTGGACCCGCGTCCCTATGCGGTGGGTTCGATCCGCGACACCTATGCCGCCTATCCGGGGACCGGACCGGTGCTGCCGGCGATGGGCTACGGGGAGGAGCAGGTGCGCGAGCTGGCAGAGACGATCCGCGCGACCCCGGCCGACATGGTGGTCATCGGCACCCCGGTCGATCTGGCGAAGCTCGTGCGTCTCGACAAGCCGAGTGTGCGGGTGCGCTACGAGCTCGAAGAGCTCGGGACGCCCAATCTCGCGGCGGTACTGGAGCCATTCCTCGAGGCGGCTGGACTGGCCGCGGCCGGCCTGGTTGAGGCGCCATGAACAACACCAAAGTCTTCGTATTGCTGGCCGGTCTGGCCGCGCTGTTCGGGGCGATCGGGGCGGCGCTGGGCGGGGAGCAGGGCATGATCACGGCTCTGATCATCGCCGCCGTGATGAACGTCGGCCTGTACTTCACATCCGGCTCGCTCGTGCTGCGGATGTACGGTGCGCGCGAGGTGACGGCGGCCGAGGCTCCCGAGCTGTACGCGCTGGTGGACCGGCTGCGGCAACGCGCCGGGCTGCCGATGCCCCGCGTCGGCATCGCCGCGCAACGCCAGCCGAACGCCTTCGCGACGGGGCGCAACCCCTCCCACGCTGTGCTGTGTGTGACGGAGGGCTTGCTGTCCACCGTCGATGGTGAGGAGCTCGCCGGTGTGCTGGCCCATGAGATCGGGCATATCAAGAACCACGACATGCTGCTGCAGACGATCTCGGCGACGATGGCGGCCGCGATCGTCAATCTCGCACGGTTCGGCGCCGTCTTCGGCGGCAGGCGTGAGCGCGGGGAGCGCGTGAATCCCTTCGCCACCCTGGCCATGCTGGTGCTCGGGCCACTGGGGGCGATGCTGCTGCAGCTCGCCATCAGCCGGCAGCGCGAGTTCAAGGCCGACGCGACGGCGGCGACGCTCACCGGGAACCCGCTGGCGCTCGCCGGCGCGCTGGCGAAGCTGGAGGCAGGGGCTCGGGAGGCCCCCATGGATGTCTCACCGGCAGTCGCTCCGCTGGCGCAGGTGAATCCGCTGGGAGCGCAAGCGTCCGGGCTGACCCGCCTGTTTTCGACGCACCCACCGATCCGCGAGCGGATCGAGCGCCTGGAGGCCATGGCGGCGCGCGCCCCGGCACTCGTCTAGACCAGGGTCGCGAGCTCCCGCAGGAAGCCCGCCTGCCCCGGGAGAATCCGGCGCAGCGCTTCGTCGATCGCAAACCAGTCCGCGCGATCGATTTCCGGGAATTCCTTCTTCTTCCCCGAGCGCGGGGGCCACTCGAGGGGGAAGGTGTTGCTCCGCAGGCTGGCCGGGTCGCAGTCGCCGTGCACGGCCCAAGCGTGAACCGTCTTTCCGCCGGGTTGTCGCAGCGGGCTCAGCGCCAGGAATTCGCCGGCGACCGTGAAGCCGGTTTCCTCCCGGAATTCGCGTTTGGCCGCTTCCTCCAGCGGCTCGGTCACGTCCACCTCTCCTTTGGGGATCGACCATGCGCCGGCGTCGCGCTTGGCCCAGAACGGCCCCCCGGGGTGGACGAGGAAGACTTCGAGCCCGCGGGAACCGCGCCGGTACAACAGGATCCCCGCGCTGGTCTTCGCCATGTCACTGCGGCTCCTCTGTCCGTGGTCCCCGCGGAGCGGTTCCGGAAATCAGGCGCTCGAGCGCGAACAGCAGCATGACGATGGAGGCGCCGACCACGGCGCGCAGCGCCCGTGACCCCTGGCCGAACAGGGCAAAGTGCCACCAGACCTCTCCGGAGAACTCGATGTGGCGATAGAGCAGAACGCCGACCCAGGCCTCGACCAGGAAGACCGCGCTGGCCGCGAACACCCATCGGGGGCCCATCGGCTGGTGCGCCAGCGGCTCCGGCCGCGGGAATTCGCGTGCCATCAGCACCAGAATGACGAGGGCGATCGCGAGAAATGCCGCCACTCGCAGATCGTACGAGTGCAGCAGGGTGAGGAGAATGCCGAGACCGAAGAGGATCCGGACGAGGTGATAGGCCACGTGGGAGCGACGCTCCAAGCCCCACGCCGACAGGACGAGCACCGTCCCCACGATGCTGCTCAGAAAATGCGACGCCTCGATCACGGTGAGCGGAAGCAGCTGGCCCAGCCAGGCGAGACGGCGGTCGTCAGCCGGAATGGCGCCCTTGGCGAGGAGCACGATCCCGGCGAGAAACGTCGTGATGGCGAGCGCTCGCGGCGCCAGCGAAGACATGCCGCGCATCAGCTCCCGCAGCGGCCGCTCGGACCGGCGGATGCGCTGCAAAGCGCGGGCGGCCAGGAGCCCGCCCGCGGTCGCGAGCGGCAACAGGTAGTAGAGGACCCGGTACACGACCAGCGCCGCCAGCGTCTGGGGTGCCGGCGCTCCACTGGGGCGCAGCAGCAGTACGACTGCCTCGAAGACGCCGATGCCCCCGGGAATCGGGAGCAGCAGCGTCGCGAAGGCGGCGACGAGGAACGTCGCCAGAAACGCGAAGTACGGAACCGGGGCGTCGCTGGAAAGCAGCACGAACAACGGCGCCGAGGAGAGCAGCCAGTCCGCCACCGAGGTTCCGAGCTGCGCCAGGGCGAGCCGCATGCCGGGGAGCCGCAGGGTGCGACCCAGCACGCGCACGGAGCTGCGCCCCAGCCCGGCCAGGAGCAAATACCCGGCGGCGCCCACGAGCAGCAGGACGCCGAGTCCGCGGCCGGGCAGGGCGAGGCCCGGTGTGAGAGCGGCGGCCGTGGGGTCGAGCAACAGCGCCACGCCGGCGAGGGCGGCGAGACCCAGCGCGTAGGTCACGACGTTGAAGCCCGCGACCGTCACCGCTCCAGTCGCCGTCAGACCGAGCGAGCGGTACATGCGGTAGCGGACCCCGCCGGCGGTCACCATGGAGGCCGGCGCGCTGTTGCTGACCGCGAAGCTCACGAAGGACGGGATGAGCATCCGGCGCAGCGGGAGCCCCAGCCCGATGAACCGAAACGCGACGAAATCGTAGCCGATCAAGGCCAGGTATCCGAGCGCGCTGATCAGGGCGGCCAGCACGACGCGCGAGAACGGAATCGCACGCAGCGCGGCGAGGACGTCGTGTACGGGATAGTCGTGCATGACGCGGTCCAGCGCCCACAGGGCCAGACCCACCAGCAGCAAGTTCGCCGCGGGGACGACCTCCGCGCGCCAGCGGGCGGTCGCGCTCATGTGACGGCTGCTCGAACGGTTCCGTCTGCCCGGAGCGGAGCGAGTGCCGGGAGTCCCGCACGGGTCTTGGCCATGTCAGCGGAGCAGCTTGGGGGCGCTTCCGGAGAACAGGCGTTCGATGGCGAACAGCAGCATCACGATGGAGGCTCCGACGGCGGCGCGCAGCGCGCGCGGACCCTGTCCGGACAGTGCGAAGCGCCACCACACATCGCCGGAGAACTGCACGTGACGATACAACAGCGCCCCGATCCACGCTTCGACCAGGAACACCGCTCCGGCGGCGAACACCCAGCGCGATCCCATTGGCTCGGACGCCAGCGAGCCGACGCGCGGGAACTCGCGTCCCGCCAGGAGCAGGAGGACGAACGTGATCGCGAGAAATGCCGCCAGGCGCAGGTCAAACGAGCGCAGCAAGGTCAGGAGAATGCCGACACCGAACAGGATACGGACGAGGGCATAGGCGAGGTGGGAACGGCGCTCGAGGCCCCAGGCGGACAGGACGAGCACGGCCCCGACGATGCTGCTCAGGAAATGCGTCGCTTCGATCACCGAGAGCGGGAGCAGCTCCCCCAGCCAGGCGAGTCGCCGGTCGTCCGCCGGGATAGCGCCGGTGACGAGGAGCAGGACGCCCGCCAGGAACGTCGTCAGGGCGAGTGCTCGCGGCGCCAGCGAGGAAACGGCGCGCAGGAACTCTTGTGCCGGCTGGGCGGACGCGCGTATCCGCTCCAGCCCGCGCCCGGCGAGCAGGCTGCCTGCCGCGATCAGCGGGAGCAGGAAGTACACGACACGGTAGAGCAGCAGGGCGGCCAGGATGTGAGGGACGGGCACGCCGCTGGGCCGCAACAACAGGAGGATCGCCTCGAAGACGCCGACGCCTGCCGGGATGGGGAGGAACAGGGCCGCGAACTGCGCGACCAGGAACGCGGTGAGAAAGGGAAGGAACGGGAAGGGCGAAAGGCCGATCAGCAGGAAGTACAGCGGGGCCGACGAGAACGTCCAGTCGGCGAGCGAGACTCCGAGCTGCGCCAGCGCGATCGAGAAACTCGGCAACGGCAGTGTTCGCCCCGCGATGCGCAGCGGCTTGCGGCCGAGGCGGGCGAGCAGCAGGTAGGCGACGACGGCCATCAGCAGTAGGGCGGCAAGGAGGCGACCGGGAACGGTGAGGCCGGCCGACGCCGCCGCCGTTGGGCCAAGCAGCAGCCCCACTCCCCCGAGCGTGGCGAAACCCAGCGCATAGGTGACGACGTTGAAACCGGCGACTGCCACGGCGCCCGGCGCCGTCAGGCCGAGGGTCTGGTACAGGCGGTAGCGGATGCCGCCCGCGGCCAGCGCCGCCGCCGGAGCGGTGGTACCGACGACGGCACTCACGAACGACGGCACCAGCATCCGCCGCAGCGGGACGGTCAGCCCGACGAATCGAAAGGCCACGACGTCGTAGCCGACCAGCGACAGGTAGCCGAGCGCGCTCATCAGGGCGGCGAGCAGCACGCGGGACACCGGCGTCGCGTGCAGCGCGGCGACGATGTCGCGATAGGCGTACTCGTGCAACACACGGTCCAGCACCCAGAGCGCGACGCCGAACATCAGCAGGTTCAGGACCGGAGCGAGCTCCGAGCGCCAGCGGGTGAGGGTGCTCACCTCAACGCTTCTCGAATCGCCCCGTGCGCTCGCCGATCACGATGCGATACACCACGGCGGGACGGCCGGTCACGTCGGCGCGGTGCACGGTGGACGGATCGAGCCCGTGTGAGGGGACGGCGGTCTCGCTCGTGACCAGGGGCAGCAGCCGGTCCATCAGCAGCCCCATCGCATGGGCCGCGGCCGTGCCGCGCAGCTCCTCGAATCGTCCCCAGACGATCACGCTCTGCCAGTTCGCGAGCGACTCCATGTGGTCGACCTCGAAGCAGACCTCGGGGTTCTCGCGCATCATGGCGACCTTCATGCCGTCCCCCGTATGCCCGTAGATGGCCGAGCCGTCGTAGACGTAGGTGACCGGCACGACGTAGGTGCGGCCGCCGGCGTGACACCCGAGCCGTCCCACGCTCTCCGAGCGCAGCAGGCGGTCGATCTGGCCATCGGTCAGCGTTCCGAGCATCCTCGCTCCTCCTTCATCCTCCCGTCATCGCGGGAGTACTATACGTGCTGCATGTCTCCGGGGCACGGTCACATGGGTGACGACGAGACGGCAGGGGCCGGGTCGGCGACGCAGCGGCTGGCGCGCGGCGTACTCGTCGCTTTCCTGTTCACCTTTGCCGCGTCGCGGATCCTCGTCTATCTGATCATGTCTCGCAGGCTCCCGGACCTGTTCCTCCATGTCGGCGGCACACACATCCATCACCTCAATTACGGCATCTTTCTCCTTGCGGGGGTCGGCGGGTACCTCCTGTTTCGTCATTCGGCGGACCCTCCGCAGCCGCTGCTCGCCATCCTGTATGGCGTGGGGCTGGCACTGACGTTCGACGAGTTCGGGATGTGGGTGCACTTGAACGATCAATACTGGCAACGGGCCAGTTTCGATGCCATCATCGTCATCACTGCCGTCCTGGGCCTGCTCGTCGTTGCGCCCCGCTGGCGGTCGCTGCGCCCGCACCACTGGGTGACGGCCGCGGCTCTGACGGTGGCGTTGGTGCTCTTCGCCTTGTTGTTTCACGACTCCTTGCGATATGCGGACACGCGATTGGGTCCACTGTTCCATCAGCTGGAAGAAGAGAGACCGCGATAACCGATAGTGGAGCTGCCATGACTCGCAAGCGACGCCCGAACGCGGCCGACCCGGCGCCTCCGCATGCGCGGATTCCCCCTCCCGCGCATCCCCATCGCCGCCGGGTGCCGTTGCCGTGGAACCAGCCGAAGCCGGCAGAAGACGATCCCGATGCGCCGCGGCGGCTGCAGGCGATCCTGGACAGCCCCGGCTACCGGCAAGCGGACCAGGACGTGGAGTTTCTCAATCGCGACGAGACGCGCGGCCTGCGCCTGCAGGTCGATTATTTCAAACCGGAGATGCTGCTCGAGGAGCACGGCATCCACGATACCATCGTCGTGGTCGGGAGCACGAGGATCCTGGAAGCCGGTGCGGCGCGCCGCCAGGTCGCGACGCTGCGCGAGGCCCTGGCCTCGAGCCCCGGCGACCGGGACCTGGCGCATCAGGTCGAGGTGGCGGAGCGGGTCCTGGCCAACAGCGACTACTACGAGGTAGCACGGGAATTCGGCCGCCTGGTGGGGGATGGCGCGGGCGAGGCGGTGCGCGCCGTGATCATGACGGGGGGTGGCCCCGGGATCATGGAAGCGGCCAACCGGGGAGCCTTCGACGCCGGCGCCAAGTCGATCGGTCTGAACATCACGCTGCCGCATCCGCAGTTCCCCAATCCGTACATCACTCCGGAGTTGTGCTTCCGCTTTCATTACTTCGCCCTGCGCAAACTCCACTTCCTGCTGCGCGCCAGAGCCCTCGTGGCCTTTCCGGGAGGATACGGCACGTTCGACGAGGTGTTCGAAGCGCTCGCCCTGGTACAGACCCGCAAGATCCGGCCGTTTCCCATCGTGCTGGTGGGCGAGCGGTTCTGGCGGCGGGCATTCGACGTCGATTTCCTGGTCGAGGAGGGCGTGATCGAGCCGGAAGACCGCGAGCTGTTCTGGTTCGCCGAAACCGCCCCGGACATCCTCGACGGGATCCGGCACTGGCACACCCTCACCGCCGAGGCGCAGGAGGTCAAGGCGGTGAAGGGGTCCTAGCGCGCGAGCGGGAAGCGCTGCAGCACGACGATCGAAACGGCCAGGACGAGGAACGAGACCATCAACAGACTCATCTCTCGCAACGCCATCCGGAACTGCTCGGGCTGGGTCTGGATGTACTGGGATGCTTCGGTCGTGAGGATCAGGACTCGCCGCACGCCGGCGATCAGCGCGACGACCAGGAACGGTTCCGGCACCAGCGCATGACCCACGATGAACAACCGGATCGTGTGCAGCAGTTCCACGATCATGAGCACGAGCAGCAGCGAATCGAGAGCCTTGAGGGCGCGCTGCATCATCGGCATGGGCGTGCTCGAGCGCACCAGATCTCGCGCCGTGGCACCGATGAGGACCACGGCGGTCGCCCCCAGCAGCGCGGCGGTGACGAGGTAGATGCCGTCCTCGACATAGGTGAGCCACGTCGCGACGACCGACGACCTCGCGCTCACCTCTTGCAGCAGGGCCAGCGCCTCCGGCATCGGCGACTACTCAGCGCCTGACTTCCGCCCACGTACGTGGCCCGGAGCGCACCTCGGGTCCGGCCGCGACCAGGCGCTGCTCGGCGACCGCACGCACGATGTCCATGCTCGACAGCACGCCGACCAGCCGGCCCTCCTCCGTCACGATCAGGCGGTGGACACCGGCCCGGACCATGTACTC
>DATGDT010000062.1:0-8127 GCA_035310725.1 Gemmatimonadales bacterium
CGATAGTCGATCTTCGTGCCGCTCATCGCTTACCCTCGCTTCCGCACCGCAACCCAGCGGCGGTTCATGTGCCCCATGTATTCGGCGCGCGGCCGGATGAGGCGGTTGTCCGCGTGCTGCTCGAGCACGTGCGCGCACCAGCCGCTCACTCGACTCACCGCGAAAATGGGAGTGTAGAGGTCGAGCGGGATGCCCATGACGTAATACAGCGACGCGGAATAGAAATCGACGTTGCAGTACAGGCCCTTCTCCCGGCGCACCACGTCCTCGATGGTGCGCTGGATGGCGGACCACTGCGACTGCCCGGCCCGGGCCCCCAGGCTCTCCGCCATGCGGCGCAGGTGCGCCGCGCGCGGGTCTTCGGTGCGATACACCCGGTGCCCGAACCCCATGATCTTGCGCTTCTGCGCCAGCGCGCCCTGGATCCACGCCTCGGCGCGCTCCGGACTCTGGATCTCCAGCAGCATCTTCATCACTTCGGCGTTGGCCCCGCCGTGCAGCGGGCCCGCCAGCGCCGCGATCGCCCCGGTCACCGCGCCGTGCACGTCCGCCAGCGTCGCCGCGATGACCCGCGCGGCGAAGGTGGACGCGTTGAGCTCGTGATCGGCATGGAGGATGAGGGCCACGTCGAACGCGTGCTCGGCCTCCCGATCCGGCTTCTTCCCCGAGACGAGGTAGAGGAAGTTGGCGGCGAGCGACAGCCCGCGGCGCGGCGCCAGCGGCTTCTCACCGTTCCGCAGCCGGTGGAACATCGCCACCATGGTGGGCAGCTGGGCGATGAGGCGCACCGCCTTGCGGTACTCGGCCTCGCGCCCGTTGTTGCCCCGATCCGGGTCCACGAAGACCGACGCACTCACGGCGGTGCGCAGCACGTCCATCGGATTGGCGTTGGTGGGGGCGTCGCGGATGATGCGCTGCACGACCTTGTCGAGTTTCTGCGAGGCCTTCAGCTGGGCCGTGAATTCCTTGAGCTGGTCGCGGGTCGGCAGGTCCCCGTTCAGCAGCAGGTAAGCGGTCTCTTCGAAGGTGGAATGATCGGCGAGGTCGTTGATGTCGTAGCCACGGTAGATGAGGCGGCCTTCCTCACCGAACACGTAGCAGATGGACGATTCATTGGCGACGACGCCTTCCAGCCCGCGGGGGGAGACGGGGGGCGCGGTCGGCTCGGTGGCGGTCGGCATGATGGCGCGGGGCCCGGTCCTGGTTCGAGGTAAGCTGCGGAGACGGTGCAGTTTACCCAGGGGGCCCCGGGTTGCGCCAGCGGGCGTGCGTCAGTTGATCGAGAAGGCGCTGCTGGTGTCGGTGGTCAACGCGCCCGAAGACGCGACCAGTGTGTAGCCGGTGCCGGCCGCGTTGATGCTCAACGTGGAGAAGGTGGCGACCCCGGCGACCGCCGCTACCGTCTTGGTGCCGTTCAGGGTGCCGCCGCCGGGGTTCGTCCCGATCACCACGGCGACGTTGCCGCCGAAAGTCTTCACGATGTTCCCGAAGGCGTCCCGCACCGAAACGGTGACGGCCGGGATGATCGTCGTGTTGACGGTGGTGCTGGTCGGCTGCTGGTCAAAGGAGACGTGGGTTGCCGCTCCCGCGGTGATCGCGAAGATCGCGCTGGGCGCGCTCGTCAGTGCACCGGAAGTCGCCGTCAGGTGATAGTCGGCGCCGGCTTTGTCGATGCTGAGGTTGGAGAAGGTGGCGACGCCGGCCGAGGCGTTCACCGACAAGGTGCCCGACAGCGTAGCGCCGGCGGTGCCCGACCCCGGCGTGATGGCGATCGTCACGCTTCCCGTGAAGCTCGTCACCGTGTTCCCGAACACATCCTGCCCGGCGACCTTCACGGCGGGCGTGATCGCCACCCCGGCCGTCGCGCTGGACGGGTCCACGGTGAAGGCGAGCTGACTCAGGGCCGCGGGCGTGATGTTGAAGGTCGAGCTCGTGGCGCCGCTCAGGCCGTTCGCCGCGGCGGTCAGCGTGTAGCCCGTGCCGCTCTTGTCAATGCTCAACGTAGTGAAAGTGGCGACGCCCGCGACAGCCGCCGCGCTCTTCGTGCCGGATAAGGTGCCGCCTCCGGGGTTCGTCCCGATCGCAACGGTCACGTTCCCGGTATAGCCGGTCGCCGTATTGCCCTGGGCGTCACGCGCGGTCACGCGCACCGTGGCCATGGTCGCGCCGGCGACCGTACTGGTGGGCTGCGTTGTGAAAGCGAGCTGCGTCGCCGTGCCGGCCACGATGTTGAAGGTCTGGCTCGTCGCCGCGGTGAGCCCCGTGGCCGTGGCTCGGAGCGTGTACCCTGTCCCCAGTTTGTCGATGGTCAGATCGGCGAACGTCGCCACGCCGGCCACGGCGTTCACGATCTTCGTGCCCGACAGGATCCCGCCGCTGGGATTGGTCCCGATGGCCATGGTCACCTGGCCGGTGAAGCTCGTGGCCGTATTCCCCCCGGCATCCTGCGCCGTGACCTTCACGGCCGGCGTAATGACTCCACCCGCCCCGGTCTGACTCGGCTGCACGGTGAACACGAGCTTCGTCGCCGGCCCGGCGGTGATACTGAACGCCGAGCTGGTGTCCGGCTTCAGGTTGCCCGAGGTCGCCGCCAGCCGGTAGCCCGTGCCGGTGCTGTCGATGCTCAGGTTGTTAAACGTCGCCACCCCCGCCACCGCGGCGACCGTCTTCGTCCCCGAAAGCGTCCCCCCACCGGCGTTCACCGCGATCGCCATCGTCACGTTGCTAATGAAGTTGGTGGCGGTGTTCCCCTGAGCGTCCGTGGCGGTCACCGTAATCGGCGCGAGCGGGGTCGTTGACGTCGTCGTCACCGGCTGTGAGGTGAAGACGAGCTGGGACGCCGCACCGGCGGTGATGTTGAACGGCAGACTCGTCGCCGACGTGAGTCCGGTCGCAGTGGCCTTGAGGGTATAGCCGATGCCGCTCTTGTCGATACTCAGAGTCGAGAAGGTCGCGACGCCGGATATGGCGGTCACGATCTTCGTTCCGGAGAGCGTACCACCGCCGGCGTTCGTGCCGAAGCCCATCGTCACACTGCCGGTATAGGTCGTGACGGGGTTCCCGGTGTTGTCCAGCGCGGTGACCTTGACCGTGGGGATCGTCGCCCCTGCCGCGGTGTTCGCGGGTTGGATCGTGAACGCGAGCTGGGTGGCGGCGCCGAAACTGATGTTGAACGCTGTGCTCGTGGCCGCCGTCAGCCCCGTCGCCGTGGCCTTAAGGGTGTAGCCGGTGCCGACCTTGTCGATGCTCAGGTTGGGGAACGTGGCGATGCCGCTCACCGCCGCCAGCGTGAGCGTGCCGGAGAGGGCACCCCCACCGGGGTTCGTGCCGATCGCTACGGTCACGTTCCCCGTGAACCCGGACGAGGTGTTCCCGAAGGCGTCCTGACCCGCCACCTTCACCGACGGGCTGATCGGCGCGCCGGCGTTCGTGTTAGTCGGTTGCTGCGTGAAGGCCAGCTTCGTGGCGACTCCCGCGAGAATACTGAATGCCTGGCTCGTGTCCTTCAGGCTGCCCACTGCTGCCTGGAGCCGGTAGCCGGTGCCCGCCTTGTCGATGCTCAGGTTGCTGAACGTCGCCACGCCCTGGTTCGCGGTCACGGTCTTCGTGCCCGACAGCGTCCCGCCGCCGGGGTTCACCGCGATCGACACCGTGACGTTCCCCGTGAAGGATGTCACCGTATTCCCGGCGGCATCCTCGGCCGTGACTTGCACGGGTGGAGTGAGCGTCTGCCCGGCCGTATCGGTGGTGGGCTGTTGCGTGAATACCAGCTGGGTCACCGAGCCGATGAGGATGTCGAACGGATCGCTGACCGTTCCGGTGATCCCGCTCGACCTGGCCGAGAGCGTGTACCCGCTGCCGGCCTGGTCGATACTGAGATCGGAGAAAGTCGCGACCCCGCCGACTAGCGGTACCGTCTTCGTGCCGGCCAGGTTGGCTCCGGCCGTACCGGTCCCGGTCGTGATCGACAGCGTGACGCTCCCGATGACGCCCGTCGCCGTGTTACCGATCACGTCCCGCGCGGTCACGACGATCGACGGTGCGATGACGTCCCCGGCAATGGAGGTCGTCGGCTGCGCCGTGAACTCGAGCCGGAATGCCGCTCCGGGATCGATCTTGAAGGATGTGCTGACCGTATCGGGGAGCCCGTCGGTCGACGCCGTGAACGTGTAGCCCGTGCCGGCCGAGTCGACGCTGAGCGTGGAGAAGCTCGCGACACCGCTGACCGCCGTCACGGTCGTCGTGCCGGAGAGCGACGCGCCGCTGGTACCCGTCCCCGGCGTGATCGCCAGCGTCACTGCGCCGGTGAAGGTGGTGACGGTGTTCCCGAGCGAGTCGAGCTCGCTCACCTGTACCGCCGGCGAGATCGTCTTGCCCGCCACGGTCGTGGCGGCCGGCTGCGAGGTGAACACGAGCCGTGACGCGCCGCCCGGCCTGATGCTGAACGCCTGACTCGTGTCGGCCAGCGCGCCGGAAGCGGCCTGCAGCCGGTAGCCCGTCCCGACGCTGTCGATGCTCAGATCGCCGAATGTGGCTACCCCGTTCACCGCCGCCTGCGTCGCGGTCCCGGACAGGGTTCCGTCGCCTGGATTCGCGCTGATGGAGAGCGCTACGGGATCACCGAACGTCGTCACCGTATTGCCCGCCGCGTCCTCGGCCGTGATCACAACGGGAACCAGGGTCGCCCCCGCCGTCGTGGTCTTCGGCTGCGCCGTGAAGACGAGTGCCGACAGCGGACCGACCAGGATGTCGAACGGCGGGCTCGTGGCGCCAGCCAACCCGCTGGATCGTGCGGACAGGGTGTAGCCGGTTCCGCTGCGGGCGATGCTCAGGTCGGAGAAGGTGGCGACGCCACCGCTCACCGCAACCGTTCTCGTGCCGGCGAGCGACGCCCCGCTGGTGCCGGTGCCGGTCGTGATCGAGACCGTGACGTTGCCCGCGAAGCCCGTCACCGGGTTTCCGACCGCGTCGCGGACGGCGACCTGGACCGCCGGAGCGATGACGGTCCCGGCCGTGGTCGTCGCCGGCGGCTCCATGAAGACGACCTGAGAGGCGGCGCCCGCGACGATGTCGAAGGAATCGCTCGTGACCGGGGGCAGGCCCGTGGTGGACCCGGCCAGCCGGTACCCGACACCCATCTTGTCGATCTTCAGCGTGGAGAACGACGCGACGCCGCCAGACGCGGTCGCCGTCGTGATTCCCGAGAGCGTGGCCCCGCTCGTGCCCGTCCCAGCACTGATGGCCACGGTGATCGATCCTGCGAACCCGGTCGCCGAGTTCTCCAGCGCATCGAGCGCGGTGACCTTGACCGCGGGGGCGATCGACGTGCCCGCGACGGACGTGCCCGGCTGCACCACGAACCCGAGGTGGGTCGCGGGGCCCGGCACAACGTCGAATTTCGCGCTCAGCGTCGGGGTCAGGGTCCCCGAGTTCGCCTGAAGCCGGTAGCCCGTGCCCGCCTCCTTGATGCTCAAATCGGTGAACGTGGCCACGCCGCCCACCGCCGCCACCGTCTTGGTGCCAAGCAGGGTGCCGTTGGCCGGGTTCACGGCGATCGTCACCGTGACGCTGTCGGAGTAGCCGCTGACGAGCTTCCCGGAGGCGTCCCGGGCCTGGACCGTCACCGGCGGGAGGACCACCCCTGCCGGCGAAGTGGATGGATCGATCTTGAAGGCGAGCTGGCTCGCGACCGGCGGTGGGCCGGTCTTTTCCGCGACGTTGCAATTGGCGACGAGCAGGGTCGAGACGAGCGCCCCGCTGGCGAGCGTGGCGGAGAGGCCGAGCCGGTACGAGACACGGACGGCGGCGAGCCGTTGAGGCAAGGACGGATGACGAAGCAAGGCAAAGGACGTCTGGCAGGTTTTGTGCCTCGTTGAGGCCTCGCGAACGACCACGCGCCAGCCGCCATCTCCTTTCTTAGTGTGGGGGACGCGCCACAGTCCGCACTACAGCTTGACACCCGCCGGGTTGCCGCCGCCACCTCTCCTGACCTACAATCCACCCTCGATGCGATCCGCCCTGCGATCCGGTCGCCGCCTGTTGGCCCTCGCGTTCGCCTGCTGGGTCATGGCGCTGCCCTTGGCGTCCTTCGCCCTGGACGCCTCCCTGTGCCGCCATCGCGCGATGCACCAGGACATGTCACCCGGGGACTCGTCCGGCGCACCCTGCTGGTGCAACGATATGGCCGGGCACGCGACTCTCATCGCGACCGAGACGCCGTCCCTGCCGGCCGACCCCATCCTGATGCCGGCCGGCCCACCGTCCGGGAGCTCGATCACCCTGCCGCTCACCGGATCGCCGCCCGCGTCCCCCGCCTACGCTCCGACTCCGCCTCCTCCGAACGCGCGTAACGGCTGAACAGCCGTCGTCCACCCACAATTCGCGTTTTATGGAGGAAGACCCATGCGCATCACGCTCGGGTGCTTCCTGGCGTGCAGCGTCGTGCGGATCGCTGCCGCGCAGGACACCACGATCACGTTCGAAGAGCCCCGCACCGTCAGCGTCAGCGGCTTCGCTGTCGGGACGTACGATTGGGATCGCAACGCCCGCGCCAACAGCTTCGCGGGATCGAAGATCGCGCTCAGCCTGTTCCGGCCCTGGTCGGATTATCTGTACCTCTTCGGCCAGCTGACCACGAGCCTCGCCACCGACGAGACGACGGGCGAGCCGATCACCGAGACCGAGATCGACAACCTGCTCGTCAGCTGGTCGCCCCCGGGTGCGACGTCGTGGAACTTCACGTTCGGGCGATTCGACGCTCCGCTCGGCTTCGAGCGTGACGACGAGCCGCTGAACCTGATCCCCACCAACAGCTTTAACTTCGAGCTGGCGCGGCCCGTCAAGCTCACCGGCGCCCTCGCCCGCTACGCCGTGTCCCCGCGCATCAACGCCGCCGCCTACGTGGCCAACGGCTGGAACGTCGCGGTGGACGACAACCGCGGCAAGACCGCCGGGGTGCGCGTGGACCTGTTCCCCGCCGAGGGCGTTGCAGTGGGACTCAACGCCCTGTACGGGCCCGAGGTGGCCGGCACCGACGCTCAGCAACGCACCCTGCTCGCCGCCGATGCGACGCTCCAGCCCGTTTCCCGGCTCATCGTGGGCGTCGAGGCCAACTACGGCCGGCAGCTCCTGGGTGGCGGCGCCACCGGAACGTGGACGGGCGTGTCCGCCACGGCGTTCTGGCGGCTGCAGCGCTCGTTCGGACTCACGCTGCGGGCCGAGACGCTCCACGACGCCGACGGCGTGGCCAGCGGTGCAGCGCAGACGCTCCAGTCGCTCACGATCTCTCCCTGGTACTTCTATCGCGAAGCACAGGAGGGGATCTTCTCGGGTATCGAGCACACCACATTCCGGCTGCCGGCGTTCTCCCTGCGGCCCGCATTGCGGATCGATCACTCCAACCAGCCCGTCTTCCCCACCGCGAACGGGGGCGTGCGCGACACCAACGTCCGCGGGATCGTGGAGCTGGTCTACCTTTTCTGAGCGGAGTCGCCATGCCCTACGACCTCGGCCGCGTGGACGCGCGCCTCAAGTGGGCCGTTACCTGCCTGCTGCTCACCTTCGGACTCGCCTATCTGTTCGGGGGCGTGATGGTCGCGCTCTATGCCGGATTCGCCCCGAAGCGCATCGCCGCTACCTACGCGGAACCGGCCGCGGCGGTGGCTCCGGAGACGACGATGGTCGTGGAGCACGCGATGCCGATGAGCGAGTTCGACGTGGCGGACTCCACGGAGATCCACTTCGTCGACACGAAACTGCTCGTGCAGGACACCCACGTCCACGTGCCGATGTACGGTGTGATCGCCGGACTCCTGTCGCTCGTCGTGCTCGGGCTCGGCGTCTCCCGCCGCTGGGGGTACGCCCTGATCACGCTGCTCTTCGCCGCGCCCTGGCTCGATTTCACGGGGATGTGGCTCACCAAGTTCGTCGCCCCGCAATTCGCCCTGCTCACGGCGGCCGGCGGGTGGACCATGGGGCTGGGCTACACCGTGGTGACGCTGCTCGCGCTGCGCCGCATGTGGCTGCCGGGAAAGGAAGGAACCGCGATATGAACAAACTGCTCGTGGGCGCGCTCGTCGCCCTGCTCCACATCACGCCGACCGTGGTGCTGGTCAAACGCGAGGACGC
>DATGDT010000063.1:0-15178 GCA_035310725.1 Gemmatimonadales bacterium
CCACCTTCCTGCTGCCCCGGACCACCTTCCCGTCCGGTGAGATCGGCTGCCCCCGGCTCTTCAGGTGCCCGTTCGCTTCCAGGTCCCGGATCCACGACATCCACGCCTGCAGGCTCTTCTGCGCCTGTTCCGGCGTTCCCATAGCCGCGCTCCGGTCCGCGGCGCTGGCCCTAAACAGATAGACGAACTCGCTCATCGGGTGCCTCCTGTATGTGTCGTGCTTCGTCCGTGTCGACAGAAGACGTTCGGGGGGGCGGCCGCCGGACATCCCAAGATGCATCGGAGCCACGGTGAAGGAGGCGCGATCGAAGGCGCACTGAGCCCCCAACCCGGAGTCGGGCAGGTAGGGTTGCGCGTTCAGAATTGAGACAGGGACGGGTCTGGACTCGCCGCGTGGTGCACCGGCTCCTGCGGCCGATCGGCGCGCGGCACGAGGCCGACGACCGCCAGACCGGCGCCGCGCGCCGCGTCCACCACGCTGATCACGTCCTCGTACGCGATGTCCTCGGCCCCATCCACGAAGAGCACCTTCCGCGGCCGGTCGCGGAACACATCCCGCAGCGTACGCTCGAGCTCCGCGACTGGCACGGCCTGCTCGTTGAGCGCATAGGCGGGTCCCGGCGTCACGCGCAGCACGATCTGATCCCGGCCGACCGTGCCGGGAGCCATTTCCGTCCGCTCCGAGAGGGGCAGTTGAAGGTCCAAGCCCTTCTGCAGTCCGGGCTGGATCACCATCTGGAGGATGAGCAGGCAGAGCAGCACGTCCACCATGGGCGTGATGTTGATGTCCGATACTACGGACCCGCCGCTCACATCGGGTTTCAGGCGCCGTTTCATGGCGAGCGGACTCCGCCGCTGTCACCCGACATCACGGGGAAGCTGATGGCGCCGACCGTCCGCACGCCCGCGGCGCGCGCGGCGTCCACCGCGTCGAGCACCAGTCGATACGGCACGCCCCGGTCGGCCCGCAGGTAGAGCAGATGGTCGCCCGGACGGGCCGCGTAGATCCGCGCCAGCCGCTCCGTCAACCGGGCGGCCGGAATCGTGTCGTCGCCCACGAAGAACGTCCCGTTGCGGTCGATGGCCAGTGTGACGGCATCGTCCAGCGTCTCGGGCACGGGGTGCCGCGCCACCGGCAGCGTGGCCGCGTACTCGGTGAGCACGGGCGTGACGACCATGAAGATGATCAGCAGCGCCAGCATGACGTCGATCATCGGCGTGATGTTGAGCTCGGCGACGGTGTGTTCCCCACCGAGGGCGCGCAGCACCGGGAGATTGGACGGACCCGCCGTCCGCTTCGCCGAGAATGCCATTACGCCATCTCGTACTTCATGACGACCCCGGCCCGCCGCAGCGACAGCCAGTCGATCAGCTCGTCGGAGACGTACGCCAGCTCGGCGAACAGCTCTTCCAGGCGGGCGATGAAGTAGTTGTAGAGCCAGAGCGCCGGAATCGCCACCACCAGGCCTACCGCGGTGGTGATCAGCGCCTCACCCACGCCGCCGGCCACGGCCTCGATGCCGCCGCCGCCCGAGCGGGCGATCCCGATGAACGAGTTGGTGATCCCGACGACCGTCCCGAGCAGGCCCACGAAGGGGGCGGTCGCCCCGATGGTCGCGAGCGCGGACAGACGGTGTTTGAGCTCGGTGGCCAGGCGGATCTGTCCCCGCAGCACCATGCGCTCCGCGGATTCGACGGCACGCGGCGCAAGATCGGGGTCGTCGAGCAGCGGCGCCGCCCGTTCAAGCGCGTCGCCAAGCACGCGGGCCAGGTGCGACCCGCCGTGCTCCCGGGCCAGGTGGACGGCATCGCCGATTCGATCTTCTTCCAGCGCCAGGGCGAACGCCGGCGCGAAGGCGCGCGTCGATCGCCTCAGGGCCCGCAGGCGGCGCCATTTCACCGCAGCGACCGTGAGGGTCAGCACGTTGAGCCCCGCCAGCAGGGCGATCACCAGCCACGGGATCACTCCCATGCGGGCGACTAGTTCGACCAGCGTCATCTGGAGCCTCCATCCCTCAGGGTCCACTCGATCGTCATCGCCACGAGGACCGGTACCAATCGTCTTTCTCCGCCGTTCGACACGCTGCCGGGGCGGAAACGAAACTGCTCGAGCGCCGTTTGCGTCGCCGAGCTGAACAGCGGATGAGGAGATTCGAGGGTGCGCACCGAGCGCGGTTCCACCCGGCCGGCCCTGTCCACCACGAACTCGACCCGCACGCGGCCGCTCAGACCCGCCACGCGCAGCAGTGGCGGATACAAACTTTGCATGATGCCGGGGAGCTCGGACCGATTCAGGAGCACCGGCGGTTCCCCCACGGTCGCCACCGTGTACGCTGCCCCTGCCGGAGCGAGCGGGGTCGAGTCGGTCGGCGGAGGGACTTCCTCGGGCTTCTGACCGCCGGCCACGCCGCCGGCCACGCCACGCCCCGAGAAGTCCAGCGCGCTCACTGCTTCCTCGGAGGCGTCCACCGGTGGAATTCCCGCCAGCCGCGCCGGCGCCACCAGCTCCTGGAAGCCCGCGAGCTTCCCCGGCTGCGCGACCTGCGCCAGCACGGCGGGGATGCGAAGCCCCTGACGCACCACCGGGGGCCGGGGCGGCAGTACCGCGCGTGGAGACGACGCGGCGGCCGGCGGGGGAATGTCGAGATACGTCACGGTCTCGGGAGGTCCTTCGGCAGTCGGCCGGGCGGGAAGCATGAAGATGACGCCCAGCAGAACGGCAAGATGCCCGGCGGTCGTTGCCAGGCCGGGCGGCAACTCTTCACGCCAGGACGAGGCCCGGGGACCGGATGCGAACAGGTGCCCGAAGAGCCGAATCCGCACGCATCGTTCGCGTTCCAGCGTCGCCGCAGCTGCTCCCCCGTCCAACATCAGCCCCCCGATGTCATGTCAAACAACGGGTTAGCTACTGACGGATACCTACCACCAGTCCGACCAAGGAGGGATGAACGCGCGGTGAGAATTGCCTTAGGAGGGGGGCGCCATGGCGCCGGGGTCGTGGCAACGAGGAAACGGCTGACGAGCCGTGACCATGGCTCGTCAGCCGGCAGACCTTCGCTCCTTACTCCGTGTAGATGCCGGACCCGACGATGTACGTATCCGGCCCGGACTGGACCTTCCGCACGTAGGTCTGTTTGCGCGCCGGAATATTGTCACCCGGCCGGTACCAGTAGCCCTCCAGCCAGGCGCTGCCCTCCTTCAGGGCGAGCGCGATCTCCTCGCGGACCGTTGTCTTCCCCTGCAGGTCCTTCAGGTCCAGGAGGCTTCGGCCTTCCAGACTGGGCATCACCGGGTTCACCACTTCGATGCCGTCCACACCGGTCACGAACACGTAGGTGTCCATGAACACGAACGGGCCCGTCTTGTCGCGCAGCTGGATGAAAGCGTCCTTGCCGCGGGTCGCAACGAGATCGGCGGCCCGTTTCACCACGTCCTCGATGAACGCCTTGTCCATCTGCATGTTGTAGATGCCGCAGCCGACGATGTACTGCTTGCCCGACGGGAACGTCACCCGTTTCACGAACGAGGACTTCCAGGCCGGGAAGATGTTCCCGGGCTCCGGATACATGTAGTGGACCCACCCCTCACCAGTTGGACCGGCGCCGGCGTCCAGGATCATCCGGCCGAACGGCCTGCCGAGGATGTCCTTGCTCTGGCTCGAATTCTGTCCCTCGGTCTCGGGCTCCGCCGCATGGAAGGCCCTGGTCCCGTCCATCGTGAAGACGAAGAGGTAGGTGTCGTCCCGGAACCATTTCGACCCCTTCTTCCGGAACTCGGCATAGGCCTTCTCGCCCCGCTCCTGCAGGATGGCGGCGGATTCGCGGACGAGGGTCATCAGCTGTGGGGCGGTCAGCTTCGGTGCGGCCGCGGTCTCCCGCTGCGCACCCGCCAGGTAGACCCCGCAGCCCACCATCACGGGCCGCTTGCCCAGCATGGCCCGCTTCACGTACGCGGACTTCTGTGTGGACACGCTCTCGCCGGGCTTGGGCCACATGTAGTCCGCCCATCCCCCGCCCTTCGCCTCGACCAGCTGGAGCATTTCCCGGTTGAGGTACTTGCCGTTCGTGTCTCTCAGGTCGAGTAGATCGCGCCCTTCCAGGTTCGGAAAGGCGGGGTTGACGAGCTCGACGGCCTTCATGTCGGTCACGAAGATATAGGCATCCTTGGCGATGAACGGACCCTTCGGATCGCGGAGCAGCGGAAACGCCGCTTCCCCATGCTGCTCGATCAACCCGACGGCGTTCGTCACCGCATCCTCGACGAATGCGCGCTCCATCCGGTCGTTGTACATGCCGCTGCCGATGATGTAGCTCTTGCCGGAAGGAGCCTTCACGAGCCGGACATAGCTGCTCTTCCAGCGCGGGAGAATCTCTCCCGGAACCGGCCACTGGTAGTGGTACCAGCCTTCCGGTTTGCCGGGGAGCGCGGTCGCGGCGGCGATCAGCCCGCGGATGATCGGTTTCCCGTTGATGTCCTTCAGGTCCAGCTGATTCTTGCCTTCCATTGTAGGGTCGGCGTGGACCTGCATCTTGCCCTCGGGATCGAGCACGAAGATGTACGTCTCTTCATGACGCCAGCGGCTGCCGGAGATCCGGAGCTCGCCGAATGCCGCCTCTCCCTTGGTACGGACCAGGTCCGTCGCCTCATTCACGAGGGCGACGAGGTCGCGGGTTTCCGCATGCTCGTAGAGTTGCTCGAGCGTGGCGGCGGCCTGCGACTCGCGCTCCGTGGAAAGTGTGGATTGCGTAGTCATGAGGCACCTCTGTGATGAAGTATTGGACGTCGTAGCAGTTCAATCTCTCTCCTGGGCGTTGAAGCGGGCCTGAAATGCGATTGACGATCCCGGGCGCTCCAGCGCACAACCCGACGGCCCAGCGCACCCGGTCTCCAGACTGGCACCGGTCTTGCCGTGTCGGAACGCCGGTCGCCGTTCGAGTGGGAGCTCCATGCGCGGGGTGGGTGGCGCGGCCTCGCCGCCGGACTATCTTGCGCCCCCTATCCGAAACCACCCTGGAGGTGCAGTGAACCGCCCGTTCTCCCTTGGCGTCACCACGCTGGTTCACGGGTTCTACGCGCTGGTCTGGGTGGCCCTGGTGCTCGATGTCGGATCTCCGACCTTCAATCTGTCGATGCCGAAGTGGGGACCCACGGAGGCCGTGGTGTGGATCGCGCTGCTGTTCACGGCCGCCGCCGCGCTGGGAGTCGTCGTGCACACGGTGTCCCGCGGCGTGTTCCACCGCTACAAGGAGCGCTGGGCCATGGAGGTGCTCGTGAGCCCCACGGTCCAGCAGCGCTTCGCCGCCTTCGGCGAAGGAGAGACGTTCCCGGGCGGCCCCAGCTACGGCGAGGTGATCAAGGCGACGGGGGCCGAGCGGATCCGCAAGGCGGGGGGCTTGCTGCACGCGCTCGAGTACCAGCTGCTGTTGCGGGCGCCCCAGGTGTGGGAGGGCATCCAGTCCACCCGCGACCAGTACCGCCTGGCCCGCGGATTCATTCTGACGTCGGCCGCGTTCGCCCCGATCCTGCCGCTGTGGGAGCCGGTGCAGGCCCTCGACAGCGCCGGCACGATCGGCCCGCTGCCGATCGTACGCACCCAGCTGTTCCTGCTGGCCGTGTTGGGGGCCGCCGTGTGCTACGTCGCGTTCCGCGAGCGCACGTTCCGGTGGTCCGCGGCAATGCTGCTCGCCTATGCCACGGTCGAGGGAGAACGGACGAGAGGGGGCTCCCGATGACGCGCCGCGCTGCCGCCGGCTTCACGCTCGTCGAGTTGATCATCGTCATGGCCATCATCGGCCTGCTCGCGACGATCGTGGTCCCGAAGTTCGCCGCTCGCGACCGCGCCCTCGTCGCGACGATGAAAACGGACCTGCGCAACCTGATGACGCAGGAAGAGGCCCGCAAGATCGACAGCGGCAGCTACGTGACGAGTTTCCCGCCGACGATCTGGGGTCCGTCGGTGGGCGTCACCGGGCCGACGATCAGCCTCACGCCGGACGGCTGGACGGCGTCCGTGGGCCATGTGTCGTCGCCGCGTACCTGCGCGATCTTCGTGGGATCGACGCCGCTGGCGCCCGCAACTCAGGAGGGTGTGCCGACCTGCACGCCCTAGCGTCCCACAATCGCCTTCGGAATCATGACGTGCACGCCGACGTTGCCGTCCACCAATTCGGTAACGCGCACGTCGCAGGCCACGCTGACCAGGCGATACGCCTCCATCTTCGACCATCCACGGTAGGCCGCGACGAAGTCGATCGCCTGCTGCACGGCGATCTGGGTGGCCCTGGTGAGATCCTTATCCATCCCCATCGTGATGACGTGCGTCGGCGTCTCGGCGCGCGGCCAGGCGAGGTGCAGGTCCTTGCGGACGATCAGCTGTAGCCGGCCGCGCAGCGAAGTCTCGATGGCGGTCTGATCCACTTCCCCGTCCCCCTGTGCCGCGTGCCCGTCGCCGACCTCGAACAGCGCGCCGGCGACATGCACCGGGATGAACAGTGTCGTCCCCGCCACCAGCTCCCTGTTGTCCATGTTCCCCGCGTGAATACCCGGCGGATTGCTGCTGACGCGGCCCGAATCGCGCGGTGGCGCCACGCCCATGCTGCCGAAAAAGGGATGCAGCGGGATGTCGAGATCCGGCGCAAACCGGGCCACCATGCGGCCGCGGTCGAGCGGGATGATGCGGGTGGTGTTCGTGCTGTCGCAGTTGCTGCGCAGAAACCCGGCGCAGCCGTTGTACCCGTAGGCGATGGCGAGGTCGATCGCCAGGATCCTGACCTCGAGCACATCCCCCGAATCGGCCCCGTCCACGTAGACCGGCCCGGTGAGAATGTGCCCGCCGGGCCCCCGGTCGGTGACCTGGGCGACGATGTCGCGCAGCGACTGCTGCACGTCGGCAGGCGCCACCCCCGCGCCCTCGAGGCGATCGGGGCGATTCGTGATGAGCGTCTCGACCTCCAGCGTGTCTCCCGATGCAATGTGGAGCACAGGCGTCGCGGCCGCGCTGTAGTAGCCGTAGGTGACGGTCCGTGGCGTGGCGGGCAGACGATGGAGATGCTGGGCCGCGAGCGGGGTGCCTGCCAGGACGCCGAGCAGGACGATACCGTGGAACAAGGATGATGAGGGCATGGGAGTTCGAGGTGGTCAAGGTTGCGGCGCGTCGAGCGGCACGAACGTGCCCTCGTCGATGATGCCGCCGTGGACCCGATACACCGTGATCCCGGACGGGAAGCCGAGTCCCGATCCCTCACTCGGCCCCACGACTGCCGCGGCCTGCTCGAAGCGGGTGGGCACGCCCTCGTAGCGCAGCCGCTCGCGGACGTGCATATGCCCGCCGAGCGCGAGCGGGTACGGGTGCGGCCGCACCAGCGCGAGGATCTCACCGGCGTTGGCGACCGCGTGGCGGAAAGAGGTCCTGCCCCGCACGGTGATCGCCGTGGGCGCCGGCGGGCCGTCCATGTACCCGTTGATCGTCTCGACCGCGGTGAAGAACGGGATGTGATTGAAGGTGACAACCGGCGTGGCGGCTGGAATCGCCGCGAGGTCGCGCGCCAGCCACGCCGCCTGCACGCTGTCCACGTGGCCGTAATACCACTGGTCGTCGATGTCCACGCTGTTCAAGCCCACGAAGTGGATCCCGCCGTAGTTGAACGAGTAGTAATCCGGCCCGCGATAGTGGCGGTACATGGCGCGGCCGTACAGCGGATGGTCCGCGGCGACATGGGACCGATCGCGCTCGATCCCGAAGTTCTCGTGATTGCCCGGCACGGTGTAGAGGGGCACGCGGACCTGCTGGATCTCGGCGTCGAACAGCTCGTAGTAGCCTGTCGCTTCGGCTTCGCCGACGCGCAGCGCGTCGCGCACGAGGTCGCCGGTGACGATCGCGAAGTCCGGGTGCAGCGAATCGAGCAACGCCCGGAGCCTGCGCGTCCGGTCCACGCTCGCGGGACTGATGTGGGTGTCGGAGGCGTGGACGAACACGAAGTTCTGAGCGGCCGGCGCCGGCGCGAGGGGGAAGGCCAGAGCCGTGTCGGTCGCCGCGCGCCAGAACGGCCCTACGGCGCGATACCCGGTGGGCACGCTGACGAACACGATCCCGAATCCGCGCGAGCCGGCGATGCGAAATGCACCGCTCCCGTCGCTCGTCACGACGTCCACCTGATCGGATATCACCACCCCGGGGAGACCCGCCTCACCCGGGTCGCGGCGGCCGTTCGCGTTGCGGTCGACGAACACGGTTCCGCCGATGTTGACTTGCGCGAGGAGCAGGCAGAGCGGTGCGAGCATGCTGCCAAAATGCCGCAGGGGGCGCCCCCACGCCATCGCGCAGGAACGCCCCCGGGCGGTTGAAATCGCGTCTACGGCGTGGCGCCCACCATCTCGGCGACCGGTGCGGCGGCGCGGGGACGCGCGATCGCGCGGTACAGCGCGTCGCGCAGCGCCTTCTCGCGGGGATCGTTCTCGAGGTAGAAGTCCAGCTTGTTCATGATGTAGGCGTAGCCCAGGTGCGCGTCGGGATCAGCAAACGCGAACGAGCCCCCTGCCCCGGGCGATCCGAACGCGCGCGGGCTCGAGCCGAAGAAGACCGTGGGCCCGGGCCGCAGGAAGCCGAGCGAGAAGTAGGACGGCACGCCGAGCACCTCGTCCCGGGCGCCGGCGACCACAGGCGGCGCGGTGATGCGCGCGAGCGTCTCGGGCGTCAGCCGCAGCTCGGCGCCGCCTTCGGCGAACGCGGAGTAGGCGCGCGCGATCGCGCGCGCGGTCCCGATGCCGTTGCCCGCGGGCACCTCGATCTCGAGGTAGCTGCGGTCGTTCGGGTTTACGTCGAGGCCCATGAACGAGCGGCGCAGCAACGAGCCCGGACGGATCATCTTCATGGTCACCGCGACGGGGGTGTAGCGCAGCGCGATCAGTCCACGCCACCGGGACAGCGGCTTGACCCTGGCCAAGCGGGCGTCCGGGATCTCCCGCGGGAGCCCGATGTAGAAATCGAGCCCCAGCGGCACCGCGATCTCCTCGTGAAAGAAGCGCCCCAGCGAGCGGTGTGCCGGGTCCACCCGCCGGATCAGTTCCTGCATGTACAGCCCGAGGGTCATCGTGTGGTAGCCGTGACGCGTGCCCGGGGGCCAGGCCGGCTGCTGGCGCGCGAGCAGCCGCGCCATGTAATCGAGGTCGCGCAGCTTGGCGATCGTCAGCTGCTCGTCGAGCAGGACGAGCCCCGCCTCGTGACCAAGGAGCTGGCGCACGGTGACAGTGGCCTTGCCGTGCTGGCCGAACTCGGGCCAGTAGCGCACCACCGGCTGCTCGTAGTCCAGCCAGCCGCGCGCGTTCGCCAGCGCCAGCGTCATGGCCGAGAGGCCTTTCGTGGTGGACATGACCACGACCATCGTGTCTTCGTTCCAGGGATCGTCGCCGTCAGGCGTGCGGCGGCCGCCCCAGAGGTCCACGACCTTCTCGCCGCGCCAGTAGGCCGCGACGGCGGCGCCGATCTCGCCGCGTTCGGCGAAGTTGCGCTCGAACTCGGTGCGGACTGCTTCGAAACCGGGGGCCACCAGCCCGTCAATCCGGGGTGTCGACTTCATGAGCGTGACCTCTGCGCCGCGATCTGCGGACGCCGTAAGAGCTTGACCGCCAGCACCACGAGCCAGAGCATCCACCCGGCGATGATGAGGCGCTCCCACACGCCGATCCACGGCGTAGGCAGGTTCGCCTGGATCCGCGGGGCATCCACCGAGGTCATGGCGCCGAACGCGACCATCAACACCATGGTCGCGACGGAGTAGAGGCGAAACCGCGTTCCGAAGGCCGCCGCCGCGAAGCCCATGGCGAGCAGCGTGAGGAGGTTGGACGCCGCCGTCCAGACGATGTGCAGCGTATCGCTCGACGTTCCCCCGCCCGCCGCCAGGACCTCACGCAGGTGCATCGGCGGCCAGAAGAAACCGAGCACGCCGCAGGCGATCAGCAGGCCGCCCACGACGCGTAGCCGGCGATTCCCGCGAGTCGACAGCCAGATGCCCCATCCGAAGGCGGCCACCAGGAGGGTGTAGACGATCCCCAGGGGGACCCAGACGCTCCTGGTCGGGGCTCCGATCGCCGACAGCTCGCTGACGGTCTGAGAGGCGGAGCTGTAGCCCTCCCACCCCAACGGCACGAAGATCAGCATGGCGACATAGAGCACCGGCGCCGCGATGCCGCAGACGAGCAGGAACCTCAGGAATGCCGCTCGAGCTTCAGATACCGGTGCCGGCCTTACGATCCTGGCCGGTACCATCGCGATTCCGTGCCCGGCCATGGTTCCTCCTGGCGATATCGCAGGAAGGGTGGCGAAATCGGGGTGACGGGAATGTGAGGCGACGGTGAAGAGATTCAGCGCACCGCGGGTCTCGGTCGCAGCCACCACACCACGGCGGCTATGGCGAACAGGGGGACACCTTCGATGAACGTCATCACGAGGCCCTTCTGCATGGGCGTCGCGACGAGCATCACGAGACCATGGGCGACGCTCGCCCAGATGGTGAAATCGAGAAAGAGGAGGTGTCTTGCAGGATCGGCCGAGGCACGCCACAGCATCACAGCCCATACGAGGTGGATCGCGGTCAGCATACTCTCGTAATGCGCGTTGTAGGGTTGGAACCTGAGCAACGGTGCGAGAGTGCTGCCGGGTGCGAGGATCGGAGCGTGCAGGAGGATGAGCGTGATCCACGGGATGAACGCTACGAGGTATCCGACGGCAAGGACTCTCAGAAAGATGCGCAGCCAGTGCAGCCTCACCGTATCGTTCATATCTTGACTCGATCCCGCGTGGGTCCGCTGGAGATTTGACGAGAGGCGAGTGAAGGCATAATGAGGGAACGTTAAAGGGAGGGATCCGTGAGTCCGAGCGTCCTGCTGGTCATCGCGCTTGGGGGCACGCTGCTCGCTGCGCAGAGCCGGAGGGAAACGGCGGGCAGCGCGCCCCAACGCGTCGAGCTGGCGCGCGGGTGGAGCCTGCAGTCGTCGGCCCGACTGATCGTGGCGGGAGGGGCGATCTCGAGCCCGGGCTTCGACGCACGAGGGTGGCATCGGACCACCGTCCCCGCCACGGTCGTCGGCGCGCTGGTCGCGGCCGGCGTGTATCCCGAGCCGTACGTCGGCATGAACCTGCGCGCGATCCCCGGGACGAGCTATCCCATCGGCGCGCAGTTCTCCAATCTCCCCATGCCACCGGACAGTCCCTTCCGGGCCCCCTGGTGGTATCGCACAGAGTTCTCGCTCCCCGCAGGGACGCCTGGCCGCCGCGTGGTGCTCCACTTCGAGGGCATCAACTATCGCGCCAACATCTGGCTCAACGAACACCCGGTCGCCGGAAACGACTCGGTCGCGGGGACCTGGCGACGCTACGAATTCGACGTCACCGACTTGATCAGACCCGGGACCAACGCCCTGGCTGTGGAAGTCTTCGCACCGGAGGAGCGGGCCCTGGCGCTCACCTGGGTGGACTGGAACCCGTCCCCGCCCGACAAGGACATGGGCCTGTGGCGGCCGGTGTACGTCACGATCAGCGGACCGGTAGTGCTGCGGCGGCCGTTCGTGGAGAGCAGACTCCACGGCGACACGAGCGCGGCGCTCACCGTCAGTACGGATGTCGCGAATCTGACGGCGCGGCCCGTGCGCGGGCGGCTGCGCGGTCGCATCGCCGATGTCGCCTTCGACACGGCGCTGACGCTCGGCCCCCACGAGGCCCGGACGGTCCGTCTGACCCCCGAGGCCTACTCGCAGCTCGTCATTCGGCGCCCCCGGCTCTGGTGGCCCGCCGAGCTCGGATCGCCGCAGCGCTATCGCCTCGACCTGAGCGTCGAGACCGGCGGGAGCGTCTCCGATCGCGACAGCCTGCGCTTCGGTATCCGCGAGGTCATCTCCGAGCTCGTCCCCGGCGGCGGCCTGGTCTTCCGGATCAACGGCCGGCGCATCCTCATCCGCGGCGGCGGCTGGGCGCCCGACATGCTGTTGCGATCCTCGCCCACGCGACAGCTCACCGAGCTGCGCTACGTCCTCGACATGCACCTCAATACCGTGCGGATGGAGGGGAAGCTCGAGGACGATCGCTTCTTCGACCTGGCGGACAGCCTCGGGGTCCTCGTGATGCCGGGCTGGTGCTGCTGCGATCACTGGGAGCATTGGGCCAGGTGGACGCGAGAGGACCGGTGGATCGCGCAGGAATCGCAGCGGGATCAGATCACCCGGCTGCGTACGCATCCCAGTGTGTTCGTCTGGCTCAACGGCAGCGACAACCCGCCGCCGCCCGACATCGAGCGAATGTACGTGGACGTGCTGACGGAGCTGCGCTGGCCCAACCCGTACCTCTCCTCCGCCACCGCGCGGGCGACGCCCGTGTCGGGTGCCACCGGCGTCAAGATGACGGGACCGTACGACTGGGTGCCGCCGGCGTACTGGCTCGCGGACACGGCGCACGGTGGCGCGTTCGGCTTCATCACCGAAACCAGTCCGGGGCCCGCGGTGCCGCCGGTCGAGACGTTGCGCCGCATGCTGCCGGCCGATCACCTCTGGCCGCCGGATTCGGTCTGGACCTATCACGCCGGGGGCGGCCAGTTCAAGACCCTCGACATCTTCACCGCTGCCCTGACCGCGCGTCACGGCGGCCCCCGAGACCTGGACGACTTCGCCCGGAAGTCGCAGCTCATGGCCTACGAGGGTGAGCGGGCCATGTTCGAGGCCTACACGCGCAACAAGTACCGGTCCGGCGGCGTGATTCAGTGGATGCTCAACAACGCCTGGCCCTCGCTGATCTGGCACCTGTACGACTACTACCTCCGTCCCGCCGGCGGCTATTTCGGGGCCAAGAAGGCCTGCGAGCCGCTGCACGTGCTGTACTCCTACGACGACCGCTCGATCGTCGTGGCCAACGGCGGCGCCGCCCGGCCCGGCGTCACGCTGCGGGTGCGCGTCCTGGATCTCATGTCGAGAACCCGGTTTGCCCGCGACACCACGCTCGACGTCCCGGCGGACAGCAGCACCCGCGTGGTCGCGATCCCCGAGCAGCCGGAATCCCCCGTCTACTTCCTGGACCTGAGACTGGTGGACGCCTCGGGCCGGCTGCTGAGCGGCAACCTCTACTGGCTCTCCAGTCGGCCGGACGAGCTGGACTTCGCCCGTTCCACCTGGTACGTGACGCCGACGACGGCTTACGCCGACTTCACCGCGCTCGACTCGCTGCCCCGCGCCGCGGTCTCGGGGCGCGTGCGGTTCACGCGGGAGGGCCCCGAGGAAGTCGCGCATGTCACGCTCTCCAACCCCGGCTCGACCCTCGCCTTCTTCCTCCGGCTGCAGGTGGTGAATGCGAAGAGTGGCGAAGAGCTCCTGCCGGTGCTGTGGGAGGACAACTACCTGAGCCTGCTCCCCGGTGAGACCCGCGAGGTCACGGCGCGGTATCGTCCCGACGGCGCCGCGGGCGCCCGGACCCTCGTAGTGAGCGGCTGGAACGTCCCCCGGACGGAGCGGCGCTGAGCCACAACGCCTCCGCAGTCCGCCGCTGTCGATTCCGGGCGGGGTCGTTCGACGTCACCATGGGATAGGAGGGCCACCGGACGTTATCCGCTTTCAGGAAGGGTCACATGCGAAAGCTCATGGTGCACGAGTTCGTGACGCTGGACGGCGTGATGCAGGCGCCGGGTGGGAAAGACGAGGATACCGATGGGGGGTTCGCACACGGCGGCTGGACCGTTCCCTATTGGCACGATGACATCGGCAAGAGCTTCTTTGCCCTGATGCAGGAGGTCGATGCGTTTCTGCTGGGCCGGCGCACCTACGTGGCGCACGCCGATGCGTTCGAGCCGCTGCCGCCAGGCGATCCGTTCGGCGACGTGATGAACGCCCCGAAGAAGTACGTGGTGTCGCGCACCCTCACGCGAGGCCGGTGGCGCAACACCACCATCATCCGCGACAACGTGATCGACGAGGTGCGGGCCCTGAAGGCGGCGCCCGGCAAGGGCATCCTCACCGACGGGAGCAGCCAGCTGGTCCATGCGTTGATCGCCCATGACCTGGTGGACGAGCTGCACCTCACGCTCTATCCGCTGGTGTTGGGCAGCGGGAAGCGCGTCCTGCCGGAGGGGGCGTATCGGACCTTCGCCCTGAAGTCCGCGACGCCGTATCCGACGGGCGTCGTGGGCCTGCACTACGCGCGGGAACGGCGCTGACTGGGCCAGAGGGGCTGAGCCGCCGGTTCGGCGCCGTCCACGCGACGGCGTTGAACATGATCAACATGATGGGGATCGGGCCGTTCATCACGATCCCCCTGTTGATGACCGCCCTGGGCGGGCCGCAGGCGATGCTGGGGTGGATCGTCGCGCTGGCCCTGGTGGCGGCGGACGGGATGCTGTGGAGCGAGCTGGGCGCCGCGTTGCCCGGCTCCGGCGGCTCGTTCCGCTACCTCGTGGAGGCCTACGGACCAGCCACGTACGGACGGCTGGTCGGGTTCCTCTTCATCTGGCAGTTCATCCTGAGCGGACCGCTCGAGATCGCGTCCGGGTACATCGGGTTCGCGAGCTACGCCGGCTACATCTGGACAGGACTCACGCCGCGCGGGGCGCTGCTGATCGCGGCGGCCGTCGGCATCCTGAACGTCGCGCTGCTGTACCGTCGCATCGGGTCCATCGCCCGGATCACCCTGAGCCTCTGGGTGGGGACCCTGGCGACGGTAGCGGTCGTGATCACGTCGGGCGTGCTGCACTTCGATGCGCGACGGGCGTTCGATTTTCCGCCCGGTGCGTTCGGTTTCTCGCTGGGATTCCTGGTGGGGCTGGGGGCCGCATCCCGCATCGGCGTGTACGACTACCTGGGATACTACAACGTCTGTTACATCGGCGATGAGGTGCGGGAGCCGGGCCGCGTCATCCCGCGCTCGATTCTCATCAGCACGCTCGCCGTGGCGGTGATCTATCTCGCCATCAACCTCTCCGTGATCGGCGTCGTGCCGTGGCGCGAATTCGTCCCCGCCCAGGTGCACGCCGCTTCGGGCTTCGTGGTCTCGATCTTCATGGAGCGGATCTACGGGCACACCGTCGCAGCCTGGTTCACCCTGCTGATCCTGTGGACCGCGTTCAGCTCGGTGTTCGCGCTGCTCCTGGGCTACTCTCGGATTCCCTACGCCGCGGCGCGGGAGGGCTACTTCTTCAAGGTGTTCGCG
>DATGDT010000064.1:0-18566 GCA_035310725.1 Gemmatimonadales bacterium
AGTGCGCATCGACGCGGCGGGCAGCACGATCCGCGCGTCCGGACCGGAGACCGGGTGGCGGCAACAGTGGTCGGTGAGCTTCGATGTGTACGTTCCGCGGCACACCGATCTCGCGTTGACGACCGAAAACGGCCCGATCTCGATCGCGGACGTGACGGGGACGATGAATCTGCGCGCGCAGAACGGTCCCGTGTCGCTCGACGGTGTGGGCGGCGACATCACCGCCCGGGTCCAGAATGGGCCGCTGACGGTGAGGTTGTCCGGCACCAAGTGGGAAGGCACAGGGCTCGATGCGGAAGCGCGGAACGGTCCGGTCGACCTGGCGATCCCCGAGCGCTACAACGCGCAGCTCGAAACGGGGACCGTGAACGGGCCGATGGACGTCGCCTTCCCGCTCACCGTGACGCTGCAGGGACACGTGACCGACCGCATTCGGACCACGCTCGGAGCCGGCGGGGCCCCGATTCGCGTCGTCACCACCAACGGCCCCCTGACGATTCGCCGGGCTCACTAGCCGCTTCATCGTTTCCGCACGCGCGCCGGGCCCGCGGGCCCGGCGCGTTTGTCGTGCGACGGTATTTTGCAGGATGACCGCGACCCGCCGCGTATCCCTGCCGTTCCGCCACACGCTGCGCCGCATGGTGCGTCTCGCGCTCCCGGTCGTGGCCATCCAGCTGGGCTGGATGACGTTGGGCGTCGTGGACACGATCGTCGTCGGACACGTCTCGGCCGATGCCATGGCCGCGGTCGCGCTCGGCAATCTGTGGTTCCTCGCCGTCTCGATCTTCGGCATGGGCGTGCTCATGGGACTGGACCCGATCGTCGCCCAGGCGGTCGGGGCGGGGGAGGAAGCGGCCGTCGCCCGCGCGCTGCAGCGGGGGCTGCTGCTGGTCGGGCTCCTGACGGTGCTCTGCAGCGTCGCCCTGCTCCCCGCCGAGCCGCTGTTCGCGATCCTGCGCCAGCCCCCGGAGATCCTGCCCACCGCTGCGGCCTATGTCAGGATCGCCGTGGGCGGTGTGCTGCCGTTCCTGCTCGTGGTCCTGATACGCTCGGTAATGCAGGCGACCAGCGAGGTCGCGCCCATGGTCTGGGCGACGCTGGCGGCGAATCTCCTGAACCTGGCGCTGAACTGGGTCCTCGTGTTCGGGCACTTCGGCGTGCCGGCGCTGGGCGCTATCGGGTCGAGCTGGGCGACGACGCTGTCGCGCTGGGCGCTCGCCGTCTTCATGATCGTGTTCGCCTGGCCCCGGTTGCGCCATCGCCTGCTGCCGCTGCGCCGCGAGGCGCTTGCCGTCGCGCCGCTGGTCCGCGTGCTCGCGCTCGGGGCGCCGATCGGTCTGCAGTACGAGGTCGAGCTCGGGATCTTCAGCCTCGTCGGGATCATGATGGGACAGCTCGGCGCCGCTCCGATGGCCGCGAATCAGGTGGCGCTGAACCTCGTGTCCCTGACGTTCATGGTGCCGCTCGGGGTCTCGATGGCGGCGGCGGTCCTCGTCGGCCAGGCGGTGGGGCGCGGGGACGCGGCCGAGGCGCGCCGCACCGGAGCCGCAGCGCTGATCTGCGGGGTGGGCTTCATGGCGGCGAGCGGGATGCTGATGCTCGCCTTCCCCCGGTTCCTGGCCCGCGTCTACACGATCGACCCCTCGGTGGCGGCCATCGCGGTGACGCTGATCCCGGTCGCGGGCGCCTTTCAGGTATTCGACGGGACGCAGGTCGTCTCCATCGGCATCCTGCGCGGCACGGGCGATACCCGCACTCCGCTGCTCGTGCACGTTCTCGGATACTGGGCGATCGCGTTGCCGCTGGCGGCCTGGCTCGGGATGCACACGGCCGCCGGGCCGGCGGGGATGTGGTGGGGGCTCGTCGCGGGACTCGCGGCCATGGCCGGGGCGCTGGTGGTCCGCGTGCGGCGACGGCTGCGCGGGCCGCTCCAGCGGGTCGTCGTGGATCATCCGGCGGGGGAAGAGACGGCGGGCAGCATCACCTGACCTCGTAGCCGGATGCGGCAACGACGTGCACATTCTCCCGGTCCATCAGCCCATCCGGAGCGCGTCATGCCGTATCTGTCTCGTCGGGACTTCATTCAGTATGCGGGGCTCGGAACGATCGCCGGCGTCGTGCGACCTCCGACCGGTAGCGCCAGGTTCCCGGACGCCGCCACTCCTGCAGCCATCGCCCCCGCCCCGTTCGAGCTCGAAGAAGCCACGATCGCGCAACTGCAGGAGGGCCTGAAGAGCGGGAAGTACACGGCCCGGCGGCTGTGCCAGCTGTATCTCGCCCGCATCGATGAAATCGACCGGCGCGGCGCGCTGCGCTCGATGATCGAGACCAATCCCGAGGCCATCGCCCTGGCCGACGCGGCGGATGCCGAGCGCCGGAGCGGCCGCGTGCGAGGTCCCTTGCACGGCATTCCGGTGGTCATCAAGGACAACATCGCCACGGGCGACAAGATGAAAACGACCGCCGGCTCGCTCGCGCTCGCCGACCGCCCGGCGCCGAGCGACGCGACGGTGGCCCGCCGGCTGCGCGACGCGGGCGCGATTCTGCTCGGCAAGACGAACCTCTCGGAATGGGCCAACTTCCGCTCGACGCACTCGGTGAGCGGCTGGAGCGGGCGCGGCGGCCTGTGCCGCAATCCCTACGCCCTGGACCGCAATCCCTGCGGCTCGAGCTCGGGAACCGGGGCGGCGATCTCGGCCAACCTCGCGGCGGTGGGGGTGGGGACCGAGACCGACGGCTCGATCGTCTGCCCCTCTTCGGCGAACTCGCTGGTGGGGATCAAGCCGACGCTCGGGCTCGTGTCGCGCCGGGGCATCGTCCCGATCGCACACTCCCAGGACACGGCGGGTCCCATGGCGCGCACGGTCGCGGACGCGGCGGCGCTGCTGAGCGTGCTGGCGGGACCGGATCCCGAGGATCCGGCCACCGCGGCGGCGCGCGTGGAGAGCGACTACACGAAGTTCCTCGACCCCGACGGGTTGCGCGGTGCCCGGATCGGCCTGGCCCGGGCGAAGTTCTTCGGCTACAGCGCCAGTGCCGACAAGCTGGTCGAAGCGGCGATCGACGTCATGAAGCGTGCGGGGGCGGTGATCGTCGATCCCGCCGACGTCCCTCACGCCGGCGACTATGACGACGCCGAGTTCACGGTTCTTCTGTACGAGTTCAAGGCCGACCTGAACGCGTATCTCGCCGGGCTCGGCGACCAGGCGCCCAACAAGACGCTGGCCGACCTAATCGCGTTCAACGACCGGACGCGCGATCGCGAGCTGCCCTACTTCGGCCAGGAGATTTTCACCATGGCCCAGGAGAAGGGACCGCTCTCGGACGACGCCTACGTCGAGGCCCTGGCGCACTGCCGGCGGCTATCGCGCACCGAGGGTCTGGACGTCGTGTTCGCCAAGGAGAAGCTCGACGCCATCGTGGCGCCGACGGGGAGTCCGCCCTGGACCACCGACCTTGTGAACGGGGACCACTTCCTCGGGGCATCGTCTACGCCCGCGGCGGTGTCCGGGTATCCGAGCGTGTCGGTGCCGGTCGGCTATGTCCATGGGCTGCCGGTGGGGATGTCCTTTATTGGAACGGCATGGGGCGAGCCAAAGCTCATCCGGCTCGCGTACGCCTACGAGCAGGCGGCGCGACCGCGCCGGGCGCCGCGTTTCGCGGCGACCGCGGATCTCGGGGCGTCCTGAGCATGAAGATCCCCTGCTTGCGGGGTCGTCGATTCGGCGGCAACGTACCGATCCTGCCGTCGTGGTCCTCGTATCAGTCACTCCTGGAGGGACCTGTGAACAAGAGTGTGGTTGGACTGGTGGCCGCGCTGGTGGCATTCAGCGCGACCGGCGCGTGGGCGCAGGAACGCCAGATCACCGGCGTCGTGAGTGCGACCGGCGGTGGCCCGATCACGGGCGTCTCCGTGTCGGTGGTGGGGACGACGTTCACCACCGTTACGCACGAGGACGGGCGCTATGTGATCGCGGCGCCGGCCGGAGCCGTGACGGTGCTGTTCCGGCGGATCGGCTTCAAGCGGAAGGAAGTCCCGGTCGCAGCCGATCAGGCGAGCGCGGACGTGGAGCTCGAGCAGGACGTGTTCAACCTGGAGGCGGTCGTGGTGACCGGTCAGCAGACCGGCATCGAGCGACGCAACGCGGCCGTCGCCACCACGGTCGTGACGGGTGCGGAGGTGAGCGCGGTGCCGGCGCCGGCGCTGGATCGCGCGCTGCAGGGACGCGTGCCGGGCGCGTACATCCAGCAGAATTCCGGCGCTCCCGGCGGCGGCACACAGATCCAGATCCGCGGCTCGAATACCGTCATCGGTGCCGCCGATCCGTTGTACGTGGTGGACGGCGTGATCGTCAGCAATGCGTCCCTCTCGACGGGGTTGTTCGCCGTCACGGAGAGCGGCAATCCCCAGTCCACGCGCAACGATGGCGAGAAGCAGGACGACCCGGTGAACCGGCTCACCGACCTGAACCCCAACGACATCGAGACCTTCCAGATCCTGCGGGGCGCGGCCGCGACGTCGATCTACGGATCCAAGGGCGTGAACGGGGTCGTGATCATCACGACCAAGCGCGGGCAGTCGGGCAAGCCGCGGGCGACGATCACGCAGCGCGTCGGCTTCTCGGAGCTGCAGCGTGGGCCGGGAACGCGGTCGTACACACTGGACGAGGCGCTGAACCAGTTCGCCGGCAGCGCGGGCGACACCGCGCTCATCCAGTCGTACCTGGTGAACGGCGTGCTGCCGACCTACGATCACCTGCGGGAGCTGGCCGGCAACAAGCCGCTCTCCAATGAGACGCAGATCGACGTGCGGGGCGGCTCGGCCGGCACGCTGTACTATCTGTCGGGCGGCCTGAAGGGCGACGGCGGGATCATCGAAAACACCGGCGCCCAGCGGCAGAATCTGCGAGCCAATGTCGATCAGAGCTTCTCCGATCGCTTTTCCCTGGGACTGACGACGGCGTTCGACCGGACGACGACGCAGCGCGGCTTCACCAACAACGACAACGCCGGCGCCAGCGTCACCTACGCGCTCGCCTACATCCCGGGGTTCGTGCCGCTCAAGCCCGTGAACGGGATCTTCCCCGATCCGGGCGGTCTCAGCTATCAGGGGGCCAACCCGCTGCAGACCACGGCGCTGGGCAGCAACGATGAAACGGCCGTGCGCTTCACCGGGGGGTTGAACCTGCGGTTCCAGGCGCTGCAGACCGAGCGCCAGAGCCTCCAGCTCATCGGCGCCGGGGGCATCGACTTCTTCAACCAGAAGGACGAAGTGTTCGCTCCGCCCGAGCTGTATTTCGAGGCGCGGCAGACCAATCCGGGCGGCTCGGTGCTCTCCAACGCCGACGGCCGGTTCGCGAACTGGAATCTCAACGCGATCCACACCTACACCTCGAGCGCCGGGTCGTGGACGGCGACGACGTCGGCGGGCCTCCAGTGGGAAGATCGCGCGATCTCGCGCTCCCGCGTCATCGCGCGGGGCCTGCTCCCGGGCCAGCAAAACGTCAACCAGGGCGCCGTCATCACGCCGTTCGAGGAGAACACCCACGAGCGCACCGCCGCGTTGTACGGCCAGGAGGAATGGCTGGGGATGGACAACCGGCTGCTCTTGTCTGCCGGTGTCCGGGCGGAACGAACCAGCGCGAACGGCGACCAGAACAAGTACTACCTGTTCCCGTCGATCCGGGGGTCGTACCGGTTCCCCGGCCTGCTGGGAGCGGGCAGCGACGTGAAGCTGCGCGCCGCCTTCGGCGAGACGGGCAACCAGCCGCTGTTCGGCCAGAAATTCACGACGCTGCAGGGGGGCCAGGTGATCGGCGGCAACATCGGCACCACATCGGGCGCCGTCGCCGGTGACGCCACCATCAAGCCCGAGCTGACGCGGGAGATCGAAGCCGGCGTGGACGCGACGTTGCTGGACGGACGCGCGAACCTCGAGCTGACGTTGTTCCAGCGGAAGACGAGCGACCTGCTCGTGCCCGTCACGCCGGCGCCGACGACGGGCTTCTCCCTCGCCTTCGTCAACGGTGGCAAAATCAAGAACGAAGGGCTGGAGATCGGCCTGGGCTATCGGCCGGTGGCCACGCCCACGTTCGACTGGCTGGTGCGCAGTAACTTCACCAGCATCAAGAACCGGGTGCTGGAGCTGAACCTCCCGGGCGGTGCCCAGGGGTTCCGGCCCGCCAATGCCGGGTATGGACTGGCGTACGGCGAGTTCTTCGTGCAGGTGGGACGGCCCATCACCCAGATCATCGGCACCGACGCCAATGGGAACGTGATCTCCCTGGGGCAGGTGAACCCCAAGTTCCGCTGGTCGCTCTCCAACGAGCTCACCTTCCACCGCGCCTCGCTCTCGTTCATGTGGGAGTGGCAGGACGGCGGGGTGGCACAGAACCAGACGCTGTCGCTGTACGACTGTAACAACCTCGCGCCCGACGGCGGCACGCCGGCAGGGCAGGCGCGCAACGAAGCCTGCATCAATACCGGCGACGCACGCCCGTTCGTGCAGTCCACAACGTTCCTCAAGCTGCGCAGCGCGGTCTTCTCGCTCGCTCTGCCGGAACGGTTCGCGGGGTGGTTCGGGGCGAAATCGGCGGCGCTCAGTGTGGAGGGCGTGAACCTGATCACCATCACCGACTACTTCGGCTACGATCCCGAAGTCTCCAACTACGGGGCGCAGGCGATCACGCGGAACATCGACCTCGGGCCGTATCCGCCGGCGCGCCAGTTCTTCTTCTCCATCCGGGCGGGGTTCTGACCATGCGCACGAGATCTTTCGCCATCGCGGCGGCCCTGCTCGCGATCGGGGGCTGCAGTTTCGACATCTTGAACAGCAACCAGCCGACGCAGGACGACCTGGTGAACAATCCGACCCGGGCCAAGCTGTCGGCCGCTGCCACGGGGCTGTTCGCCAGCGCGCGCGGCGGCATCCAGGCGCTCATCTGGCGGCTGGGATCGATGGGGCGGGAGGGCGTCAACCTCTCCGGCAACAATCAGCCGGACTTCCAGGAGCCCTATTTCGGTCCGGTCACGGCCGGCGGCAGCTTCGGCGGCACGCTCTACATCGACCGCTACGCCCATATCCGGAGCGCGAACATCTACCTCGCCGCGGTGAACAACGCGCCCGATCTGTCGGCGGAGGAGAAGGCGGCGTCGCGAGGGATGGCCAAGACGCTGAAGGCGCTCGCGTTCGCCTACGCCATCGAGACGCGGGCGCAGCTCGGGTCGGCGGTGGAAGTGGACCTCCCGGTCACCTCCGCGCCGGCGCCGTTCGTCACGGAGGACAGCGTCTGGGGCTACATCGTCGGGTTGTTGAACGACGCCCAGGCCGATCTGACGGCGGCCGGCAGCGCCGACTTCCCGTTCCCGGTACCTCCCGGGCTGACGGCCTTCAACACGCCGGCCACGTTCATTCAATTCAATCGCGCCCTCGCCGCGAAGGCGTATGTGTTCCGTGCGACGGCGCAGAACGGGTGCGCCGGGAACGTCGCCACCTGCTACGCGGCGGCGCTCACGGCGCTCGGGTCCTCGTTCCTGAGCACGACCCCGACCGACTTCCAGACCGGGGCCTATTTCGATTTCTCGAATGCCCCCGGCGACGCCACGAACGGCCTGTCGGAGCCGTTGAACGGACTCTCGTTCTACGCCCTGCAGGACAACCTGAACGATGCGCAGCTGCAGACGGGCGGCGTGCTCAAGGACCAGCGCGTGCTCGACAAGATCGTGCCCGCCACCGATACCAACATCGGGCTGCTGGGCAGCATCCCGATCCCCGGCGAGCTCAAGTTCGCGGTGTTCTTCACGAACGGGGACGCGGACGAGAACCACGGCATTCCGATCATCAAGGATGAGGAGCTGATCCTGCTGCGTGCCGAGGCCGGCTGGTTCGGCGGCAACAAGGCGCAGGCGATCGCCGACATCAACCTGGTGCGGCAGAACTCGGGCGGCCTGCCCGCGACGACGCTCACCACGGGCAGCACCGACGCGGCGTTCGTGACCGAACTGATGTACAACCGGCGCTTCTCGCTCCTGTGGGAGCAGGGGACCCGCTGGATCGATGCCCGGCGCTTCGGGCGATTGACCGACATCCCGGTGGATGTCCCAGCGGGAAACGTGCCGCCCTACATGCCGATTCCACTCACGGAGTGTCAGGCGCGCAACCTCGCGACGGGGCCGGCGACCAATGACGTGGTGACCTGCACGCCGCTGAACCCGTAGGGAGGATGGTGGAGGTCGGTGGTCACCGGCCTCCACCAACCTGCTTCAGCCGTGCTCACCCCCGAACAACGTCTCGCGCGCGCCCAGCGTGTGGCGCGGCTGTGGGACGGCATCATCCGGATTCCCGGCACCCCATTCGCCGTCGGGCTCGATCCCCTGCTGGGGCTCGTCCCCGGCGTGGGGGACGCGCTCGCCGCCGGCGTCACGGGGTGGCTCGTGCTGGAAGCGGCGCGCCTCGGCGTGCCCGCAAGCACGCTGGTGCGGATGCTCACCAACGTGGCGATCGATGCGCTGATCGGCGCGATTCCCGTCGCCGGCGACGTGTTCGACTTCGCCTGGAAAGCGAATCTCAGGAACGTCGCGCTGCTCGAGCGTCACCTGGCCGAGCCGGTGGCCGCGCGTCGCGCCGGCCGCGGCTGGCTGCTCGCCGTCGGCGTCGTGCTGGTCCTCCTGGCCGCCGGCGCCATCACACTCGCGGTGCTCACGGTTCGGGCGCTGCTGCGTCGAGGATAACCGGAGGTGAAATCGATGAGGACGCCGTTGCGCTGGGCACTCGCCACTATCGCGAGCGCCATCGCCGTGGCCCCGGCCGCGGCTCAGACCACGCTGCCACGCGACATCGATGCCGAGGTGACGCGCGCGCTACGTCTCTTCCAGGTCCCGGGGATGGCGATCGCCGTCGTGAAAGACGGCAAGGTCCTGCTGGCCCGGGGGTACGGCGTGCGTCGCATGGGCGACCCGACGCCCGTGGACGCCAACACCTACTTCCAGATCGCCTCGAACACCAAGGCCTTCACGACCGCCCTCCTCGCCCAGCTCGTCGATTCGGGCAGGCTCGCCTGGGACGATCCGGTCACGAAGTACCTGCCGTGGTTCCAGCTCTGGGATCCCTGGGTGACGCGCGAGTTCACGATCCGCGACCTCGTGACGCACCGCTCGGGACTCGGCCTGGGAGCGGGGGATCTCCTCTGGTTCCACTCGAACTACGGCGCCGAGGAGGTCGTGCGCCGCCTGCGCGCCGCCAAGCCGGTGACGAGCTTCCGGTCGGCGTACGCCTACGACAACGTCCTCTATATCGCGGCCGGCCTGGTGATCGAAGCCGTTACGGGAAGGCCGTGGAGTGCGGTCGTGAAGGACCGCATCTTCACACCGCTGGGCATGACCGCTGCCGGCACCGACATCGCTCTCATGAGCTCCGCCAATGCTGCGGCGGCGCACAGCCTGCTTGGCGGCCCGCTGCACGTCGTTCCCCTGGACACGATCGACAACACCCTCCCGGCCGGCGGCATCATCGCCAACGTGACCGACCTGGCGAAGTGGATGATCGCACGGCTCGACTCGGGGGCGCTCCCGGGCGGGGGGCGGCTGTTCAGCGTGCGACAGGCGGCGGAGATGTGGGCGCCCCAGACGATCCTGCCCGTCGGGAACCCACCGCCGCCGCTCGCCGCCCTGCGGGCCAACTTCGCGGCCTATGGTCTCGGATGGTCGCTGCGCGACTACCGGGGGCACAAGATCGTGTCGCACGACGGCGGCCTTGCCGGCATGACGTCGCGCACTCTGCTCGTGCCGGATCTGAAGCTCGGCATCGTGATGCTCACCAACGCCGAGCAGCCGGTGTATGGCCCCCTCGGGTTCGAGTTGCTCGATCACTTCTTCGGCGCGCCCCGGACCGACTGGATCACGCGTATCCACGACGTCGTGGCGCAGGCCGAGGCCGGCGCGGACTCGATGCAGCGAGCGCAGGCGGCGCAGCGCGACTCCACCTCGCATCCGTCGCTGCCGCTGGCGCGCTACGCGGGCGCCTACACCGACGCCCTCTATGGAGGCGCGACGCTCACCCTGGAGGCAGACCACCTGGTGCTGCGCTTCTCCCATTCCCCGGCGTTCGTCGGGGATCTAGGGCACTGGCAGTACGACACCTTCGTGGCGCACTGGCGCACCGCCCACATCGAGGATGCCTACGTGACATTCTCGCTCCATGCCGACGGGACGATCGAGCATTTCAGGATGGCCGCGGTGAGTCCGTTGGCCGACTTCAGCTTCGACTATCAGGACCTGCTCTTCGTGCCCGCCCCTTAGGGCCTTCATGCTCGCCTCACGGGAGCTTCATGGCGGCGGCGCCACTCTCGACTCATGCCGACAACCGCCGCTCCCGTCATGGCCGCGGCCACCCTGCTGCGGGGGCTGGGTCGCGCCATCGGCAACACGCCGCTGCTCGCCGTCCGCTGCCGGTTCCGCGGCCGCGAACGCCTGATCTACGCCAAGGCCGAGCACCTGAACCTGACCGGTAGCATCAAGGACCGGATGGCGCTGCATATCCTCGCGACCGCCTACGGATCAGGCGCCCTGCAGCCCGGCGACACCATCGCGGAGGCGACCAGCGGCAACACCGGGATCGCGTTCGCCGCGCTGGGACGGGCGCTCGGCCATCCGGTGACGATCTTCATGCCGGAGTGGATGAGTCGCGAGCGGCATGAGCTGATCCGCTCGCTCGGCGCGTCCGTCGTGCCGGTGAGTCGCGAGGAAGGCGGGTTCCTGGGCAGCATCCAGATGGCCGAGGCGCTGGCGACGCGTCAACCGCACGTGTTCCTGCCGCGGCAATTCGAGAACACGGCCAACGTGACGGCGCACGAGCGCACCACGGGGCCCGAGATCTGGTGGCAGCTGGAGGCGGCGGGGCTCGTGCCGGATGCCTTCACGGCGGGAGTGGGCACCGGGGGAACGGTGATGGGGGTCGGGCGCTTCCTGCGTGCGCGCCGGGCCGAGGCGCGGGTGCACCCGATCGAACCCGCCGAGTCGCCCACTTTGAGCACGGGCCACAAGGTGGGACGGCATCGCATCCAGGGGGTGTCCGACGAGTTCATCCCGGCGGTCGTCGATCTGACGCAGCTCGATGGGGTGATCGCGGTGTCGGACGGCGACGCCATCCTCATGGCGCAGGAGCTCGCGTCCCGCCTGGGATTGGGGGTGGGGATCTCTTCTGGAGCGAACTTCCTCGGGGCGCTGCTGGTCCAGGAGGAGCTGGGACCGGACGCCGTCGTGGTCACCGTCTTCCCGGACGACAACAAGAAGTACCTCAGCACCGGGTTGCTGCAGGAGGAGCCCGTGCGCTCCGACTACCTCGCTCCCCGGGTCGAGCTGCTCGGGTTCGACGCCCTGCGCCGCTCCTGTCGCGCCTGCATCGCCCAGGAGCTGGGCGATCTCCAGGAGGTCACGCCGGGTCGCTGATCGCCCGGCCGGCGCCGTAGACGATCCCGCGCCGTTCGGGTCCGAACCAGGCGGCGAAGGCACACAGCACGAACACCACACCGGCCGTCAGCGCCATGGCCTTGCTGTACCCGGTCTCGGCGGCGATGAGGGTCCCCAGGTACGGCATCATCCCGGAGATGGCGGCGCCGCACTGGTACGCGAACCCCGGCAGCACGCCGCGCGTTGCATCCGGTGACAGCTCGGTGATGTGTGCGGGAATCACGCCCCAGGCTCCCTGCACCATCACCTGCATGAGGAACGCCCCGACCGCGAGCAGGAAGACGTTCGGCGAGAACGCCCACAAGGGGATGAGCAACAGGGCCCCACACAGCGCCAGCACGATGGTGCGACGGCGACCGATCCGATCGGAGTAGTGGCCGGCCAGGATCCCGCCGATCAATGCGCCGATCATGGAGAGCGCCGTCAGCCCGACCACGCGCGGCGTCTGAAATCCCCAATCGCGCTTCAACAGGGTGGGGTAGAGGTCCTGCGTGCCGTGCGACACACCGTTCATCAGCGCCATGAGCGCGACGAGGTACGCGAAGGTCTTCCAGTTGGCGAGGAGCACCCGGCCGAGGTGGCTCCAGGAAGTCGCCCGCGACCGCTGCCACACCTCGGACTCCGAGACCCGCGAGCGCACGTACAGTGCGAGCAGCGCCGGCAGTCCCCCGATGAAGAACAGGGGTCGCCAGCCCCAGCGCGGGAACACCACGAAGTAGCACAGTGCGGCGAGCAGGTACCCCAACGCGTAGCCCTGCTGCAGCAGCCCCGACCAGAGCCCGCGCCGGCCCACCGGGACCTTCTCCATCACCAGCGACGCCCCGACTCCCCATTCGGCCCCCATGCCGATGCCGAACAGCGCCCGCAGGACGCAGAACGTCGTGTAGTTGGGGGCGAGACCGGAGAGCACCTCGACGATCGAGTAGAACACCAGGTCGATCATCAGGGGAAGACGGCGGCCGTACCGATCCGCCACCAAGCCGAAGATGAACGCGCCCACCGGGCGGAAGGCGAGGGTGAGCAGCAGCGTGAAGGCGATGTCCTTGTCCGGCCTGCCGAACTCCGCGGCGATCGCCGTGAGGGTCATCACGACGAGGAAGAAATCGAACGCGTCGAGCGTCCAGCCGAGGAATCCGGCCAGGGCGGCCGAGCGGTGATCGCTCGGGCGGCTCATGGCAGGCGCCGCAGCGCGTCCGCGACCAGGCCGAACAGCTCGTCGATCTGCCCGCGCTCGATGATGAGCGGCGGCGAGAAGGCGATGACGTCTCCGGTCGCCCGCACCAGTGCGCCGTGCTCGAAGCAGTCGAGGAACAGCTCGAAGCCCCGCGCCCCCGGCGCCCCCGGGCGCGGCTCGAGCTCCAGCGCGGCCATCAGGCCGAGATTGCGCAGGTCGGTCACGTGCGGCAGCCCGCGCAGTGCGTGCGCCGCCTCCTCCCAGGCGGGCGCCAGGGCGCGGGCGCGCTCGAACAGGCCCTCGGTCCGGTACAGCTCGAGCGTCGCGAGCCCGGCGGCGGTCGCGAGCGGGTGTCCCGAATACGTGTAGCCGTGGAACAGCTCGATGCCCGCCGGGGCGCTATCGACGATCGCGTCGTAGATCCCGCGCCGCACCGCCACGGCGCCCATGGGCACCGCGCCGTTGGTGATTCCCTTGGCGCAGCTGATCATGTCGGGGAGCACGCCCAGCGCCTGCGCGGCGAACGGCGCCCCGAGGCGGCCGAAGCCGGTGATCACCTCGTCGAAGATCAGCAGGATGCCGTGCCGGTCGCACAGGGCGCGCAGCCGCTCGAGGTACCCGCGCGGGGGAACGAGCACGCCGGTCGAGCCGGCCACCGGCTCGACGATCACGGCCGCGATCGTCGCCGCGCCGCGCTGCGCCACGATCGCCTCCAGCGCATCGGCGAGCTCCGCCCCCCACCCGGGCTGCCCGCGGGAGAAGGCGTTGTGTGCGAGATCGTGCGTGTGGGGCAGGTGGTCGATCAGCGGAAGAAGTTGAGCGGCGTACGCCTTGCGGTTGCTCTCGAGCCCGCCGACCGAGATGCCGCCGAATCCCACGCCGTGGTAGCCGCGCTGGCGTCCCACGAAGCGCGCCCGCTGCGGCTCCCCGCGCGCCTGGAAATAGGCGAGCGCGATCTTGAGCGCCGTGTCCACCGACTCGGAGCCGGAGTTGGTGAAGAACACCCGGTCCAGATCGCCCGGCAGCAGCGTGGCGAGGCGTTCGGCCAGGGCGAAGCTGCCGGGGTGGCCCATCTGGAACCCGGGCGCATAGTCGAGCCGCGCCGCGGACTCCGCGATGGCGCGGACGATCGGCTCCCGTGCGTGACCCGCGTTCACGCACCACAGCCCCGCCGTGCCGTCGAGGATGCGGCGCCCGTCGGCCGCCGTGTAGTGCATGCCGCAGGCCGAGACGAGCAGGCGCGGGGCGCGCTTGAACGCCCGGTTCGCCGTGAAGGGCATCCAATGCGCCTCGAGCGACGGCGCGGAACGCGTGGTATCCGGCATGGCGACTCCTACTGCGCGTAGCGCAGCACGTCGTAGAGGAAGCGCACGCCGAACCCCACGTTGGCGACGCTCACCCGCTCGTCGTTGCCGTGGACGCCACGCTGCGCGTCGGCCTTGTCGGTCTTGAAGGGATCGAACCCGTAGGTCACGATCCCCAGGGCCCGGTAGGTGGGGCGGTCGGTGGCCCCGGTGAGCATGGGCGTCGTCACCTGCGCGCCCGGGTCGCGCTCGTGCGCCGCGCGCTCGATGGCCCGGAACAGGTCCGTGTCGATCGGGCTTTCGAGCGGGGCCTTGGGGGGATAGATGGTCTGCCAGTGCACCGCCGTGTCTCCCACGACGCGCACCAGCTCGGCGCGCACCGCCGCCGTGTCCTGGTCGGGGAGGAGGCGGATGTCGATTTCGGCCGTCGCCTCGGCGGGGATGACGTTCGTCTTGTTCGATGCGCTCAGCACGGTGAGCGAGATCGTGTTCCGGAGGATCGCGTTCCAGTAGACGTTGTCGGTGATCCACGCACGCGCTGCGGGATCGGCGACGGCCGCCGCGACGTCCGTGAGCCACGCGCGTTCGCGGCCGCTGTATTGCGGGGCGATGTCGTGGAAGTACTTCGCGACGCCGGGCGTGACGTGCAGCGGGGTCTCGTAGTGCGCCAGCCGGGACAGCGCGTCCACGAGGTGGGGAACGGGGTTCAGTTTGGTGGGTCGCGAGCCGTGGGAGGGAGTGCCGTGGACCGTGGCGCGCTGCCAAAACGTCCGCTTCTCCGCGACCCCGACCCCGTAGTAGGCGAGCTTCCCGTTGTCGACGAGGTTGTCGCCGCCCTCGGTCATCAGGAACTCCACGTCGCGCAGCAGGTCGGCGTGGCGGCGCACGAAGACTTCCGCCCCGGTGCCGCCCAGCTCCTCGTCGGCGTTGCCGATGAACACGATGTCGCGGTCCAGCGCCACGCCGCTGCGCTTGAGCGCGAGCAGTGCCATGAGCTGCACCAGCCCTTCGCCCTTCATGTCGAGCGCTCCGCGGCCCCACACGTAGCCGTCGCGCACCGCTCCCGAGAACGGGTCCACCGACCAGAACTGCGGGGTCACGGGCACGACGTCCAGGTGACTCACGAGCGCGATGGCCTTCTTGGCGCCGGTGGAGCGCAACCGGGCGTAGAGATTGGCCCGTCCGGCGCCGAGCTCCGCCGTATCGAGGATCTGCGCTTCGATCCCGTCACGAGCCAGCAGTTGTTGCAGAAACCTGGCGGCTGCGAGCTCGTTGCCCGGCGGGTTGGTCGTGTTGATCGCGAGGTAGGCCGAGAGGTTGCGGACCGCCTCGGCGGCGATGGAATCCCAGTCCAGCGGGCGGGACGCCTGGGCGACGACGGGAGTAGCGCAAAGCAGCAGTACGGCGCAGGCGCGCGGCAGTCGCATGATCACGGTGTGGTGAGAGGTGGCGTGAAACTGTGCCCGGCCGGGCGGACCCGCAAGCTCGGCGGCGTGCGGCGGGGCGGGGAGCCGGATCAGGCCTGCGTCGGTTCCCGCACGAACAACATCTGCACGTCGCCCAGGAAGCGCTCGCGGAATCCGCCTTCACAATAGCAGAAGTAGAACTCCCACAGGCGGCGGAACTGCTCGGAGAAGCCGAGCGCGCGCAGCCGGTCCCAGCGGGCGAGAAAGTTCTCGCGCCAGCGCTTCAGGGTTTCGGCGTAGTGCGGCGTGATGTCTTCGAGATGGACCAGCGCGAGGCGGGCGGTGCGCTCGGCGGCTTCCCGCAACACCGGGACGGAGGGGATGTTGGAGCCGGGAAAGATGTAGCGCTTGATGAAATCCACTTCGCGTCGCGCGCGATGATAGAAGCGCGGATCGATGGTGATCGCCTGCAGCGCCATCCGGCCGCCGGGCTCGAGCAGCTCGGCGCACTTGCGGAAGAACGTGCGGTAGAACGCGTGGCCCACCGCCTCGATCATCTCGATCGATACCAGCTTGTCGTACCGGCCCGTCAGGTCGCGGTAGTCCTGCAGCAGCACGGTGACGCGCGACGCGAGGCCGGCCGCGGCGACGCGCTCGACGGCCAGGCGGTACTGCTCCCGCGAGATCGTGGTGGTGGTGACGCGGCAGCCGCGCGTTCCGGCGGCGTGCAGCGCGAAGCCACCCCATCCACTGCCGATCTCCACCACGTGGTCCGCGGGCCCGAGCTCCAGCTTGCGGCACAACCGCTCGTACTTGGCCAGGGACGCTTCCCGCAGGCTCGAGTCGGGACGCTCGAAGACGCCGCACGAGTACGTCAGCGTGTCGTCCAGGAATGCGGCGAAAAAGTCGTTCCCGAGATCGTAATGCGCGGCGATGTTGCGCCGGCTGCCGCCGCGCGAATTGCGCCGCCAGGCGTGCCATGCCCGGCGCACCGGCGAAGCGAGCCGGGCCCATCCCGTCTCGAGACTGTCCAGCACGTCGCGGTTCTGCACCATCACCCGCACCAGCGCGGTCAGGTCGTCGGTATCCCACCAGCCGTCCAGGTATGCCTCGACGGCCCCCAGGTGCCCTCCCAGGACGACCGACCGGTAGAAGCGTGGATCGCGGACGATGAGCCGGGCCGCCGGCTCCGGGCCGGGGCCGAACTGGAGCGATTCAACGCCTTCGTTCAGGGCGAGACGGCCGGAGGACAGCCGCGCCAGCCGGTCGAGCAGCAGCCGGCGGGAAAGCCGGTCGAGGGCAGGCGGCGCGCTCAGGCGCGCTCCAGGACCCTGGCCGGCACCGGGTGGAGGTTCCGAATGATCCCGATGCGGGCGAGCAGCCACAATCCGTAATAGGTCAGGTCCACTTCCCACCAGAAGAATCCCTGTCGCGCGGCGCCGGGATACCAATGATGGTTGTTGTGCCATCCCTCGCCGAAGGTGATGAGCGAGAGGATCAGGCTGTTCTTGCTGTCGTCGGGGGTGGGGTAGCGGCGGCGCCCCAGCTGATGGGCCAGCGAATTGATGAAGCAGCTGCAGTGGAACAACACGACCGTACTGATGAAGAACCCCCACACCAGCCACTGCGCGCCGCCGATCAGGAACAGGACCAGGGCGAGCAGCAGCGGGACGACGACGTCGAAACGGTCGAGGAACCGGAGCTCGGGATACTTCGCCAGATCCGGCACCTGCTGCAGGTCGGTAGGGAAGTTCTCCGGCGAGGTGATCCACCCCATGTGGCTCCACCAGAAGCCATGCTGGCGGGGACTGTGCACGTCGTCCGGCGTGTCCGCGTGCCGGTGGTGCTTGCGGTGGTGGGCCGCCCACCAGAGCGGACCGCGCTGCACGCAGGTCGCTCCCAGTACGGCGAACGCGAATTGGGCCGGGCGCGTGGTCTCGAAGGTCCGGTGGGAGAAATACCGGTGGTAGAACGCGGTCACGAAGAACATGCGTGTCGCGTAGAGACCGGCCGCGACGCCCACCGCGGCCCAGCTCGCCCCCACCCAGATCACCGCCAGGCAGGCGAGGTGCATGGCGACGAACGGCAGCACACGCACCCAGTCCACCCGATGCTCGGCCGGATTCCCTCCGACCGGCATCGCCGCGGTGTCGAACCACAGCCGCAGCTTGGTGAATACCGCTCGTAGTGTGGTCATCGCGCGCTCACGTATAACGTCGTCTTGCCCGCGCGGTCTTGCAAGATGCACGCCGTCTCATCATGTATGGAACCGGACCCGTCGCGGTCCCGTACTAGCCGCATCCTTCCCTCTGCTCGAGGACGCCGATGAGCCGGGCCCCGTTCGCTGCCGCGTTCACCATCGCGCTGGCCGGTGTGCTACCGGCCGGCCTCCTCGCGCAGGCCGACTCCGGTCAGGCGCCCCAGCCACGTGGCCGCCCGGGGTATCGCGCGCTGAATCTCGGCGTGCACGACGTGGGGTTGAGCATCGGGAACTCGCGTCGCTGGACCGGTCTGCGGATCAACTTCCAGGACAACGGCGTGGAGCGGGTGAACGGGATCAATCTCACGATCTGGAACGCGAAGCACAATGAAACGATGGAGTTGAACGGGGTGGCCCTGGGGCTCGCGGGTCCCGTCGGTGGGACCTTCAACGGCGTGACCGTCGGGGTGATCGGGGCCGTGGCGGAGCGGGGGTTCCATGGGGTGACGCTCGCCGGACTGGGCGCGGTCTCCAACGGCGACACGCGCGGCATCACGGTCGCCGGGTTGGGCGTGGTGTCCAACGGCGACATGACGGGGATCAACGTGTCGGGCCTCGGGACCGTGGCCAACCGCTCGATGCGCGGTCTGAACCTGGCTGGCCTGGGTGTCGTCGCCGACGGCGACCTGGCCGGGCTCAACGTCTCGGGACTCGGCACGGTTGCCAACGGCGTGCTGGGTGGGGTGAGCGTGGGGGGCCTCGCCGTCGTGGGGAACCGTGGGATGTGGGGGATCGCCACCGGCGGTCTCGCGGTCGTGTCCGACGAGGCCGTGGACGGCGTGAGTGCCGCAGGCCTGGCCGTGGTGGGGAACGGGCGGATTCGGGGGATCACGACGGCGGGGCTCGCCGTCGTCACCGGCGGCACGATGACGGGACTGGCGGTGGCCGGACTCGCCGTCGTGAGCGGCGGGGGAATCCGGGGAGTGGCGATCGGAGGGGTGCACGTCGAGGGGACC
>DATGDT010000065.1:0-2143 GCA_035310725.1 Gemmatimonadales bacterium
TCCCTGCCAACGAATGTCGAGCGGTTCACCATTCGCATCGAACCGGCTGGACGGCTCGTGATGGAGTGGGGCACCTTCCGGTGGAGCGCGCCCATCCGTCGCCGCTAGGGGGATTGGTACATGAACTCGAGCACCACGGCATCAGACAGGAATCTCGCTTCGATCAGCCCGTTCTTCATCGTGCAGGACCTGCAGGCCTCGATCTCGCACTACATCGAGCGCTTCGGCTTCACGCTGGATTTCCAGGGGCCGGCCGACGACGTCTACTACGGTCACGTGAGTCGGGACGGGATCGGCATCATGCTCAAGGCGATCCGGCCCGACGTGCATCCCTGTCCCAACCACACCCGTCACGAATGGGCTCGGTGGGATGCCTACATCTACACCCGCGACCCCGACGTCCTGTTTGCCGAGTTCAAGCAGCGGGGGGCGTCGTTCGTGAAGGAGCTGTCCTTCATCGACGACGGGCTGTGGGGCTTCGAGGTCACCGATGCCGACGGGTACGTCCTGGCCTTCTTTCGGCTCCGTAAAGACTGAAGGGTTCGCGCGAAGCAGGTCCTTCGCGCCTGCGGCGCTCAGCATGACATGCTCAGCGCGCGTTATGAGAGAAAGAAGGGGAAGAAAGAAGAACCGCTAGGGCTCGGCCAGGTCCTCCCAAGTGGGGTTACAGCGCTCGATCAGGCTGGTCTTGCGCGACCGCACCCAGCCTTTGATCACCTTCTCCCGGGCAATGGCGTCCCGAATGTCCGCGAATTCCTCGAAGTAGACCAGTCGGGTGACGCGATACCTGGTCGTGAAGCCAGGGACTGAGCCTTGCTTGTGCTCATTCACGCGCCGCGCGAGGTCATTCGTGACGCCGACATACAACACCCGGGTCCGACTCGCCATGATGTACACGTAGAAGGTGCGCCTGCACCTCTATCATGGTTGCCGTTACCCGACCCACCGTCATCATTTTCTTGCAGCGGAGTGCAGAAACCTTCCCGATCCCCCTTTTCTCTCACAAGAGCAACGCGCATGTCATCCTGAGCGGAGCGCGCGACAGCGCGCGACGCGAAGGACCTGTTTTTCCTCGTGTCGCTGCGGATCCCTCCTCTCCTCATGACGAGTTTGAACAGCAGGTCGTTCGCGCCTGCGGCGCTCAGGATGACAGGCTGTACGCGCTCCTTGAGAAAGAAAAGAAGGAGGAGCGCGCGACGCGAAGGACCTGCTTTCTCGCCACTAGCGCGGAATCACCGGGAGCACCACGTGCGACGGGTGCGCCGCGTCGTGCAGCACCCGCTGGTGCGCCACCACGAAGGTCGAATCCCGCTCGTTGTTGCCGCCGGTGTTCAGGTTGCGGTCGTACTTGGGGAACAGCGCCGACGCGATGCTGACCCGCAGCCGGTGCCCCGGCTGGAACACCATCGAGGTGAACCACAGGTCGATGTCGTAGCGCTCGACCCGCCCCGGCACCAGCGGCACCTCCCGGTCCATCCCCCGCCGGAAGCGCGCCCGCACCAGGCCGTCCTGCACCCGCTCGGCGTGCCCGTCCGGCCATACATCCAGCAGCATGACGGTCCAGTCGGTGTCCAGCCGGTCGCTGGCCGCCCATAGCTGCGCCGTCATCTCGCCCGTGACCTCGAGGGCCCTAGTGAGCGGCGCGGACGTGAAGACGAGCGCGTCCCGCCGCGTGGCGTTGAGCTGGGTGTAGTCCTCGTTGAGCGATTCCTCGAGCTCGCGCGAGTCGATCAGGTAGGGCGTCGGGTCGGCCGGATCGTACGTGAACGTGTCGGCCGGCGCGCCGGCGCTCGGCGGCACGGTGTCGAGCACGCCGTCGCCGGAGCTGGTCTGCGCGTGCCCGCCGGAGGACACGTACCAGTTCGTCAGGCGCTGCCGCGCCAGCGGCCACTCGTTCTCGGTGCGCCAGGTGTTGTCGCCCGGGACGAAGATGTCGAGGTGCGGCAGCGTGTCGACGCCGTTGTTACGGCCCAGCAGGTAGTGATCGAACCAGCGCAGCTGCAGGTCGCGGTAGGCGTAGCGCGCCTGCGGCCCGAAGTCGCCGGTCACGTAGTCCACGCCCTTGTGCGCGCCCACGCCCATCACGATGTGCCAGTTGGGGTGGTGCGGCTGGCGCAGCAGCGCGTCGGTGTAGTAGATCGGC
>DATGDT010000066.1:0-4075 GCA_035310725.1 Gemmatimonadales bacterium
TGGCCGTGGGGACGCGGGACAGCAACACGCCCTTGATCTCCGCGACGTAGCTGTCGCTCGTCCCGAAGTCCGTCAGGAGCGTGATGATGGACATGGCTATCAGCTATCAGCTATCGGCCGTCGGCGCTACACGGTCGCGCGACGCCACGTGCCCGAGACCCAGAAGACTGTATTGGCGAGACCCCGAGCGATGGCGGTGAGCGACAGCGCGAGCCAGATCCCAAACAGACCGAGCGGTCCCGACCACCAAGCGGCCAGAGGCACGCGCAGCACGGTGAACACCGTGCCCACGAGCATCGGCCAGAAGGTGTAGCCGGCACCGGCCAGCGCTCCCTCGAGCACGATCTCGAAGGTCTGCCCGATCTGCGCGAACGCGATGATGCGCAGGTAGAGGCTGCCGTCATCGATCACGCCGGGATCGGTCGTGAACAGCCCGACGAGGCGTTCGGGAACCGTGACGAACGCGAGCGCGGCCGGGACGGTGACACAGAGACAATAGAGGATGGTGAGCCGCGTGGCCGCTCGGGCGCGATCCTCCCGGCCGGCGCCCAGGTTCTGCCCGACGAGCGCCGCGGCGGACAAGGCGAACCCGGAAATCGCAATGAATCCGATGCCCTCGACCTTGTGACCGACGCCCAGGGCGGCGAGCGCCGGGGTCCCGAACCGCGCGGTGAACCGGGTCAGCCACATATAGATGATCGAGAGGAGGACCCCCGCGAGCGACAGCGGCGCACCGACCCGCAACATCCCCGGGACGGCGCGCCAATCAGGGAGATCCAGGCGGATCAGCCTGCGACGGAACGCGATCGCCACGCCGACCAGGAACCCGCCGCCCCGCACCATCACCGAAGCCAGCGCCGCACCCTCCACGCCGAGCCGTGGGAACGGCCCGACGCCCGCGATCAGCAGCGGATCGAGCACGATCGACAACAGCACCGAGCCGGCGAGCAGCCACATCGGCGTGCGGGTGTCCCCGGAGGCGCGGAAGGTGGCTTCGATCGCGAAGAAGCCGAACACCAGCGGACCGCCGAGCAGCCAGGTATCGAGGTACTCATGCCCCAGCCGCGCGACCTCCGCCGGCACGGTCATGAGCCGGAAGAGAGGGTCGGTGAGCAGCAGGCCCAGTCCGCTGACCACGACGCCCGCGGCGAGCGCGTACAGCACCGCCGCCCCGGCGGCACGGGCGGCCTGATCCGGCGCCCCTTCGCCGTGACGCCGCGCCGCGACGGCGATCAGGCCGACCTCGACCATTTCCCCGAGATTCAGCAGGATCCAGACGTAGAAGCCGGCGGTGGACACGGCCGCGAGCGCCGCCGGGCCGATGAGCCGGCCGACCCACACCGCGTCGATCACGCCGAACGTGAAGTGACACGCCATCATCGCGACGGCGGGAAGAGCGAGACGCAGGATGACCGGCCGGAGCGGGCCGATGGTGAGCACCCCCGGCGTCCGGGAGGGGGCGGCGGCGGTGCTCACGGCGGACTGTGCGCCATCTCGTGCAGAAACCGCTGGAATACCGGATTCGCCGGGTACCGCGCGGCCAGTCCGTCCACGAGCGCGACGGCCTCGGCCCGCAGCCCGGCGGCCGTCCGATCGTCCCGGTTCGCTTCGCGCACCAGGGCCGCCGCGAGGACCCAGCTCCCCTCGACACGCGCCAGGTCTCCAGACTGAGCCACGCGCCGCATCATCGCCAGGCCCTCATCGGCATTGCCGCCACCGAGTCCGATGATCCGGCCCACGATCTTCGCCAGCGTGCTCGCCCGCGCGAGGCCGTAGCTGTAGAGGCCCAGCCCGAGGAAGCAGTCGGTGCAGGACGAGTCCGCGGCCAGGACGCGACGGTAGGCATCACGCATCGCCTTCGCGTCCTTGGCGGCCCCCCAGTTGTGCCCGTGGAGCTCCCGCTCGCGGGCACGGTAGCCCAGGGCGGTGGCGAGCCAGAAGTCCCGCTCGATGCCGGCCTCGCGGATCTTCCCGAGCTCGATGGCGCGATCGAGCAGCGAGTCGATGCGGCTCGCGGCGAAGTCGTCGGAATCCTTGGCGGCGGCCCACCAGATGTAGGCGCCCGCCTCGAAGGTCAGCGGCGCCGGGTCGGCGCTGTCGCGGGATGCCAGGTCGGCGAAGTACCGGGCGGCGGCGGCGAAATCCCCGGCATAGAGTGTCTCGAGACCCGCTCGGAGCTCGGTGCGCGCGACGCGGGAACGGAACTCGCCTCCGCCCCCGTCGGCGGCCTGCAGCAGCAACAGCGCGGCCGTGAGGAGCCGCATCTCAGCGCGTGACTGGGAGCGGCCCGGAACGCGCGGACTGGAGCAGCGCCGCCACCTGGCGGGCCGTGTCGGCCAGGGCCTTGGCGGCCGGCGAGTCGGGCTGGGAGGCGACGATCGGCTGCCCGGAGTCTGCCAGGCGGGCGAGGCCGGCCTGCAGCGGAATCTGGCCGAGCAGCGGAACGCCGAGCTCGGCGGCGAGCCGTTCGCCCCCGCCCGACTGGAACAGCTCACTCCGCTCGCCGCAGTGCTCGCACACGTAGTAGCTCATGTTCTCGACCACGCCCAGCACTTTCGTCCCCACCCGCTCGAACATCTTGGCCCCGCGCAGCGAGTCGCCGGTCGCGACCTCCTGCGGCGTCGTCACGATGAGCGCGCCGTGCAGATGGATCGTCTGGACCAGCGAGAGCTGGGCGTCACCGGTGCCCGGCGGCAGGTCCACCAGGAAGTAGTCCAACTCTCCCCAGTCCACGTCGTGCAGGAACTGCTGGATGATCTTCATGATGATCGGCCCGCGCCAGATGGCGGGCTGATCGCGCTCCACGATGAATCCGAGGGACATCAGTTTGACGCCGTGCGCCTCGAGCGGCTGAATCTTGCCGCCCAGCACGGGGGGCTTTTCGTCCACGCCCATCATGCGGGGGATGTTGGGACCGTAGATGTCGGCATCCATCAGGCCGACCGCATGACCCTCCCGCGCGAGTGCGACGGCGAGGTTGGCCGAGACGGTGGACTTCCCCACGCCGCCCTTCCCCGACGAGATGGCGAGTGCGCGGCCCAGGCGAGGCATGTCCTCGGGGGACGGGGGAGGAGGGACGGGGGACGAGGCCCTGCCCGGCCCCGCCCCGGAACGTGACGCAGGTCCGGCCGGCGTTGCGGAATCCACGACGTTGATCTTGACGCCGGTCACGCCCTCCAGCGCCTGCACAGCCCGGCGGGCGTCGCGCACCAGCGTGGCGGGGTCCTCCCGTTTCAGATGGAACGTGAAGGACACCTGGCCGGCGTCGTCGACGGCGAGATCGTGAATGCGGTCGGGCTGGAGTGCGGCGAGGGCCGCGGAGACGCGCTGCTGGATTTCGTTGGGCACAACCGGAAGATAATAGCTCCGTCAGTGTCGCAGGCCGGCCACCACGGCGAGGGGGACCAGCACGTAGAGCACCAGGTCGCGCACCAGGTAGACGAGCACCACGACGGCGACGAACGCCCAGCCACGCCGTTTCAGCAGGCCTTTCCAGCCGAGCTGCCGGCGCTCGTCGCGCAGCTTCCGGTAGAAGCCCAGGGGACCCATGACGGAAAGCTTGAGTCCGGGGGGCCGTTGCCGCAAGGCAGGGCCCCGGTCGACGCTGGACTAGCGCCGCATTCGGCGCTCAGCACCCGCGGCGCCGCAGCTGGGCGACGCTTTTCGCCTGCTCGACGCGCGGCACGCCCGCTTGAGGTGAGCCGCCGAAGTAGCGGCTCAGCATGGCCGCTCGCCTGTATGCCACGCGCTCCGCCGGGGTCGGGTCGACGGCGAGGGTCGGGCTCAGCACCTGGTCGACCCACTCGTACATCCCACCGCGCAGGAAGTACACGTGGGTCAGGCCGAGCGCGCGCAGGAACACCCATCCCTGCGCGGCGTGGGCTCCCGCTGCGGAGTAGAGCACGACCGTCCCACCCCGTGGCAGGTCGAGCGACATGAGCGAATCGAGGGCGACTCGGTCCGCCCCGGGGATATGCAGGCTGTCGTACTGGGCCGCAGGACGCAGATCGAGGATCCGCAGATCGGACCGCCGGTCCTTGATCCATTGAGCCAACTCGAGCGCCGTGACGTGGTC
>DATGDT010000067.1:0-3752 GCA_035310725.1 Gemmatimonadales bacterium
CGATGAAGGCGCCGAGGGCCACGGAGTACCCGAAGGCCTGGGCGAGGAGCGCCATCGAGAAGCAGAGGCCGATGCTGGCGATCACCGTCGTTTCGGGGCGGTTCAGGCGGATGACGGCGCGCATCGCCCGCGGCACCAGCAACAGGCCCACGGCGATCAGACCGAACAGAAACGTCCCCAGCCGGGCGACCAGGGCGATCAGTGGCCCGGCGGCCAGGCCGCTCCCCGAGGCCACGCCCGTGAGGATCGCCATCAGCAGGACGGCGATCAGGTCCTGCACAATGAGGATGCCGACGACGAGCTCGCGCAGCTTCCCCGTGACCCGCTGCTCCGCGAAGACCTTGGCGATGATCGTGGTGCTCGAGATCGCGATGATCGCGCCCGTGAAGAGGCTCTCGCGCCCGGTCCAGCCGAACAGCCGGCCCAGCATGAACCCCAGCCACATCATCAGACTGGACTGCAGCAGAGCGGTCAGTCCTGCGGTGGGCCCCACGGCCGCCAGCTTGCGCAGGCTGAACTCCAGCCCGAGCGAGAACATCAGCAGGATGACGCCCAGCTCGGAGAGCGTCTGCACGACGGCCGGGTCCGCCACCAGCGGGATCGGTAGGTGGGGGCCGACGATCAGCCCGGCCATGAGATAGCCGAGGACCACCGGCTGGCGCAGGCGCTGGAACACGATCGTCGTGACCGCGGCGACGGCCAGGACGATCGTCAGAGATTTCAGGAATTCGTGGGCCTCGAGCATCGGCCCTCAAACAATCACGCGTGCCCCGGAAACGCCAGCCCGGGAACCCGGGCAGTCAGGCCGCGAGACGGAACGGCGGGTAGCGGTCGGTCGTGAGCAGAAACGCGTACGCCAGGACCCGCACCCACCACCGCAGCACTCCTTCCACGAACGCGAAGAGCCCGCGGGGATAGCGGCCCGTGAACAGGACCGCGAACCATGCCACGAGGACAGCCCCCACCGCCGCGAGGCTGAGGACTCCCAGCACGACGTAATGCGGGATGGCCAGCAGCCATTTCACCAGCGGCAACCCACGACTGAGGTGCGCGGCGTCAGGGTAAGGGACATCCAGGTGGACGGCCTGCTCGTCATCGGTCGACGGGTACTCATCGCGCAGCAGCGCCAGATACGCCGTGACGCGCAGGCCGAACTTCGTCAACGCGACATTCCAGTCGAACCACCAGCGCGGGTACTTGCCGCGGAACAGCAGCATCAGCACCGTCGGCAGGAACACGATCCCGCCGGATTCCAGCGCGTAGCGCGAGGCCTCCGAGCGCGATGAAGGCCCCGACACCAGCGCCAGGAGGATGGCGATCGGGATGACCGTGAAAGGGCGGAAGAAGGTCGTGACCCGGTCCAGGTCCCGGTCCGGGTAGTCGATCTGGAGCGTCGCGGGAAGGTCCGCCGCCGGCGTGTCCATGGAGAGGCCCTCGAGCGTACGGGTCAGCGTTGCAGGATCGTGCTCACCGCCACCCCGAGGTAGTAGGGCCACACGACGAGCGCCAGAAACCCCTTCCAGAAGGACAGGTGCAGAAAGCCGAGCGTGAAGAGCCAGCCGGCAAACCAGAGCCCTCCCGCGAAGGTGTGCTGCTCGATCCGGATCTTCTCCATGTCCTCTCCTGGGATCTTCGGGCCGGATCGTAGTCTGCAGGGGGAGGTGGGAACGGCAGGTGAAGCGGAGGTGACGCTTTCTTTCCCGGAGCCGCGAGAGGCCGGGCGCGGGGGTTCAACGGCCGGGGTCTGGCGTGCGTACCCGAAGTGCTGCAGCATTCCCCGACTCACCCTCTTGCCCGAGGCCGTCATGACCCAGCGCTTGTGGGCGGCTGTCACCACGCTCGCCGCCGCACTCACCGCACCCCTCGCTGCCCAGACGTCCACCCAGCTCGATTCGACGCTCCTCGCCGGCTTCCGCTGGCGCAACATCGGCCCCGCCAACATGGGCGGACGCGTGTCGAGCGTCGTCGGGATCCCGAGCCCGTCGCGGACGTTCTTCCTCGCGGCCGCCGCCGGCGGCATCTGGAAGACCACGAATGCCGGCACGACGTTCCGGCCCGTGTTCGATGATCAGCGCTGCATCTCGATGGGGGAGCTGGCCATCGCGCCGAGCGACACGATGCAGGTCTGGGCGGGCACGGGCGAGGAAGACTCGCGCAACACCATCTCCCCGGGGTGCGGCATCTTCAAGTCCACCGACGGCGGCCTCACCTGGAAGCCGATGGGTCTGGAGAAGACCGGGGCCATCGGACGCATCATAGTGCATCCGACCGACCCCAACATCGTCTACGTCGCCGCCCTGGGACAGCCGTGGGCGGCGAACCCCGAGCGCGGACTCTACAAGACCACCGACGGCGGCCAGACCTGGAAGCTCGTCAAGTTCATCAGCGACCGGGCGGGCTTCATCGATCTCGTAATGGATCCCACCAACCCCGAGGTGCTCTTCGCCTCGAGCTGGCAGCGGGTGCGCGGGCCGTACTTCCTGAACAGCGGCGGCCCCGGCAGCGCCCTGTGGAAGACCACCGACGGCGGGACGACCTGGACCGAGGTGAAGGGCGGCGGCTTCCCGGAGACCACGAAAGGGCGCATCGGGTTGGCCATCGCCCCCTCCGACCATTCCGTGATGTATGCGCTGGTCGAAGCCGACACCGCGCCCAATCCGAAGCCCGACAAGACAAAGGCCGCGCAGACGCGCCCCTCCGGCCTGTACCGTTCGGCCGACGGCGGAGCGACGTGGACCAAGATGAACTCGAACGACGTCCGCCCCTTCTATTACTCGCAGGTGCGGGTGGACCCGAAGGACCCCAACCGCGTCTACTGGTCATCCACGCCGGTCAATTTCTCCAACGACGGCGGCAAGACGGTCGGCAACGCGACGCAGGGCATTCACGTGGACCACCACGCCATGTGGATCGATCCCGCCGACGCGAACCACATCATCGTCGGAGACGACGGCGGGGTCTCCCAGACCTGGGACAAGGGCGGCAACTGGGACTTCCTGAACGTCATCACCATCGGCCAGTTCTACATCGTCAGTTACGACATGGGATTCCCCTACCGCGTGTGCGGCGGGCTGCAGGACAACGGATCCTGGTGCGGGCCGAGCCGGCATCGCCAGGGCACGATCGACAACAGCGACTGGATCACCGTCGGCGGCGGCGATGGCTTCTATACGGCGCAGGACCCGACCGATCCGAACACGATTTATTCGGAATCGCAGGGCGGCAACATGGGACGGCTCAATCTGGCGACGGGCGAGCGCACGGCGCTCCAGAAGCCCGGTTGGCGGCCGACCTATCAGCTGTTCGAGGACTCGATCGTGATCGAGCGCCCCGATACGACGAAGCCGGCGACCGGCCCGCAGCGCACCCGGCTGGCCGACCTGCGGCGGCGGCAGCTCGCCGACTCGGCCGAGCAGGACCTGCGCTGGAACTGGAACACGCCGTTCTTCCTGTCGGCGCACAGCCCCACCACGCTGTACGCGGGCGCGAGCAAGGTGATGAAGTCGACGCAGCGGGGGGACAACCTGTATCCCATCTCCCCGGACCTGACGACGCGCGACACGATGAAGATCCGGGTGAGCACGCAGACGACCGGCGGAGTGACGCCCGACGTGACGGGGGCGGAGACCTTCTGCACCATCGTATCGCTCGCCGAGTCGCCGATGCGGCCCGGCCTGCTGTACGCCGGCACCGACGACGGCAACGTCTGGCTGACCCGGAACGACGGCGGCACCTGGGAGAACCTGACCGGC
>DATGDT010000068.1:0-7780 GCA_035310725.1 Gemmatimonadales bacterium
GCACCGGCGCCGTCGGGCAGCAGGTTGAGGCGATGCGTGTTGGCGGCGACGCCGTCCTTAGGCTGGCTCATGGACTTCCCGATCGGGGTCGTAGGACTGGTACTTGCCGCGGGCGCGCTGCTGGGCGAGCCAGGTATCGAAGCCGGAGGCGACGAGCCCATTGGAGCGCTCCTGCCGCTCCGCGGCGCCCTGGGCCATGTAGTTGGCGTACTCGTTCTTGGGGTGGTCGGCGTGGCCGCGCACCCACTTCCAGACGACGGCGTGGGCGGCTGTGGCCTGGTCGAGCTTCTGCCACAGCTCGAGGTTCTCGATCGGGCCGGTCTTCCGCTTCCAGCCGCGCGCCTTCCAGGCCGGCATCCACTCCCGCATGCCCTTCACCAGGTACTCGGAGTCGGACACCCAGGTGACCTGCGCGTGCTGCCACTGGCGCCGGATCCATTCCAGCGCGGCGATGGCGCCCGCCAGCGCCATGCGATTGTTGGTCGTCTGCGGTGAGCACTCGTAGAAGTCCCAGCGGGCGACGCTGTCGCCCGCCGGCGCCTCGACCAGCGCCGCGTTGCCGCCGGGACTGGCCTTGGTGCGGTCGTTGCCGAGGCAGCTCTCGTCGGCATGCACGAGGACCGGAATCGCGGGCGTCGCCATCAGGGCTGGATGGCGACCGGAAGATCGGTGTGCAGCAGGATCTCCTCGGTATGCGAGGCGACGCTCGGCCGCCGCTCGCCGAGGCCGCGCGCCACGTGCGCCCCCGCGAACAGGGCATCGGCCCGGACCTCACGGACCAGCCGGGCGATCACCTCGCCCGCCGACCCCTCGGCGATGTGAGTCTGGAATTGCACGCCCAGCAGCGACAGCTCCGCTTCCGCCTGTCCCGCGACCAGGGTGCCCTCGTCCCGGTCGCGGTAGGCGTGAATCACGTGCACCGTGCTCCCCGCGACGCTCGCGAACCGCGCGGCCAGCTCGAGCGCCCGGCGGTTGCGGCCGTCGAACGCCACGGCGCAGGATCGCATCGGCGAGGCCGCACCGCCGCACACGATCACCGGGTGCTCGATCAGCCGGATCAGGGACGCCGCCGTGCTGCCGATGGCGCCCGCCCCGGCCCGCTCGGTGTGGAGCCCCCGGCGGCCCACCAGCGCGGCATCGACCTCCTTGGCGAGCTCGGCCAGGTTCACGTCGGGAGCGCCTTGCCGCTCCACCGCTTCGACGTCGAGGCCCGCCGCCTGGACGCGGAACCGGCCACGCTCGAGCAGCGCCGCGGCGCCAGCCGCGTCGTCCTCCGCGACCACCGCGACGACGATCACCGAATGGAAGCGCCGCGCCAGGACGACCGCCTGCTCGAGCGCCGCATCGCCGTGCGGACTTCCATCCAGGCCGACCAGCAGACGGGTGAACATCAGGCAGCGACGGCAGCGCCTGCGGTGCTCACGGCAGCACCGCGAAGGTCTCGAGGTCGCGCAACCGGAAGCTCAGCAGCTCCCCGGTCATGGGCAGGCGGGCCTGCAGGGTCTCGTCACGGTCGGCGACGTCGAGCCGCTCTGCCACGACGACGTACTCGGTGCCGCGACGCGACAGCGCCACCCGGCGCCGCTCGCGCACGGCGCGCTCCAGGGCATCCAGCGCATCGGGCGTGAGCGACCGGTATTCAGGAATGACGCCCATGGGGGAGATTTAACGGACGACGATGGATCCCGCTTGCTCGGGAACCACCCGGCCGATGACCGCCGCCGGGGCCTGCCCCTCCCGCTGCAGCGCCTCCTGCAGCCGCGGCACGCGCTCGGCGGCCAGAGCGATCAGCAGGCCACCGGAGGTCTGCGCGTCGGCAAGCAACAGGCGGTCCGCCTTGGTGGCGCCCTCCGGGAACCGCACCACCGCCGCCACGCTCTCGAGATTACGGCTGCTGCCTCCCGGAACCGCGCCCTTGGCGAGCATCTCCCGCGTGTGCGGCAGCAGGGGGACTTGCGCCGCCTCCACCTCGGCGGCCACGCCGCTCGCGTCCAGCATGTTCCGCAGGTGACCCAGCAAGCCGAACCCGGTGACGTCGGTCGCGGCATGAACCCCCGTGGCGAGCATGGCGCGGGACGCGCCGGCGTTCAGCGTAGTCATGGCCTCGACCGCCTCCACCAAGGCGGACGCCGGGAGCAGATCGCGCTTCAGCGCGGTAGTGAGGATGCCCGTGCCGATCGGTTTGGTGAGAACGAGCGCGTCCCCGGGCCGCGCGCCGGCGATCGTGACCATGCGCTCGGGGTGCACCTCGCCGATCACGACCATGCCGTACTTGGGCTCGGGGTCGTCCACCGAATGCCCGCCCACGACGAACGCGCCGGCCGCGCGCGCGACGTCCGCCCCGCCGCGCAGCACGTCCCCCAGCAGCTCGAGCGGCAGCCGCTCGCGCGGCCAGCCGACGATGTTCAGGGCGAAGAGCGGCGCCGCCCCCATCGCGTACACGTCGGAGAACGCATTGGCCGCGGCGATGCGGCCGAAGTCGTACGCGTCGTCGACGATGGGCGTGAAGAAGTCCACGGTCGCCACCAGCGCGCGGTCCGGCGCCACCTGAAACACGGCGGCGTCGTCCCGGGTCGCGGCGTCGACCAGGATCCGGGGATCGGATGGGAACAGCACGTGGCGCAAGACCTGCGTCAGCTCGGACGGACCGAGCTTGCAGGCTCAGCCAGCGCCGTGCGAAAACGCCGTGAGGCGAATGGGTGTCATGGGAGGGGAATATGGAGGGACGAGGGACGGGGGACGAGGGACGGGTGGCGGTCCTTCACCACTCGTCCCCCGTCCCCCGTCCCTCGTCCCTTACGCGCTCAGCCTTGCTGTGCGACCAGGATCGCGCGCAACCCGATGAGCGCCCGCTCCTCGTGCGGCGGGCTGTCGAAGCTGCCGTCGACCTGCTGCAGCGCGAGCAGCGCCGGGATCGCCCGCGTAATCACTTCGCGTGCTGGGCGGATGCCCGCCAGCAGCAACGACTCGAGCATGTGGAACAGGTTGGCGTCGCCCCAGGTGCCGTCGGGGCGCTGTGCCGCGCCGATGCGCTCGACGCACGATTCGAGACGGTCGTGATAGGGCACCGGCGATACGGCGACCACGCTCAGCGCGCTGGCGGCGAGCTCGTCGTGGACGGTGGGCCAGAGGCTGAGCACGCGTTCCAGCCGGCGCAACACCCGGGGCCGGGCGTCCTGGCGCGCCCGGAGCAGCACGCGCAGGCCGAGGCACTCAGCCGCGAACGTGGCCCCCGCTTCGTTCGTGAGCACCGTACCGTTGGGCAGCGCGAGCGGAGTGGGAGCCGGGGCCGGCGGAGGGGTTTCGAGGAACGTCAGGACCCAGGAGATGAGGCGCGACAGGCTTCCCTGCAGCGCATCGAAGCCGAGGTCCATCATCTCCCATGCGGCCCAGGCGGTGGTGACCAATGACCCACCGATCGAGCCGTCCATCTTGCTGCGCGCCCGGTGCTCGATGCACAACAGCTCGGCGAGGCGCTCGTCCTCTGGCTTGGGAATGCCCAGGAGCCGCCGGGCGATGACGCCGGGACGAGTGTCCAGACCGGAAAAGAGCCGTTCCAGGCGGACGGTCGCCTGTTGCAGGGAAGTCGTCATGGGGCCTCCACATACGGAGGTGTGAATCGGGAACTGCCGGTAACCGGGACGACGAGAGGAGGCGGGCGGCGCAAGGGCTCGGCTTGCCGCGCGATCTCAGTTGCCTTGTAGCCCCACGTCCGGGAAAAGTTCCCCCGCGAAATCGCGCCCGGACCTCACCCCAGGCGCCAGGCCAGGATCGCCCCCGCGCCGACATAGCGGACCACCGCGTGGGCGATGGACACGAACGACGGCCGTGTAGGCACCCGGGTGGACAGGATGCCCACCAGCCCGAAGAGCAGCCACCACCCGCCGTGTCCCAGGCTGTCGAACCAGAGCGAGCCGAACAGGGTGACGAGCAGGGCCTCGACTGTCAGCGCGAGAAACACCGAAGTCGTGACGGGAGCATTGGCGACGACGCCCCCGCCGACGAGCCGGTTGGCAGCCCAGCCCGCGAGGCAGAACCAGGCGGCGACGGGCAGCCAGGCGAGGAGCAACCGCCCGAGGGTCATCGACCGCCGGGGGGAACGTATCCCGGCCCGCGCAGGCCGCGGCCCGGCCGGGCGGCCGTGAGCTGCCCCTGTTTCAGGACGGTCTGCCCGTTGACGAGCACGTACTCGATGCCCACCGAAGGCTGGTGTGGCCGCTCGAAGGTCGCCCGATCCGCCACAGTCGCCGGATTGAAGACGGTGATGTCGGCGAACATGCCGGGGCGCAGCAGGCCGCGATCGAGCAGGCCGACCCGCTGTGCCGCGAGCGACGTCATCTTGCGCACGGCGAACTCGAGCGACATGAGCCCCGAGTCGCGGACGTAGCGTCCGAGAATGCGGGGGAAGGTCCCGTAGGCCCGGGGATGCGCTGATTGCTCGCCCAGCGGTCCGTCGGGCGCCACGCCGCCGAAATCGGTGTTGACCGCCACCCACCAGGTCTTCATCGCCGCCTGCACGTCGGGCTCGCTCATGACGAAATAGACCGCGTCGGTGCGGTGCGGGCCCTCGGCCAGGAGGATATCGAAGATCGTTTCGATCGGGTCCCGGTTCCGCGCGGCCGCGATCTCGCTGATGCGTTTCCCCTGGAGGCTGCGGAGCGAGTCCTGAAAGACGCCGGTGATCAGGATCCCGGATCCACCGCCCGCCTCGTTGTAGAACCCCTCGATGCCTCCCGCCGGGCGCAGCATCTCCCCGTGGATGCGGGCGCGGGTAGCGGGGTCGCGCAGTCGCGACAGCAGTGAGTCGAGGCCGCCGCTCTCGGCCCACGTGGGGAGGCTGGCGTCGAGCGAGGTGGCCGCGGCGATGTAGGGGTACTGGTCGGCCGTGACGTCGAGTCCCGCGCGGCGTGCGGAATCGATGCGCGCCAGGACCGCCGGCATGCGGCCCCAGCTGCGGCGTCCCGCGACCTTCAGGTGGGAGACCTCGGCGGGGATGTCGGCCTCGCGCGCGATTCGAAACACTTCGTCCAGGGCCTGATCGATCTGGGTGCCTTCATTACGCATGTGCGAGGCGTAGATGCCGCCGTGCTGCCGCGCCGCCCGCGCGAGGGCGATCAGCTCTTCCGTGGTGGAGTAGCTCGCGGGGGCGTATTCGAGCGCCGACCAGACTCCCAGCGCCCCCTGCTCCATCGCCGTGTCCACCAGCGCCGCCATGTGCGCCAGCTCGGCCGCGGTCGGCTGGCGATCTTCGCTGCCGATCACGGCGAGCCGTACCTGGGTGGCGCCGACGAAGGTCGCGAAGTTGACCGTGGAGCCATTGCGGGCGAGCTGGGCGAAATACCCGTCGAGGTCGCGCCAGTCTTCCCGGTAGTGGTACTTGCGCATGGCATCCGAGTCGGGCACCACCAGCGCGTCCGTGAGTGGCGCGACCGATCCGCCCTCACCCGTGATCTCGGTGGTCACGCCCTGAGTGACCTTGCTCAGTACCCGATTGTCGATCAGGACGTTGATTTCGGATTGGCCCATCATGTCGATGAAGCCCGGCGCGACGATCATTCCCGAAACGTCGAGGGTCTCGCGGGCGGCGACGCTGGTGAGCCGGCCCAGTGCGGCGATGCGATCGCCGCGGATCGCGACGTCGCCCCGATAGCGGGGATTGCCGCTGCCGTCCACCACCCACCCGCCCCGCAGCAGCACGTCGTAGACCACCCCTCCCATGCGCCGCGCGCCCCGGTCCGCGGGACGATTGCAGGCGACCCCGAGCGCCAGGGCGGCCAGTGCCAGGGAGCGGGGCAGGCGTCTCACTTGGTCCAACTGTTCCTCAGGGAATCGGGTCGGATCTGGCGGCCGCGCAGCATCACCCAGGCGATGTCGCGGGTGGCGGTGATGTCCTCGGCCGGGTTGCGATTCAGGATTACGAGATCGGCCACCTTGCCCGGCGCCACCATGCCCAGCGAGTCCGCCGTCAGGACCTGCGCGCCGTACCGGGTGGCGGCGGTGATGGCGTCCATCGGCGTCAGGCCGGCGCCCACCAGCAGCGACATCTCCTCGTGCAGGGATGCGCCCGGGACGAGCAGCGGGTTGGCGGCGTCAGTACCGGCGGCCACGAGACCCCCGGCGGCGCGGAATTCCCGCACGAACTGATCCTGACGCGCGCGGCCGCGACGGAACGCGGCGATGTCGGCGGCGCGCCAGCCGGCCCGTTGCAGCAGGGCGGAGGCGGCCCGGACCGGATTGTCGCCGCCCGCCGGCACGTCGGACATGCCGAGGCGCTGCAGCAATGCCGGGTCGTCGAGACGCGCGAACGTCTCATGCTCGACCAGCGTCGGCACGATCGCGACCCGGGTCGCGGCGAGCGCCGCCGCCAGGCGCGCCACGGCTCCGGAATCGAGCGCGGCCCAGCTCGCCTCCTCCATCGTCAGGCCGGCGTAGAAGAGATCGTTGGCCCGCAGGAAGGGCGCGGCGTCGTTGGCCGCGGCCGAGACGATGCCGGACAGCTGCTCCAGCGAGGCCACACCCGAGCGGGCCGCGGTGAGGGCGTCCAGCTTCCCGGGCCGTGCCGACACCCGGAGGCGCAGCGTCGTGGCTTCGTCCACGATCGCCCGCAGCAGGTCGGGCGTGATCTTGGTGTAGGCCATGATGAAATCCGCGCCGGCCACCGCCCGTTGATCCACCGCCTGGCGGGCTTCCTCGTCGGCGGCCACGGCGGTCGCACCAGGGAGCGTGGCCGCCATGCCGTCGATCACGGGGCCGGCGGTGTACAGGCGCGGCCCGACCACGGAGCCCAGGTCGATGTCCTTCTTGATGGCGTACCCGGAATCGCCGACCGAGTGGACGTCCCGCACCGACGTCACGCCCCAGGCGAGGTAGCGGGGCAGGGCCCAGCGCTCCACCACGGCGTGCGCGTCGATCAGTCCCGGCATGATCGTCTTGCCCACCAGATCGATGCGCTGCGCCCCGCGCGGCACCTTGATCTCGTTCACCTGGGCCACCGCCCGGATGGTGCCGTCCTTGATGAGGATCAGGGCGTCGGCCTTGGGGGGACCGCCCGAGCCGTCGATCAGCGTCCCCCCTTCGAGGGCGATCATGCCCTTGCCGGGCGAGGTGCAGGCGGCGGCGAGCGCCGTGGCGGCGAGGTGGATCGCCGGCCGCCACCACCTCACGGTTTCGGGTCCGCCGAGGTGTGGTCGTGCAGGATCTGCCAGCGGTCGCCGCGCTTCTGGAGGATGAGCGTGAACGGGCCGCTCGCTGTCAGCGAGTCGCCCCGGTGCAGCTCGAATCGCGCGGTCGCGTAGGCCAGGTCCATCGTGAGGGGGCGCACCGCGATCTCCACGAAGGAGAGCGAGTCCCGGCTCTTGCCGGGTGCGAAGTAGGTCGCCTTGTAGTGATCGTACAGCGGCTGCCAGCCGTACTGGACGTGGCCGCCGCTGACGTAGCCGACGGTCGAATCCTTCACGTAGTCGCCCATGAAGCCGTCCAGGTCGCCGCGATTCCAGTCCGCGGCCGACCGCGCCAGCATCGCCGGGATCTCCCGGGCCGGATCCCCGGTCGGGATCTTCGGCGCCGCGCAGGCCGCCGCGAGGGCCGCCACCCACCATGTGCCACGCATCCGCACCTCTTCGTTCGCTGGCCGCCAGAACGTACCTTGCCGCATGGCCGATGCAACCCCGCCACACGGGTCCATCGTCTACGGCCCCGTCCGGTCGCGTCGCCTGGGCGTGAGCCTGGGCGTGAACCTGCTGCCGGCGCGTTCCAAGGTGTGCAGCTTCGATTGCCCCTA